>NZ_JBVHMF010000006.1:48833-312027 GCF_055558595.1 Streptomyces sp. NPDC025721 | reverse complement strand
CCCTCTCTCTTCTCCTCTTTTTTTTTTGCTGTTTTTTCTCCTTTTCCTCCCCCCCCCCCCCCCCCCCCCCCCCCCCCCCCCCCCCCCCCCCCCCCCGCTCCTGGTCCAGTGGTTGACGAGGCGTCAGACCTCAACCACCACAGGGAGGATCATCGGTCGCCGACGGTAGGTGTCGGAGACCCATTTGCCGACCGAGCGGCGGATGAGCTGCTGGATCTGGCGTGCTTCCATCACCCCGTCGGAGGCCGAACGGGACAGCCCCTCCTCGATCTTGGGGATGACGGCGGCGAATGCGTCGTCCTCGATGCCCGAACCGCGGGCATGGATGTTCGGGCCGCCGACGATCTTGCCGGTGGTCGAGTCGACCACCACGAAGACCGAGACGATGCCTTCTTCCCCGAGGATGCGGCGGTCCTTCAGCGACGACTCCGTGATGTCGCCGACGGAGAGACCGTCGACGTACACGTAACCGGCCTGGACCTTGCCCGCGATTTTGGCGACGCCGTCGATGAGGTCGACGACCACGCCGTCCTCCGCGATGACGCAGCGGTTCTTGGGGATGCCGGTGAGCTGGCCGAGATCGGCGTTGGCGCGCAGGTGTCGCCATTCGCCGTGGATCGGCATCAGATTGCGCGGCTTGCAGATGTTGTAGAAGTACAGCAGTTCGCCGGCCGAGGCATGGCCGGAGACGTGGACCTTGGCGTTGCCCTTGTGGACAACGTTGGCACCCCATCGGGTGAGGCCGTTGATCACGCGGTAGACCGCGTTCTCGTTGCCCGGGATGAGGGAGGACGCGAGGATGACGGTGTCGCCCTCGACGATCCGGATCTGGTGGTCGCGGTTCGCCATCCGGGACAGGGCGGCCATGGGCTCGCCCTGGGAGCCGGTGCAGACGAGGACGACCTTCTCGTCGGGCAGGTCGTCGAGGACCTTGACGTCCACGACGAGACCGCTGGGCACCTTGAGGTAGCCCAGGTCTCGGGCGATGCCCATGTTCCTGACCATCGAGCGGCCGACGAAGGCCACCTTGCGGCCGCGTTCGTGCGCGGCGTCCAGGACCTGCTGGATGCGGTGGACGTGGCTGGCGAAGCTCGCCACGATGATCCGCTTGTCCGCCTTGGCGAAGGTCTGCCTGAGCACCTGCGAGATGTCCCGCTCGGGTGCGACGAAGCCGGGGACCTCGGCGTTGGTGGAGTCCGCGAGGAGCAGGTCGATGCCTTCCTCGCCGAGCCGCGCGAAGGTCGGCAGGTCGGTCAGGCGGCCGTCCAGCGGGAGCTGGTCCATCTTGAAGTCGCCCGTGACGACGACCATGCCCGCCGGAGTGCGGATGGCGACGGCCAGCGCGTCCGGGATGGAGTGGTTGACGGCGACGAATTCGCAGTCGAAGGGGCCGATGCGCTCGCGCTCGCCCTCCTTGACCTCCAGCACGTACGGCCGGATGCGGTGCTCCTGGAGCTTGGCCTCGATCAGGGCGAGGGTCAGCTTGGAGCCGATCAGCGGGATGTCGTCCTTCTCCCGCAGGAGGAAGGGGACGGCGCCGATGTGGTCCTCGTGGCCGTGGGTCAGGATGACGCCGACGACGTCGTCGAGGCGGTCCCTGATGGAGGTGAAGTCCGGCAGGATCAGGTCGACGCCGGGCTGCTCTTCCTCGGGGAAGAGCACTCCGCAGTCGACGATCAGCAGCTTGCCGCCGAATTCGAAGACCGTCATATTGCGGCCGATTTCTCCGAGGCCGCCGAGCGGGGTGATCCGGAGGCCGCCGTCGGGCAGGGTCCGCGGGGGGCCGAGTTCGGGGTGCGGATGGCTCAAAAGTCTCTCCCTACCACGCGCGCCGCCAGACCCTCCTGGGTCGCGGCGCGCGTGACATCGTGTTTTCCGTGCGTATGCGGCAGTGCGCATCGTCGGCTGTGCGGTCTTTCGGCTGTGCGGTTGTGCAGTCGTTCGGTTGTGCGGTTGTGCGTGTTCGGACCTATTAAGTTGTGAAGTCTTTGGTCAGAGGTCTACCCCGCCTGCGGCGAGATCCCTCCTGAGCTGTTCGGTGGCGCCCTGGTCCAGCTCCACGAGGGGGAGCCGGAGAGGACCGGCGGGCAGTCCGCGCAGCGCGAGGGCGGTCTTGGTGGTGATGACGCCCTGGGCGCGGAACATGCCGGTGTAGACCGGCAGCAGTCGCTGGTGGATCTCGGCGGCCTTGGTGACGTCGCCGCTGGTGTACGCGTCGAGGAGCGCGCGCAGTTCGGCGGAGACCAGGTGGCCGACGACGGAGACGAAGCCGGCGGCTCCGATGGAGAGCAGCGGCAGATTGAGCATGTCGTCGCCCGAGTACCAGGCCAGGCCGCTGCGGGACATCGCCCAGCTCGCGGCGCCGAGGTCGCCCTTGGCGTCCTTGTTGGCGACGATCCGGGGGTGTTCGGCCAGCCGGACGATGGTCTCGGTGTCGATGGGGACGCCGCTGCGGCCGGGGATGTCGTAGAGCATGACGGGCAGCCCGGTGGCGTCGGCGATGGCGGTGAAGTGCCGGTACAGGCCCTCCTGCGGGGGCTTGTTGTAGTACGGCGTCACCGCGAGCAGGGCGTGGGCGCCGGCGCTTTCCGCCTGGCGGGCCAGTTCCGTGCTGTGCCGGGTGTCGTTGGTGCCGGCTCCGGCGACGACGAAGGCGCGGTCTCCGACGGCTTCCACGACGGCCCGTACGAGCCGGGCTTTCTCCGTGTCGCTCGTGGTGGGCGACTCCCCGGTCGTGCCGTTGACGACGAGACCGTCGTTCCCGGCGTCCACGAGGTGGGCGGCGAGCCGTTGCGCGCCGTCGAGATCGAGGGCGCCGTCCGCGGTGAACGGCGTGACCATTGCGGTCAGGACCCGCCCGAAGGGGGCCGTGGGGGTGGAGGTCGGAGCCATGGGTCCACGCTACTCGGTGTGTGTACGGGCATGCAGCCTCGGGACCTGCGCAAAGGACTCCGGCGGTGCCTGCTCGGGGGTTCAAGCAACGCCGGAGTCCGTTTCAGCAGCCTAGATGAACTTCACGAATGCCTGCAATCTGAACACTTCGGACATTTGACTGCGGTCGCGCCGATCGGTTCCGGCCGTTACGGTGCCACCCGGCCGTTCGCGTTGAACGCCGCGTGTGTCAGGGGCATCAGACCCGCCCACGCGGCCTCCATCCGCTCCCCCACCATCTCGATCTCCCGCTGCGGGAACGACGGCGTGGCCGCCAGTTCGTGCTGCGTCCGCAGCCCCAGGAAGTGCATCAGCGAGCGCGCGTTGCACGTCGCGTACATCGACGAGAACAACCCGACCGGCAGCGTCGCCCGCGCCACTTCCCTGGCCACCCCGGCCGCCAGCATCTCCTGGTACGCCGCGTACGAATGCGCGTACGACTCCTCCATCGCCCCCCGCACCGCCTCGTGCTGCTCCGCGGTGCCGTGCACGAACTCGTACTTCCCCGGCCGCCCCTGCTGCACCAGCTTCCGCTCGGGTCCCGGCACGTAGAACACCGGCTGCAACTCGCGGTAACGCCCGGACTCCTCGTTGTACGACCAGCCGACGCGGTGGCGCATGAACTCGCGGAAGACGAAGATCGGGGCGCTGATGAAGAAGGTCATGGAGTTGTGCTCGAAGGGGCTGCCGTGGCGGTCGCGCATCAGGTAGTTGATCAGGCCCTTGGAGCGCTCGGGGTCCTTGGTCAGCTCTTCGAGGGACTGCTCTCCGGCGGTGGAGACCCGGGCCGCCCACAGGACGTCGCCGTCAGAGGCGCTGTGCTTGACGAGGTCGACGGTCACGTCGTCGCGGAACTGGACGGGGACGGTGGTCCCGGTGGTGGTCTCGGTCGGCACCCGAGGTCCTTCCTGCTTGGCGGCTGTGCGGTTGAGCTGGTGTGCGGTTGAGCCGGTGTGCGGTCGGGCGGCTGTTCTGCCGTGCGGCGCCAGCCTATTCGCTCCGTATGACAGCGTTCGTCGGGCGGGCCAGGGCCGATCGGACGACCCGAGGTAGCCGCGGCGCCGCACGGCGGCTAGCCTCACCCGTCATAGCCCGCTCGTGCCGGAAGCTGCCGGAAACCCGAAGAGGATTCCCCGCGTGTCCCTCCCCCACAATTCCACCACCGCCTTCGTCGATGAGTTCACGCCCGGACGTGCGCTGCCGCACGCCGACCAGGACCGCTGGATGCGGCCCTACCGTCCAGGACCGTGGCGGGTCGCGACCGCGGCGCTGCTGCTGGTCTTCGCCTCGTACCTGCTCTTCGCCGCGCTGATCATGGTCGCCGCGGGAAGCGGGCAGGGCGGCGTCACGTGCCTGCTCTCGGCGTTCGTGATCATCGCGGTCACCCTGCGGCTGCTGCGCGTGGGTGTGTGGGTGAGCGGGAAGGGCCTGCGCCAGGTGGAGTTCTTCTCCACCTCGACGGTGTCGTGGAGCCAGGTGGTCTCGGTGCGCACGGCCCAGCAGCCCGTGCGGGTGCTGGGGCTGCCGCGCAGTGTGCAGGGGCAGGCGCTGGTGATCACCCGGCGCGGCGGCCGTCCGCTGCGGCCGATGCTGACCGACCACAACGCGGACTTCCTCGGCCGGGTCGAGGCGTTCGACCTCGCCGCCGACGCCATCGAGGGCTGGGCCGCCGAACTGCGCTGAGCCGCGCTCAGCTTCACCCTCCCGGGTGCACGGCCGGATGAATTCGACCGGGCACACCCGTATGAGGAGTCGCGCCCGGTCGCGGCCCGCCTAGACCCGCTCGCGCACCTCGCGCCCGTCGTGCAGCGCGATGGCCCGCTGCATCGCCTTGCGGGCCCGCGGGGTGTCGCGTGCGTCGAAGTACGCGACGGCGAGCCGGAACCAGTTGCGCCAGTCGTCCGGCGCGGCCTCCGTCTCGGCCTGCCGCTTGGCGAACACCGCGTCGGCCGAGTCGCGGTCGATCCGGCCGCTGGGCGTACGGACCAGTTCGTCCACGGGCAGGCCGCCCTCGGCCTCCAGTTCGCGGCCGAGCCGTCCGGCGTGGCGGGCGAACTGGGTGGTGTGCCAGAGGAACCAGGCGCCGATCAGCGGCAGGACGAGCACGGCGACGCCGAAGACGACGGTGACCGGGCGGCCGTCCGCGATGAGCAGCACCCCGCGGTCGCCGACCAGCACGAAGTAGAAGACCAGCACGACCGCGGACACGGCGTAGCTGAGTTTGGCGCGCATTTCGGTTTCCGTCCTCCGGTTCGGTCCTCCGCGTCAGCCCTCGTCCGGCTGAAGCGCGCGGTGGTCGTCCGAGAGGAAGTGTTCCAGGCCGAAGGTGAGGCCGGGGACACCGGGCACGGTACGGGCCGCGAGCAGGATGCCCGGCATGAAGCTGCTGTGGTGCAGCGAGTCGTGCCGGATGGTGAGGGTCTCGCCGGTGTCGCCGAAGAGCACTTCCTGGTGGGCGAGCAGGCCGCGCAGCCGTACCGAGTGCACCGGGACGCCGTCGACGTCCGCGCCGCGGGCGCCGTCCAGGGCGTGGGTGGTGGGGTCCTCCTGCGGGGCGCGGCCCGCCTCCGCGCGGGCGGCGGCGATGAGCTGTGCGGTACGGGTGGCGGTGCCGCTGGGGGCGTCCGCCTTCCGGTTGTGGTGCAGCTCGATGACCTCGACGCTCTCGAACCAGCGGGCGGCCTGCTGGGCGAAGCGCATGGTGAGGACGGCGCCGATGGAGAAGTTCGGCGCGATGAGCACCCCGGTGGCGGGCGAGGCGGCGAGCCGGCCGCGCAGGGTGTCGAGCCGTTGCGGGGTCCAGCCGGTGGTGCCGACCACGGCGTGGATGCCGTGGCCGACGCAGAACTCCAGATTGCCCATGACGGCGTCGGGGTGCGTCAGGTCGACGGCGACCTGCGTACCGGACTCGGTCAGTGTCTCCAGCCGGTCGTCGCGGTCGATCGCCGCGACGAGGTCGAGGTCGTCGGCCGCCTCGACCGCGCGTGCCGCCTCTGATCCGATCCGGCCCTTGGCGCCGATGACGGCCACACGGAGCTTGCTCATCGTTGTCCTGTCCTCGTCCTTCGCATCTCACATCGGTTGACGGCACGCGCGCCGCGGCTCCCGCGAGCCGGTCCGCTACGCGAGCGCCTCGCGCAGGCGCGCGCTCTGCTTCTCCTTGAGCGGCCCTATGACGGCCAGCGACGGCCGCTGGCCCAGTACATCGCGGGCCACCGCGCGTACGTCGTCCGGGGTCACCGCGGCGATCCGGCCGAGCAGGTCGTCGACGGACAACTGCTCGCCCCAGCACAGCTCGCTCTTGCCGAGCCGGTTCATCAGCGCGCCGGTGTCCTCGAGACCGAGCACCGTGGAGCCGGAGAGCTGGCCGATCGCGCGGCCGATCTCCTCGTCGGTCAGGCCGTGTTCCGCGACCTGGTGCAGCTCGTCCCGGCAGATCTTGAGCACTTCCGGCACCCGGCGCGGCTGGCAGCCCGCGTAGACGCCGAAGAGGCCGCAGTCCGCGAAGGACGAGGTGTAGGAGTACACCGAGTAGGCCAGGCCGCGCTTCTCGCGCACTTCCTGGAAGAGCCGGGAGCTCATGCCGCCGCCGAGCGCGGTGTTGAGCACGCTGAGCGCCCAGCGCCGGTCGTCGTTGCGCGACAGGCCGGGCATGCCGAGGACGACATGGGCCTGCTCGGTGCGCCGGTCGAGCAGTTCGAGGTGGCCCGCGGCGCGGAGCGTACGGCTGCCGGAGCGCGGCGCCATCGGGACGGCGTCCGGGTCGTGCAGGGCGCCCGCGTTCTCGAAGGCGCGGCGGACCTGGCGGACGACGGCCGCGTGGTCGACGTTGCCCGCGGCGGCGACGACGAGCCGCGTGGGGTCGTAGTGCCGCTTGTAGAAGCGGGCGACCTGGTCGCGGGTGAGCGCGTTGATGGTCTCGACGGTGCCGAGGACGGGGCGGCCGAGCGGGGTGTCGCCGAGCATCGCGGTGGTGAACAGGTCGTGCACCTGGTCGCCCGGGTCGTCCTCGGTCATCGCGATCTCCTCCAGGATGACGCCGCGTTCGGCGTCGATGTCCTCCTGGCGGATCAGCGACCCGGTGAGCATGTCGCAGACCACGTCGATGGCCAGCGGCAGATCGGTGTCGAGCACCCGCGCGTAGTAGCAGGTGTACTCCTTGGACGTGAAGGCGTTCATCTCGCCGCCGACCGCGTCCACGGCCGCGGAGATGTCCAGTGCGCTGCGGCGCTCCGTGCCCTTGAAGAGCAGGTGCTCCAGGTAGTGGGTGGCGCCGTTGAGCACCGGGGTCTCGTCGCGGGAGCCGACGGCCGCCCAGATGCCGAAGGTGGCGGAACGGACGGTGGGCAGCGTCTCGGTGACGACGCGCAGCCCGCCGGGCAGGACGCTGCGCCGTACGGTCCCGATGCCGTCGGTGCCCGGGAGGAGGGTCCGCGTGCGGACGGCCCGCCCCTTGGTGGAGGGGCGGGCCGTCACTGCGGTGGAGCGGGTCGTCACTTCTCCGACTCGTCCTTCGCGTCCTCGGCGTCGTCTTCGCCCTCGATGACCGGGATCAGCGAGAGCTTGCCGCGCTGGTCGATCTCGGCGATCTCGACCTGCACCTTGGCGCCCACACCGAGAACGTCCTCGACGTTCTCGACGCGCTTGCCGCCGGCGAGCTTACGGATCTGCGAGATGTGCAGCAGGCCGTCCTTGCCGGGCATCAGCGAGACGAACGCGCCGAAGGTGGTCGTCTTCACGACCGTGCCCAGGTAGCGCTCGCCGACCTCGGGCATCGTCGGGTTGGCGATCTGGTTGATCACCGCGCGGGCCGCCTCGGCCTGCGAGCCCTCGGTGGCGCCGATCAGCACGGTGCCGTCGTCCTCGATGGAGATGTCGGCGCCGGTGTCCTCCTGGATCTGGTTGATCATCTTGCCCTTGGGGCCGATGACCTCGCCGATCTTGTCCACGGGGATCTTGATGCTGATGATCCGCGGGGCGTTGGGGGACATCTCGTCCGGGACGTCGATGGCCTCGTTCATCACATCGAGGATGTGGAGGCGGGCGTCACGGGCCTGCTTCAGCGCGGCGGCAAGCACGGAGGCGGGGATGCCGTCGAGCTTGGTGTCGAGCTGGAGCGCGGTCACGAAGTTCTTCGTGCCGGCGACCTTGAAGTCCATGTCGCCGAACGCGTCCTCGGCGCCGAGGATGTCGGTGAGCGCCACGTAGTGCGTCTCGCCGTCGATCTCCTGCGAGATCAGGCCCATGGCGATACCGGCGACGGGGGCCTTGAGCGGCACACCGGCGTTCAGCAGCGACATGGTGGAGGCGCAGACCGAGCCCATCGACGTGGAGCCGTTGGAGCCGAGCGCCTCGGAGACCTGACGGATCGCGTAGGGGAACTCCTCGCGGGTCGGCAGGACCGGGATCAGGGCGCGCTCGGCGAGCGCGCCGTGGCCGATCTCGCGGCGCTTGGGCGAGCCCACGCGGCCGGTCTCGCCGACCGAGTACGGCGGGAAGTTGTAGTTGTGCATGTAGCGCTTGCGGGTCTCGGGCGCCAGGGTGTCGAGCTGCTGCTCCATGCGGAGCATGTTGAGGGTGGTGACGCCCAGGATCTGGGTCTCGCCACGCTCGAACAGCGCGGAGCCGTGCACGCGCGGGATGGCCTCGACCTCGGCGGCCAGCGTACGGATGTCCGTGACGCCGCGGCCGTCGATGCGGACCTTGTCCTTGATGACGCGCTGGCGGACCAGCTTCTTGGTCAGCGAGCGGTACGCGGCGGAGATCTCCTTCTCGCGGCCCTCGAACTGCGGGAGGAGCTTCTCGGCGGCCAGACCCTTGACGCGGTCCAGCTCGGCCTCACGGGCCTGCTTGCCGGGGATGGTGAGCGCCTGGGCCAGCTCGCCGGTGACGGCGGACTCCAGGGCCTCGAACACGTCCTCCTGGTAGTCCAGGAAGATCGGGAACTCGCCGGTGGGCTTGGCGGCCTTGGCGGCCAGCTCGGACTGCGCCTTGCAGAGCGTCCGGATGAACGGCTTGGCGGCTTCGAGGCCCGCGGCCACGATCTCCTCTGTCGGCGCCTCGGCGCCGCCCGCCACGAGCTGGATCGTCTTGGCGGTGGCCTCGGCCTCCACCATCATGATCGCGACGTCGCCGTCCTCGAGGGTGCGGCCCGCGACGACCATGTCGAAGACGGCGTCCTCGAGCTCGCTGTGGGTCGGGAACGCGACCCACTGGCCCTTGATGAGGGCGACGCGGACGCCGCCGATCGGGCCGGAGAAGGGCAGGCCCGCGAGCTGCGTGGAGCAGGAGGCGGCGTTGATCGCGACCACGTCGTACAGGTGGTCGGGGTTGAGCGCCATGACCGTGCAGACGACCTGGATCTCGTTGCGCAGGCCCTTGACGAAGGACGGGCGCAGCGGGCGGTCGATCAGCCGGCAGGTGAGGATCGCGTCCTCGGAGGGGCGGCCCTCGCGGCGGAAGAAGGAACCGGGGATCCGGCCGGCCGCGTACATGCGCTCCTCGACGTCCACCGTGAGGGGGAAGAAGTCGAAGTGCTCCTTGGGCTGCTTCGAGGCGCTGGTGGCCGACAGCACCATGGTGTCGTCGTCCAGGTAGGCCACGGCGGAGCCGGCGGCCTGACGGGCCAGGCGGCCCGTCTCGAAGCGGATGGTGCGGGTGCCGAACGTGCCGTTGTCGATAACGGCTTCGGCGTAGTGGGTCTCGTTCTCCACTATGGGGATTCTCCTCGTCCATGCCCGCAGGGCGTTTCCCTGGCGGGCCATCGGTGGAGGGGCGTCCTGTTACCGGTGCCGGTCTTCGATCGAAGCCTCCGGGGCGTGTGTCTTCCGGAGGCCACTACCGAGGACCGGCTGTTCGGCGATCAGGAGGACGCTCCTCCTCATACTTGATAACCATTGCACCAGACGACGGAGACATCACGCACTTCATGTGCGCGCTTCGTCGCTCGGCGCGTATATGGCCACTACGGCGATGCTTTGCCGTACACGGCGCGTATCGCGTATACGGCAAAGGGGGAGCGGCCCCGACTCGCGGGTACCGCTCCCCCTCCACGGCGTCTTAGCGAACGCCCGCGGCGCCGGCACGGATGCCGAGGCGCTCGCGGAGCTCACGGAAGCGCGTGATGTCCTTCTTGGCCAGGTACTGCAGCAGACGGCGGCGCTGGCCGACCAGGATCAGCAGACCACGACGCGAGTGGTGGTCGTGCTTGTGGGTCTTGAGGTGCTCGGTCAGGTCCGAGATACGGCGCGAGAGCAGAGCGACCTGGACCTCGGGGGAGCCCGTGTCGCCCTCCTTGGTACCGAACTCGGCGATGATCTGCTTCTTCGTCTCGACGTCGAGCGACATACGGACTCCTCAGGTGTCAGTGGCCTCCGAGCGCCCCCGGTATTCATCGCGGGGGATGCTTCGTTGACTCGCGAGGCGCGGGATCACGGGGTGTGTACACACACGTGACCGTCACCCAGAGTACCAGCCCGCGGCGGTCCGCTTACCCGCGGGTCATCTCCGGGCGCGGGCGGGGACGCGGCCCGGCGCGTGAGGGTGGTGTGCGAGGGGCACTGACCCATGAGGGCGGGCCTGACATCGGAAGGCTACCGACGATTAGTCTTGCCCCTGACGGGGAGGGGGATCGGACATGGGATGCGTGGGTATGCGCGCAGCGGTGCGGTCCCGCGACGGTGTCCCGCGCCGACGAGCGGCTTTCTACGGGCCGGACTCGTCGCGGGGACACGGTGAAGCAGCAGACCAGGAGGCATTGTGAGCAGCGATCGGGACGACAGCCGCGTGGGCGGGGCCGGCCCTGTCGAGGACCGGGGCGACGCCGACTACACGGGTGAGTTCAGCCTGGGCGACGCGGCGCCCGCCTGGTACATGGGGGACGCGGGCGGCTCCGCGGACGCCGACGACGCCGATGAGGCGGCGGACAGCGGCTCGGATTCCGTCGCGGGCGCCGATTCCGGTTCCGTTCCTGTCACGGATTCGGGGTCCTTCACGGGCTCGGGTCCGCAGACGGGCGCGCGGTCGGACCGGCGCTCGGATACGGGTGCCGCGGGTTCCTCCCCTGCTTCTGTTCCCGGCTCCGAGCCGGGGGCGGGGCTGACGGGTGACGCGGCGGGTTCGTCGGAGTCGTCGGAGTCGTCGTGGTCCGCCGCCGCCGTGCCGTCGCTGCCCCTGCCCACGCCCGGCCCTTCGGCGTCGGCGGCCGAACCGTCCTGGTCGGCCGCGGCCGTACCGTCGATCCCGGTTCCGCGCGCCGCGTCGGCCGAGTCGGCGGGCGAGCCCGCGCGCGCGTCGGCGGGCGCGGACCGTTCGGACGGCTCGGACCGCTCGGAAGGTGCGGCGAAGCGGGAGCCCGAGTCCGCGCCTGCGGCGGAGGCCGCGGCCACGTCCGAGCCGGAGCCGGTACGGGCTTCCGCGTCGGGGTCCGGTACGCCCGGTGGTTCGGGATTCCCCGCTTTCGGGGGCCGCGAGGACGGCGCGCCCGACGCCACGGTGCGCTTCTCCGCCGCCGCGTTGCGGCGCGAGGTGGAGGAGCGCGAGGCCGGCAAGCGGAAGCCGCCGGAGCCGGCCGTCTCCTCTCCTACGTCCTCTTCTACGTCTTCTACGTCCTCGTCCGCCGCCGATGACGAGCCTGCGGAGGCCAAGCCCGCCGCGCCCGCTGCCCCTGCCCCTGCCGCTGCCGCGAAGCCGTCGGAGCCCGAGGCCGAGGAGGCCCCGGCCGCGCCTCGTGCCCCGGTCTGGGTGCCGCTGCCCGGCGCGGCGGACGCCCTCCCGTGGGCGCCCGGCGCACCGCGCGGCCCCGTACCGCCGCTCCCCCCGGACTTCGAGCGCGCGGAGCCCTCGCACCCCGCCCCGGACAGTTCCCCGGCCGCCCCGCGACAGGGGTACGGTTTCCCGCCCGCCGCCGACGCACCCGCCGCGCCCCTGCACCCCGGCGGCCCCAACCCGCCCGCACCCCAACAGGGTTACGGCAATCCCCCGGCGGCCAACGCTCAGGCGGCACCTCCGGCCGCCCCCTTGCACCCCGGCGGCCCCAACCCCCCTGCCCCGCAACAGGGTTACGGCTTCCCGCCCGCCGCCGACGCCCCCGCCGCACCACCGGCAGCACCCCTGCACCCCGGCGGCCCCAACCCGCCCGCACCCCAACAGGGCTACGGCTTCCCCCCGGCAGCCGACGCCCCCGCCGCACCACCGGCAGCGCCGCTGCACCCCGGCGGCCCCAACCCCCCTGCCCCGCAACAGGGTTACGGCTTCCCGCCCGCGGCGCCCGCCGGGCCCGCGCAGCAGGGGAACGCGGGTCCTGCGGCGGCGCCGCCGTTGCACAGCTTCCCGCCGCCGACAGGGCAGCCGGTGAACCTCCCGGCCCGTCAGGAGCCCCCGGCCGCCGCGCAGCCGGGTCCGGTCCAGCAGCCGGGCCAGCCCGTGCCGCCGACCGGCTACGCCCAGCCGCAGCCGCAGCCCCACCCTCAAGCGCAGCCGCCCGCGCCGGTCGCGGGGACGCCGGACGCGCCGCAGGGCCAGGGGTACGGCTTCCCGCCGCCCGCGGCGCCGCACGCCCCGGTCCCGGCGCCCGCTCAGGTCCAGCCGCCGCGGGCACCGGAGCCGCAGGACGCGGTGCCCGAGCCGAACGACGCGGTGCCGCAGGACGCCCCGGAGCGGAATCTGCCCGCGCCGACCGGCTTCGGAGCGCCGCCGCAGGGCGGGACGCAGCCGTACACGGCGGGCCCCGTACCGTCGGGACTGCCGCACGAGCCGGTGGCGCCGCAGCAGGGCGCGGGTCCCGCGCAGGGCAGCGGTTACGGCTTCCCGCAGCACGCGCAGCCGGGCCAGGACCAGGCGGCGCCGCTCCAGCCGCTGCCGCAGCAGGGCGGTTACGGCTTCCCGCAGCCGGGGCAGCCGCACCAGCCGCACCAGCCCGCGCGGCCCGACCCGCAGGGTCAGCAGCAGGCCCCGCAGCCTCCGCAGCCGCAGCCGCAGCCGCAGGCACCGGCCGACCCGCGGATGGGCGGCTGGCCCACCGTCACGCCCGACCAGCGGCAGCCCACGACGCAGGGCGGCACGCCGCTCGGTTACACGGCGGCCGTGGAGCTGTCGTCGGACCGGCTCCTGCGCAATCCGCCGAAGGCGAAGCGCGCGGGCGCGAACGCGCAGCCGTCGCGGTTCAAGATCGGCGGCAAGAAGGAGGAGGCGGAGCGGCAGCGGAAGCTGGAGCTGATCCGTACGCCGGTGCTGTCGTGCTACCGGATCGCGGTGATCAGCCTCAAGGGCGGCGTGGGCAAGACGACCACGACGACCGCGCTGGGCTCGACGCTGGCCTCCGAGCGGCAGGACAAGATCCTGGCGATCGACGCCAACCCGGACGCGGGCACCCTCGGCCGCCGGGTGCGGCGCGAGACGGGGGCGACGATCCGCGACCTCGTACAGGCGATCCCGTACCTCAACAGCTACATGGACATCCGCCGGTTCACCTCGCAGGCGACGTCGGGGCTCGAGATCATCGCGAACGACGTGGACCCGGCGGTCTCGACGGCGTTCAGCGACGAGGACTACCGGCGGGCGATAGACGTGCTGGGCCGCCAGTACCCGGTGATCCTCACGGACTCCGGCACCGGTCTGCTGTACAGCGCGATGCGCGGAGTCCTCGACCTGGCCGACCAGTTGATCATCGTGTCGACGCCGTCGGTGGACGGCGCGTCCAGCGCGAGCACCACGTTGGACTGGCTGTCGGCGCACGGGTACGCGGAGTTGGTGTCACGGAGCATCACGGTCATCTCGGGGGTCAGGGAGACCGGCAAGATGATCAAGGTCGACGACATCGTGGCGCACTTCCAGACCCGCTGCCGCGGTGTCCAGGTGGTGCCCTTCGACGAACACCTCGCCGCGGGCGCGGAGGTCGACCTCGACATGATGCGGCCCAAGACCCGCGAGGCGTACTTCAACCTGTCGGCGATGGTCGCGGAGGACTTCACGCGGGCCCAGCAGGCGCAGGGGCTGTGGACGGCCGACGGGGTCAACCCGCCGCCGCACCAGGCGCCGCCGATGCCGGTCCAGGGCGGCGGCCAGGCCGGTCCCGGCTACGGCCCCTACGCCGCTCCGCAGGGCGGTTTCCCCGCGCCGCCACCGCCGCAGCAGGGCGGTTACCCTCCGCCGCAGCAGCCCCAGCAACCGCAGCAGGGCGGCTACCCGGCACCGCAGCACGGCGGTTACCCGGCGCCGGGTCAGGCGGGTCAGCCGGGACAGCCCGGCCAGCCCGGTGCGTACGGCGGTCGGCCGCAGGCTCCGCAGCCGTACCCGCCGGGCCAGCAGGCGGCGCCCGCGCCCTTCCAGCCGCAGTCGCCGCAGCCCCAGGCCCCGCAGCCGCAACAGGGGTGGCCGCAGCAGCCCGCGCCGCCGCAGGGCGAGCAGTCGTACGGCGGGCCGCCGCAGGATCCGCAGAACCCGCAGGCGCCGCAGCTCCCGCCGGGGTACGGCTACCCGCCGCCGCCCGCCCCGCAGTAGCCGGGGGCAGGCGGGCCCGCACGGGCGCACAGCGCGGACACAGGGGCCGCCACCACGCGTTGTCGCTGGTGGCGGCCCTGGTCGTCCCCGGCCGCAGCGGCGGCCGGGCGGCGCGTACAACAGTTGGTGTACGGGGCGTCCCCCCGGAGGCGCACGCGGGCGGGGCGGGAATCCGCCCGTGGACCGTCGCCGCGGCGGGCGCGGGGAACAAGGATGGAATCATCCCTTCCCGCTGACGCACCGCCGAGGACGATCCGATGATCGAAGCCCACGCCCTGACCAAACGGTACGGCGAGCGCACCGCCGTGTCCGACCTCAGTTTCACCGTCCGGCCCGGCGTGGTGACCGGATTCCTCGGCCCCAACGGCGCGGGGAAATCGACCACGATGCGGATGATCCTGGGCCTGGACGCGCCGACGTCGGGCGGTGTCACCGTCAACGGCAAGCAGTACGCGGAGCACCGCGCGCCGCTGCACGAGGTGGGCGCGATGCTGGAGGCGCGCGCCATCCACACCGGCAGGAGCGCGTACAACCACCTGTTGTCGCTGGCCGCCACCACGGGGATTCCGCGCCGCCGGGTGGACGAGGTGATCGACATCGTGGGTCTGGGCGAGGTGGCCCGCAAGCGGGTCGGCGGTTTCTCGCTCGGCATGGGGCAGCGCCTCGGCATCGCGAGCGCGCTGCTGGGCGACCCGGCGACGCTGGTGCTGGACGAGCCGGTCAACGGCCTGGACCCGGAGGGCATCCTCTGGATCCGCAATCTCCTCAAGGACCAGGCGGCGGAGGGCCGTACGGTCCTGCTCTCCTCCCACCTGATGTCCGAAATGGCGCTGACCGCCGAGCACTTGATCGTCATCGGGCGGGGGCGGCTGATCGCCGACACGTCGGTGGCGGAATTCGTGCGGGCCGCGGCGGGGACGTCGGTGCGGGTGCGGACCGACGAGGCGGAGCGGCTGCGGAAGCTGCTGGCGGGCCCCGATGTGTCGGTGGCGTCGGTGGAGCGCGGTGTGCTGGAGGTGACCGGGCTCAGCAGCGACCGGATCGGCCGGATCGCGGCCGACCAGGGCGTCGCGCTGGCCGAACTGACGCCGCAGCAGGCGTCGTTGGAAGAGGCGTTCATGGAACTGACCAGGGACGCCGTGGAGTACCAGGCACCGGCGCCCGTGCGCGAGCGGGAAGGACAGGCGGCATGAGCACTGCCACCATCGACAAGGCGCCGGAGACTCCCGGGGCGAGGGTGACCGCGCCGCGCGGCGAGGTCACCCTCGCCCGCGTGCTGCACTCCGAGTGGATCAAGCTGCGGACGCTGCGGTCCACCTTCTACACGCTGATCGCGGGCATGGTCGCGCTGATCGGTTTCGGCGCGCTGTTCTGCGCGGTCACCGCGAACCGCTGGCCGCACATGTCGCCGCACGAGCGGGCCGACTTCGAGCCCGCGCTGACCAGTCTGCGCGGCTTCTTCCTCGCGCAGCTCGCGGTCGGTGTGCTCGGTGTCCTGATGATCACCGGTGAGTACGCGACCGGCATGATCAGGGCGTCGCTGTCCGCGGTGCCGCGGCGGCTGCCGGTGCTGTGGGCGAAGGCCGGGCTGTACGCGGCGGTGACCTGGGTGGTGATGACGGCGGGCGCGCTGATCGCCTTCCTGGTCGGTCAGGCGCTGTTGTCCTCCCGGCACATCGGCACCTCGCTGAGCGACCCCGGCGTGACCCGGATGGTGCTGGGCGCGGGCCTGTATCTGACGGTCGTGGGGCTGCTGGGCGTCGCGATAGGCGCCCTGGTCCGCAACACGGCGGGCGGTATCGCCACCGTCTTCGGCCTGCTGCTCGTCCTGCCGGTGCTCGCCGAGGCGCTGCCCACCTCGTGGGCCGACCACATCAACAAGTACCTGCCGAGCAACGCGGGACAGTCGCTGATCTCGCTGCACCAGGACGCCACGAGCCTCGCGCCCTGGACGGGGTTCCTGGTGTTCTGCCTCTACGCGGCGGTGGCGCTCGCGGGCGCGGCGGTGCTGCTCAAGCGGCGCGACGCGTGACGACGGCGTGACGAGGACGCGATGACGTACCCGCTGCCGTCCACCGCGACGGCACAGGACCCGGCTGCCCGGGGGAACGCCCCGCGGCAGCCGGGACCGGCGTCCGCGTGGCGGGCGCTGGCCGGGCGGGCCCGACGGCGGGTGGGACGGCGGCTGCCCCCGATGGTGGTGGACGGGCTGTTCGCCGCCACGCTCTACGTGGGTCTCAGCATGCTGGCGCGGGCGCCGCTGCGGGACGATCCGGTGCCGTTCCTGGCGCTGGGGGCGGGGCTCACGGCGCCGTTGGTGTGGCGGCGGCGGGCGCCGCTCGCGGTCTTCGCCTGCATCGCGGCGACGGCCTTCGTGCAGTGGCTGCTGGACTTCCAGGTCCCGGCCGACGTGGCGCTGCTGGTGGCGCTCTACACGGTGGCCGCGTACTGCGACCGGCGGCGGCTGATGATGGCCTTCGGCGTGCTGGAGGTCGGGGTCGTCCTGGCCACGGTGAGCTGGGCGATGCACGACCGGAGCGCGGGGACCTTCGTCTCGCTGTCGGCGATGGCCGTCGCGGCGGCGGTCTTCGGTGTGAACATGCGCAGCCGCCGTGACCGTCTGGCCTTCCTGGAGGACCGGGCGGTGCGGCTGGAGCGGGAGCGGGACCAGCGGGCGCAGTTGGCGGTGGCCGACGAACGGGCCAGGATCGCACGGGAGATGCACGACATCGTGACGCACAATCTGTCGGTGATGGTGGCGCTCGCGGACGGTGCGGTCTTCGCGCAGCAGCGCACCCCCGAGCGGGCGACGACCGCGATGCGGCAGGTGTCGGCGACCGGGCGGCAGGCGATCACGGACATGCGGCGCTTCCTGGGGGTGCTGCGGGCGGACGAGCCGGACGCGCTGCGGCACCCGATGCCGGGCATCGCGCAGCTCGAATCGCTGGTGGACCAGGTACGGGCGGCGGGGCTGCCGACGGTGCTGTCCGTGGCGGGCGATCCGGGCCCGGTGCCCGTGGCGGCGCAGCTCACCGTCTACCGGCTGGTCCAGGAGGCGTTGACGAACACGCTCAAGCACGCGCCCGCCGGGACCAGCGCGGAGGTGCGGATCGGCTGCGCCCCCGACGCGCTGACCGTGACCGTCACCGACGACGGCCCGGGCACGCACCCCGCGGCGGCCGGCACCGCGATCGCCGAGGGTGCGGCGGCCTCGGCGGGGCACGGCATACCCGGCATGCGGGAGCGGGCGGCGGCGTACGGCGGTTCGCTGGTCGCGGGGCCGCTGCCCGGTGGCGGCTGGCGGGTCGCGGCGGTGCTCGTCCTCGGCGCCCCGGAGCCGATATGACCGGCGGGGCGGCGGAGCCCGCGCCCGGCGGGAGCGAAAACGACGGGTGCGGAGCCGACGACAGCGGGGCCGACGAGGACGGGGGCGGGCGGGTGATCAGGGTGCTGCTGGTGGACGACGAGCCGTTGCTGCGGATGGCGTTCACGATGGTGCTGGACGCGCAGTCCGACATGCGGCCGGTCGGCGAGGCGGGCGACGGCGCGGAAGCGGTACGGCTCACGGAGTCGCTGCGGCCCGACGTGGTGCTGATGGACGTCCGGATGCCCGGCACGGACGGCATCGAGGCCACCACGCGGATCGTACGGCGCTGCCCGGATTCCAAGGTGCTGATCCTGACCACCTTCGACCTGGACGAATACGCCTTCGCCGGGCTGAAGGCGGGCGCGTCCGGCTTCCTGCTGAAGAACGCGCTGCCCGAGGAACTGCTGGGCGCCATCCGCTCGGTGGCCGCGGGCGACGCGGTGGTGGCACCGCGCATCACGCGCCGCCTGCTGGAGAACTTCGCGCACCAGCTCCCCTCGGCGGCCGGTGGCTCCGAGGGCGACGGGCGGCTGAACCGGCTGACCGCCCGCGAGCGCGAGGTGCTGGTGGAGGTCGGCCGCGGCCTGTCCAACACGGAGATCGCGGGCACGCTGCACCTGGCGGAGGCGACGGTGAAGACCCATCTGAGCCGGATTCTGGTCAAGTTGGAGCTGCGCGACCGTGTGCAGGCCGTCGTCTTCGCCTACGAGACCCGGCTGATCCGCCCCACCTGACGCCCGGCGCTCCCCCGCGCTCCCGCCCGAACGCTGTCAGGTGGCTGTCTCACAGGCCCGTCGCGCCGTCGATCCGCTCCCTGAGCAGGTCGGCGTGCCCGTTGTGCCGGGCGTATTCGGCGATGAGATTCACCAGGATGTAGCGCAGCGATATCTCCTTGCCGGTGACCAGCGAACGGCAGGTGGCGTCCAGCGAGGGCGCCTCGGCGACGATGGTCCTGGCCCGGTTGCGCTCGACCCGCCACGCCGCGAAGGCCGCCTCCACGTCCCCGTCGAGCCGGTCGAAGCCCTGGTCGGGGTCCTCGTCCGAGTAGTTGAGCATCGGCAGGTCCTCGCCCGCGAAGTGCTGGCGTATCCACCACCGCTCGATGCCCGCGAGGTGCCGTACGAGGCCGTGCAGGCTCAGCCCGGACGGGGGTATCGCCCGGTCCGACAGCCGGGCCGCGGCCACGCCCCGGCACTTCAGCTCGAAGGTCGCGCGGTGCCAGTCGAGGAAGGCGGTCAGGATCTCCCGCTCGCTGCCCGTGGTGGGCAGCGGCGGCCGGTCGTCACCCTCCGCCGTCGGGGAGAGCTGGACGTTCGCGAAGAACGGTACGTACTGCTCGGACATGCGCCAAGTCTGGCAGCGACCACTGACAGAGCGGCTGTGGAACGGCCTGGCCCGAGGCTATTCGGCGGCGGGCGACGGCTCGGTCGGCGCGGACGTGGGCTCGGGCGCGGACGCGGGCGTGGCGGCGGCCGAGTCGGCGGCGTCCACCAGGTCCCTGGCCCGCTTCACGTCGTCGGCCATCCGCTCCAGCAGCGCGTCGATGGTGTCGAACTTCTCCATCCCGCGCAGATAGGCGAGGAAGTCCACCGCCACGTGCAGCCCGTACAGATCGAGGCCGACGCGGTCGATCGCGTACGCCTCGACCGTGCGCGCGGTGCCGTCGAAGGTCGGATTGGTGCCGACCGAGATCGCGGCGGGCATGGCCTCGCCGTCGACGTGCAGCCAGCCCGCGTAGACCCCGTCGGCGGGGATGGCGGTGTGCGGCAGGGTCTCGACGTTGGCGGTGGGGTAGCCCAGTTCGCGTCCGCGCTGCGCGCCCCGGACGACGACGCCCTCGACGCGGTGCGGGCGGCCCAGGATCTCGGCGGCGCCCTCGACGTCGCCCTCGCCGACCAGCCGCCGGGTCAGGGTGGAGGAGAACGGCTCGCCGCCGCCCGCCTCACCGCGCACGAAGAGGTCGACGACCTCCAGCTCGTAGTCGTACTTCAGCCCGAGCGCGGAGAGGAATTCGACGTCGCCCGCCGCCTTGTGCCCGAAGCGGAAGTTGGGGCCCTCGACCACGTGCTTGGCGTGCAGCCCCTCGACCAGCACGGTCTTGACGAATTCGCTCGGCGTCAGCTTCGAGAACTCGCTGGTGAAGGGGATGATCAGCAGCGCGTCCACACCGAGGTCCGCGACCAGTTCGGCGCGCCGGTGGTGGGCGGACAGCAGCGGCGGGTGGCTGCCGGGCCGTACGACTTCGCTGGGGTGCGGGTCGAAGGTCACGACGACCGAGGGCAGCCCCAGTTCACGGGCGCGCTCCACGGCGCGGCCCATGATGAGCTGGTGACCGCGGTGGACGCCGTCGTACGAGCCGATGGTGACGACGCTGCGTCCCCAGTCACCGGGAACGTCGTCCAAGCCCCGCCAGCGCTGCACCTTGACGCTCCGCTTCTTCGCCGAATCACTGACCGTGTTGTCTTGTCCTGCGGGTCCAAGCCTGCCATGCCGCCGCGATGCCGTGCCCATCGGCACGGTCCGCGCGTACGGCGTCGGCCCTTCCCACCTGCGGCGCCCGTTCGAATGTGATGTGGACCGCGACATCCCGCCCGCTCGCCGACCTCCGACACGGGCGTGACTTTATCGGTTCCGCGACGGCTCCGGCGGAGCGGGCGCGGGCCCGGTCCGCGGCGAGCGCGGCGCACGCCTGGCCCGGTCCGCGGCCGGCGCGGTCTACAGCGAGGCCATGATGCGGCGCGGCGCGTCCAGGAACCGGCTCACGCCCTGGACGAGCAGCGGCGGCTGGTCGGTGTCGTCGCGCGACACGTTGAGCACGTAATAGACCTGCTCGATGGAGGGCGGGCCGACCGCGAGGGTGCGCAGCGCGGCCTGGCGGCTGTCGGCCTGTCCGGTGCGGACCAGATACGCGGCGGCCATCGAGCCCGTACGGCCGACGCCCGCGCCGCAGTGCACGAAGACCGGTCCCGGCGAGGTCCTCACGATCCGCAGGAACGTGTCGACCTGCCGCTCCGTGGGGGTCTGGCCGTCGCGGATCGGCAGCCGGACGGCGTGCAGGCCCGCGGCGGAAGGCAGGGCCAGTTCCGCGGGCGACAGATCCTCCGCCCTGAGGTCGACGACGGTACGGATGCCCCGGTCGGCCAACGCCCGGTAGCCCGCGGCGGTCGGCGCGGACCCGCGCCACACGTGCGGGTCGACAGCCAGGAAGTGGTTGATGCCCGCCGTCCGCTCGCCGGAACCGGCCGAGGCGCCGTGCCGCGCCCACGCGGAGACCGCGAGCATGCCGCCCGCGGAGGCGGCCCACAGCACGCCGTAGCCGAGCAGACAGCCGAGCAGCACTTTCGTCACCCGCCGCGCCCAGATCCGGGCGCCGGGGGCGGCGGGCGGTAGGGAGCCGGGCCCGAAGTCGCCCGCGGGATCGGGTTCGTGGTCGGTTCCGGGACCGCGCGCCGGGCCGCGGACGGAATCGCGTACGGAATCGCGTACGGGCCGCCGTAACGACGTCGGGGCAGGGACCGGGATCGGGATCGGGAGAGCGGCCGATTCGGACAAGCGGGGTTCACCACCTGGGGAGCGGAAACCTGGGGACGGGTGCCGCCGTCCCTCCCCGAGGGCAGCGGCCGTCCCGTCAGGCTAGCCGCTGCTTCCGGGGCCAGTGCCCGATTCCGGTACGCGGGCCCCCTGCCGGGGGCGCGCCGAGGGCGGGTCAGTGCGGGACTCCCGCCTGTCCCGTGCCCAGGACCTTGGCGTGGGCCCGGTTCACGCTCGCGTCCGAGAGGCAGCCGCGCAGCCGCATCATGTCGTGCGGACTGAGCGCGGGCCGGATGACGCCCGCGAAGACGCCGTCGGCGAGCCGCCCGAGGCTGGCGTCGGGGTTGAGCGAGGAGGTGGAGCGGCGGCAGCCCTCCCACAGGTCGCGGGCGGCCAGTTCACGCGCCCTGGCGTCGTCGGTGCCGTGCACGTCGATCCGGAAGACCACGGTGCTGGCCGCCGCGTCGGGCCTGGACTCCTCGCGGGTCTCGGTGGCCTCCGACAGCACATAGACGAGGTAGACCAGCAGCACGACCCCGGCGGCCGCGCCGAATCCGGTCAGCAGCGGGCGCAGTCGGCGCGCGGGCGGCACCGCCGGGTTGTCCTCCAGTTGGGTGATGACGCCGTGCACGCCGCCCGAGGGGGCGGCGAGCGGCGCGAGGCGGCCCGCGAGCCGCCGTTCCGCGCCCGGCCGCGCGGTGACCGCCGCGATCCGCTGGATCACCCAGGCGACACCGGACAGCGCGGCGCCGGTGACCATGAGGATCGGTACGAAGACGAACGTACGGTTGCCGCCGTCCACGCCGTCGCGGCTGTCCCCGTAACCGCCGCCGCTCGCACCGCCGTTGCCGTTGCCGTTGCCGAGCCAGCGGAAGGGGTGCGCGGAGGTCTCCCTGGCGTGTTCGAGGCGCTGCCGTACTTCCTCCATCCGGGCGTCCGCGTCGCTCAGCCGCCGTTCCAGACGGCCCATCCGGCCGAGCAGGATCACGCAGACGAGGAAGCCCTCGACGGCGAGGAGCAGCACCCCGCAGATGACGGCGCGCTGCCACTCCCAGCGGTAGAGGTAGATCACCAGGTAGATGCCCGCGGCCAGGGTGGACAGGCCGCCGAAGAGGTAACTGACGTACTTCACGCGACGGCCCCCTTGCGCGGTTCGTCCCGCGCTTCGAGCGCGGCGCGCCCGTCCCTGGGGGCGGGGGCGTCGTCGGACCCGCCCGGCTCCGCGCCCGGTGCGCCGGACGCGCCGCCCGTGGGCTCCACCGTCCCCGTACCGCCGCCTGTCGGCTCCACCGTCCCCGTGCCGCCGTCCACGGCGAGGCCGGAGCCGGGGGCGAACCGGCCGACGGCGTCGGTGACGCCCACGACGGTCGGCACGTGGTACTCGCGGGCCAGCACCGCCAGGTGCGACAGGACGCTGCCGGTCTCGGCGACCAGGCCCGACAGGCCCGGCAGCAGCGGCGCGAGCGCCGGGTCGAGCGAGCGGACGACGAGCACGGCGTCCGGCGGCCGTACGCCCGCGCCGTCCCAGGCGGTCCCCGCGCCCTGGCCGCCGCCCGCGCCCTGGCCCTCGCCTTGTCCCCGACCGGTACGGCCGCGGGCCAGGCTCACCGCCTGCGGTGCGCCGTCGGCGAGCCGGAAGGCGGCGGGCAGCGGCGGGGTCTCGGGGCGCGGGGTGCGCTCGGCCAGGTCGGCCGGACGGCCGCGGCCCGCGCCGACGCCCAGCAGTTCGTCCCAGCGCAGCAGCGCGATCTTGCGCCGCTCGCCGACCAGGCAGTACGCGTCCATCCGGGTGCCGATCTCGCGGACCATCGCGGCCTGCATCTCCTGCACCCAGCGGATGCGCAGCCGCAGCCCCTCACGGACGCTCAGGAAGCCGACACCGCGCGGGACTCCGTTCCAGCCGACGTGCTCGGGCAGCGGACCGCGCTCGCCCAGGGTGGGCGGCAGCAGGGTGAGCAGGACGGGGTGGTGGGCGATCAGCTCCGCGTCGGTGGCGCCCCGGCCGCGGCCCTCGGCCAGTACGGCCAGCGCCTCGCCCGCCGCCGTCGTCCCGCCGCCCGTACCGACGCTCGCGGCGCCGCCCGTACCCGTGCCGGTGCCGGTGCCGGTGTCCAGCAGCGCGCCCGCCAGGGACTCCTGGGCGTGCAGGGCGGACAGGGCGTTGCGTCCCCAGGAGACGGCGTTCAGCAGCTCGCCGCTGAGCATCTTCCGGGGCGCTCTGAAGTCGTGCAGCTGCCGGTCGACATCGGCCATCAGGTCCTGCGCGAGCAGCGGCAGCGCGCCGCGCAGCCGTCCGACCCGCCAGGCCGCGGCGGCGCGGCGGGCGCCGGGGGCCGGGTTGATGAAGTGCAGCACCGGGTGCGCGGGCGGTGTGACGCCGAGCAGCCGCAGGTCAGCGGCGGCGCGGCCCTCGACGGTACGGGCCACCGGCAGCTTGCGCAGCCGCCGCCGGGACGCGGCGCCCGCGATGTCCAGGGCCAGCGTCAGCCCGTGCGCCATCGGCGCCAGCCACAGGTCCTCCTCCAGCGGCTGGAGCACACCGGGCAGCGTCTCGCTCACCGGTCCCGGCCCCAACAGCCGTGCCCCGCGCGGCGGTCGGGCCGCCATCGCGGTGATCGGCCGCGCCTGGAACAGCCACAGCCGCCCGTCGTCCGCGAAGCCGAACTCGATGTCCTGCGGCCCGCCGTACACGCGCTCGGCGCGCCGGGCCAGCCGCACGAGCCGGACCAACTGCCGCCGGGTGAGCGGCTGCCGCTCCCGCGCGGTGAGGGTCCCCGGCTCCGGCCGCCGCTCCCGACGGCCGGGCAGCGGCCGTGCGAGCAGCCGGGTCACCCGGCCGTGCCCCGAGGGCGCGGGTTCGGTGCGCAACAGCCGTCCACGGCGGGTCAGTTGGTAGCGGACGCCCTGCGTGCTGCCGTCCACGAGGCGGTCGGGGCCGCCGGGGACCGCGCTGATCAGGACGCGGTCGTAGCGGCCCTCGACGGGGTCCGCGCCGAACATGACGCCGCCAGCGGAGGCCCGCAGCATGGGCTGGACCAGGACGGCCATGTCTCCGGGGAGGACTGCGGGTTCGGCCGCGTCGTCGGCGTCCCGTCCTGGCCCAGGACCGGGCCCCTGTCCTGGCGCGCTTCCTAATCCGGCTCCAGTTCCGGCTCCAGTTCCGGTTCCGGGTCCGGGTCCAGTTCCGGGTCCAGTTCCGGCTCCGGGTCCAGTTCCGGAGATGTCCTCCGCGGACGGCCAGGGCGGCGACGGCACGCGCGCGGCGGAGTCCAGCACCGCCCGCACCGCGTCGGTGAAGGCGTCCCAGCCGCGTACGTCGAGGACGGACTCGAAGCGGCCCGCCATGGACGACTCGGCGGTGTCCTCGTGCGCGGAGGAGGAACGGACCACCAGCGCGGCGCCGTCCGGTCCGCCCAGCTCCTGCCACGCGCGGCGCAGAGCCGCCGTCCCGGCCGGGGCACCGGGCGCGCGGGCGGCCGGGACGAGGGCGAAGCCGGGGAGCACCGGCAGCCCCCGCGCCGCCGCCCGGGCCAGATTCGCCGCCTTGGCCCCGGCCAGCGCGGCCTCGTGGGCCAAGGGTGATTCCAAGGGCACCACTGCCAGCTCTTCAGCGTCGACGCGCATCTGCGCTCCTTCCGCGGCTGCCGCCCGGGTAGGCGTGCACCGCCGGGCTCGTGGCCCGCGGCGGACGCGCCTCCTCGACTACAACGTCCCTTCACCCTGGAGACCTTCCCCATCCACCAACGTGACGTGAGGAACGCCTCATAGGTGACCGCCTACCCTCGAAACGGCGGTTTCCGGCCGCCCTGACAGCGGCCGGTCACCGGGCAGTTGACGCGCTGACGGGCTGCGCAGGCTGTCCCCCCAGCGCCAGAGGGTGACGGGCGGTCATGGGCCGACGATCCGAGGTGGCCGCCACGGAGATCCCCGGCCGTTCCCGTCAGGCCGCCGCCTCCAGGCGGCGTCTCGCGCTCGGGCCGATCACCGCGTCCCATGTGCCGCCCGTCTTGAGCCATTCGCGCACCAGGCGGCCGAAGTCGGGCCAGGAAGCGGCCAGTTCGACGACCCGGCGGTCGAACTGCGCGGCGCCCTCCGGCGTACGGCCGAGGAGCAGGCCGACGCGGTGGACCAGGTCGCGGGTGAGGACGGTCGGCCTGCGGTGGCAGCCGTCCGCCGCGGCGGCGAGCAGGGCGTCCAGGACGCCGGGGTCGCGTTCCGCCGCGAGCGCCATGTCGAGGAGTTCCTGGCGCAGCGGCCGGGACAGGTGGGTGCCGGGGGCGGCGAAAACCGGGAGGAGTGCGCGGCGGACGTCCGGCGGGTGGTCGGTCATGAGCGCGGCGGCCAGCGGCAGCAGGACGGCCCGGACGCCGGGGCCCTGTTCCAGCCGCCGGTCCAGGAAGCGGGCGACGTCGGCCGCGCCGTCCGGGTGGTGCAGCAGATGGTCCTGGGCCAGGGCGGCGGCGCGCCGGGCGAGGGCGGGCGAGGTGACCCCGGCCAGTTCGTCCAGCACCTCGGCGGTTCCCCCGTCCGGGTAGGGGGCGCGCAGCCGGGTCTGGAAGGCGGCGAGTACGGGTTCGGGGTGCGTGCCGAGGGCTGCCGCCAGTGCGCCCGCGGGCAGATGGGGATCGCCCGCCGCGAAGTGCCGCAGCGCCGCGTCGAGATGGCGGGAACGCGTCACCGAATCCCGTACCAGCAGCCCGAGCGCGGCGCCGTGCAGAGTGCAGTCGCCGGGGCGGGCCAGGATCGCGAGGGCCGCGTACCGCAGCAGTTCCCGGTCGGCCTCCGAGCGGACGAACGCGGCGGCACGGCGGCCGTACGAGGCTGCCGCGACATGGCGGTCGGGGCGCGGGTCGTGCGCCCACCGGTCGACGGCCCTGCACACGGCGGACGGCTCGTCCTCGGCGAGCGCGGCGAGCACTTCGTCGGCGCCGGGGTGCCCTGCGGCCACCAGCGCCTCGGTCAACTCGTCCACGGCGAGCCGCCGGTGGGTGTGCAGCAGCGCCTGCGCGGCGGACGCGACGGTCAGCCGGGGGCCGTCCGCGCCCGGCGCCGTCTGGAGCGGCCGGTCGTCGTCGAACCACCCGCACACCGCCGCCAGGGCCTCGGCCGGCGCCTCCCGCAGCAGCTCCGCGACGGCGGGCAGGAAGCGGGTCTCGGGGTCGGCCGGTTCACCGGGTACGGGCGGCCGGTCGGCGGGCAGCAGCAGCCGCAGCAGTTCGAGCCGTTCCCCCAGCGGCAACGGCACCCGCCGCCAGAACGCCGGGCCGAACTCGCCCAGCCCGCCGAGCCCTTCGGGCGTGAACCCTCCGCGCTCCACCGACCGCACCGCGACCCGTTCGGCCAACAGCCGCAGCACGCCCCGGTAGTTCCGCGCGTCTCCGAGCCGCGTCACCACCTCTCCCACCAGATGCGCGGCCCACCACACGGCATCCCCCCGCCGCGCCGACACCCCGTCCCCGCGCCGGGCCCGCGGCCCGCTCGCGAAAGACCGTCCTCCGCCTTCGCACGAGGAGTGGCCCCACGGCGCACCCCCGGTGGCCGCGCCCCCGCCCTCATCCGGCCCCCCGCACGGCCCCCGACCCGGCGCGCTGTCTCCGCCGTCCAGCCGCTGCCCCGAACCGACCGTCGCAGGACCGCCGCCGGAGGCCCGCTGCCCGCTGGCACCAGCCCCGGCCCCGCCCGTACCGCCACCGCCACTCGGCCACCCGCCGCACGCCACTGACCACCCCGCAGGACCGCCGCCGGACACCCCCGCACCGCCAGCGGGCACCACGCCCGCTCCCCCGCCCGGCGCTCCCGCGCTCCCGGCGAGCAACCCCACCGGCCCGCCGCCAACGCCCCCGCCCGTACCCCCGTCCGGCACCCCCTCGCCTCCGCCGCCCCCGCCTCCCTGGCACGGACCCGCGGGCGTCGGGCGGGGGCGCTGGCGGGAGCGGGGGTTCGGGACCGTCTCGGTGTCGAGGTAGGCGTCCGTGCAGGCGTCCCACGCGGGGCGGCGCACGGGGGCCGAGCGGCGCGGCGGCGCGGCCGGGTCCGGGTCCGGGGCGCTGACATGGCGGGTGGGGGCGATGGCCTGGTGGTCGAGGCGGTGGATGAGGTGGCGCAGATGGCGGGTCAGGGTGTCGGGGTCGGTGGCGAGCATGGCCTGGAGGACCGGGCCGAGGCGGTGGCGCGGGACGGGGAGGGAGCGCGGCCCCGAGGGCGGGGCGACGGCCGGGGCGGGCGGGACGGGCGGCTCGCCCGCGTGGACGGCGGCGGGCCGCTGCGGCAGCCGTACCGGCGCCTCCGTGCCGCCCGCCGGTGCCGCGAACCAGCGGTGGACCAGGGCGTGCAGGGCCGCGTCCAGGTCGAGGTGGAGGCCCTGGAGCCAGTCGGCGACCTCCTCGTGCGCGAAGCGGTATCCGGCGCCCGCGGGCACCAGCAGCCCTTCGGTGAGGACGGCGGACGCCCACCCCGTACGCCACGGGAAGAGGTCTTCGAAGGACTCGCGGTCCAACTCGCCCTGCCCCGGCCCCAGACAGCGCCGCGCCGCCTCGTGCACCTGCCCGGCCACCCGCGTGGCCAGCCGCCGTACGCCGTTGCCGCGTACCGGCCGCTCGGCGCTCGCGGCCAGCCGGACCGCGATCCGCAGGCACACCAGGTCCAGGTGGGCGGCGAAGATCTCGGCGCGGGTCGGCGCGGCGCCGTCCGTGGCGGTGCCGCCGGGCAGCGACGCCTGGATCTCGGAGAGCAGGCGCAGCGCCAGCGGGTGCGCGGCGTCGGCGGGCCGCAGGGCGTCCGGCGCCAGGCCGTGGCGGGTCCGCGCGCGGACCGCCTGGACGTCGGTCAGGTCGCCGAGCCGCAGGCAGGGCGGCAGCGCGCGGACGGCGACGTACGGGGCGGGCGGCGGCGCGTACGCCATTCCCGCGGGCAGCAGCGACCCGGCCTGTTCCCAGAACTCCGGGCGGCAGCCGACGATCAGCCGCACCCCGCCCGCGCGCAGCCAACTCGCCGTGCCCGCCGTCCAGTCGGCGAGCGCGTGCGCGAGGACCGGGGGCATCTCCTCGGGCGCGTCGAGCAGGACGAGCAGCGGCCGTCCCGCGGTCCGCGCGAGCGCCGCGACGGCGTCGGGCGAGGCGAACGGCGGGTCGCCGCCCACAGCGCCGCCGCGCCCGGCGGCGGCGCACACGATCCGGGCGGCGGTCCGCAGCGAGCGTTCGACGGCGTCCTTGATCCCGCCGTCGCCCGGCCGCAGTTCGGCGCCGCGCAGCCAGACGGTCGGCGCGGGTTCCGCGCCGCGCGCCCGGCGGGCCGCCAGCGCGGCCAGTTCGGTGCTGCGCCCGCTGCCGGGGTCGCCGACCAGGCCGAGCACCAGCGGCGCGGTCTCCCCCCGCGGCGCGAGGAAGTCCCGTAGCGCGTCGGCGACTTCGGGCCTGGCGACCGGCTCCCGCCACTGGCCGGGCCCGGCCGCGGAGCCGACCGACGTACCCGTGAGCTGGAGCGCGCCCGCGAGGTTGAGGTGCGGACCGTAGGCGGGCACCGTCGCCGCGTTCCTGGCCAGCAGCGCGGCCAGCGGTTCCGGCGTGCCGGGTCCGGCCCGCAGCGGTACGGCGAAACCGGCCGCCCGGTGTCCCGCGTGCAGCGCGGTGACCGCGACCGCGAGTACCGCGCCGGTCGCCGCGTCGATCAGCGGCGCGCCGGAGGACTGGGGCGCGACCCGGCTCATGTCGGTGGCGCCGAGGCCCAGTTCGTAGACCTCCTCCAGCAGGTGGAAGCGGTCGGTGGCGGTGTACGTGACGGACGCGGTGCCGAGGACGACGCCGTCGGTCCACTGCGGGACCTTCAGCCGTACCCGTCGCTCGGGGTGGGCCGGGCCGCGGGGCGCGATCGGCAGCGGCGGCAGATTCAGCCCCTCGGTGGCGACCAGCGCGAGCCCGGCTTCGGGCAGTACGGTGATCGCTTCCGCCTCGACCAGGCACACCTGGTCCCCCGGCGCGTGCAGCACCAGCCGGGCGAGCCCGTCGACCGCCTCGTGACTGGTCACCATCGTGCCGTCGGCGTCCGCGAGGAAACCCGTCCCGCGTGGCCGTCCCGCCAGGTCACAGACCCGCACCAACGCGTCGTCCACGTCGGCCCCGCGTACCGCCATCGGGCACCTCCCCCACCGCCGCGCCCCGTTTCGTCCCGCTTCGACGGTAGGTGCCCGATGATCTCCCGCCTAGATCGCGGAGGAAAAGCGCCCCCCTATGCTCCCTCGCTTCACTCCGAGCGCCCGCCCATTGGGGTGATTTCCGGGTTCCGGATGGATAGGGAGACGTGAGGGGGGACCGAGGGGGATCGTGGAGCGGGGCCGCTCAGGGGACAGACGGCCGCGCTCCACGGTGTCCAGAGCCCGGCCCGGTCACACCGGGCCGGGCACGGGCGCAGGGGGGACGGACGGCTATTCCGGGAAGACCGCCACGATCTTCACCTGGCCGTCCTTCTCCTCCACCAGGGCCAGGAAGCGGCCGTCGGGGCCGAAGACGGCGGTCGGCCCGTCGGGCAGCGCCGGGGCCTTGATGCGGACGCCGTTGGCCAGCAGCCGGGCCTGGTCGGCGTCCACGTCCCAGCGCGGGAAGGCCGCGTCGGCCGCCTGCTCGATCGGCACGACCGTGCAGGACTCCTCCAACTGCTCCAGCGTGCGCGCGGTGTCCAGCCCGTACGGGCCGACGCGGGTGCGGCGCAGCGCGGTCAGGTGGCCGCCGACGCCGAGCCCGGCGCCCAGGTCGCGGGCGAGGGCCCGGATGTAGGTGCCGGAGGAGCAGACGACGGTCACGTCGAGGTCGACGGCGCCGACGGCGTCCTCGGGCTCGTCGACCCGGCGCATGTCCTGGACGGTGAAGGAGTGGACCGTCACCGGCCGGGCGGCCAGTTCGAACTCCTCGCCCTCCCTGACCCGGGTGTACGACCGCACGCCGTTCACCTTGATCGCGCTGACCTTGGAGGGGACCTGCTGGATCGGGCCGGTCAGCGCGGCGATCCCGGCGTCGACGCTCTCCCTGGTGACCCCGGTGGCGTCGGCGACTGCGGTGATCTCGCCCTCGGCGTCGTCCGTCACCGTCGTCCGGCCGAGCCGGATCGTGGCGACGTACTCCTTCTCGGTGAGCGCGAGGTGGCCGAGCAGCCGGGTGGCCTTCTCGACGCCGAGGATCAGCACCCCGGTCGCCATCGGGTCCAGCGTGCCCGCGTGCCCGACCCGCCGGGTCCCGGCCAGCCGCCGCATCCGCGAAACCACCCCGTGCGAGGTGAGCCCGCCGGGCTTGTCGACGACGACAAGCCCGGACGGGGCCCCCTTCCGCGCCCGGCTCGCCTCCGGTCGCTCAGAGCCGGTATGTGTCATGCGCTTGCCGGACCGCCCTCGGAGTCGGGCCGGGTGTCCGGGTCGGCGGCGGCCGGGACGTCGAGGTCGTCGTCGTCCAGTTCGTCGTCGGACGGCTTGCGGTACGGGTCCGCCTCGCCCGCGTACTGCGCGTCGGTGGCGGACTTGCGGACCTCCTCGTCGGCCGCGCGGGCCTTGGCGAGCAGGTCGTCGATGGTCTTGGCGTTGTCGGGCAGGGCGTCGGCGACGAAGGCCAGGCTCGGGGTGAACCGCACCCCGGTCTGCCGTCCGACCTCGGAGCGCAGCACACCCTTGGCGCTCTCCAGGGCCGCGGCGGAGGCCGCCCGCTCCTCGTCGTCTCCGTAGACCGTGTAGAAGACGGTCGCCTCCCGCAGGTCGCCGGTGACCCGGGTGTCGGTGATCGTCACGTACCCCAGCCGCGGATCCTTGATCCGCCGTTGCAGGGTCTCCGCGACCACGACCCGGATGCGGTCGGCCAGCTTTCGCGCCCGCGCGGTGTCGGTCATCGTCTTCTTCTCTCTGTGTCCTTGGGCGTTCTGCTCACTCGTCGTCGCCGTGGATACGCTGCCGTGCGGACAGCAGTTCCACTTCGGGACGGGCGATCATCCAGCGTTCGCACCGGTCGAGTACGTCCTTGAGGTGTCCGAGGTCTCCCGACACCACCGCGATTCCTATTTCGGCCCTGCGATAGAGGTCCTGGTCGCCGGTCTCCGCCACGCTCACCGCGAATTTGCGGTGCAGCTCGGCGACGATCGGACGGACGAGGGACCGCTTCTCCTTCAGGGACCGTACGTCACCCAGGAGCAGGTCGAAGCACAGCGTGCCTGCGTACATGGGTACGACGTTACAGCCGACGGCCGGGGCCGATCGACGGGATTTCTCCCGCCGACCGGCCCCGGCCCCGGACCGTCGCCCGGCCGTACGGCGTACCGCACGGCCGGGCAGCCGCGTCAGCCGCGCGGCTTCTCGCGCATCTCGTACGTCGCGATGACGTCGTCGATCTTGATGTCGTTGTAGTTGCCGAGGTTGATACCGCCCTCGTAACCCTCACGAATCTCGGTGACGTCGTCCTTGAAGCGGCGCAGGCCGTCGATGTTGAGGTTCTCCGCGATGACCTTGCCGTCGCGGAGCAGACGGGCCTTGGTGTTGCGCTTGACCTCGCCGGAGCGGACCAGCACACCGGCGATGTTGCCGAGCTTGGAGGAGCGGAAGACCTCGCGGATCTCCGCGGTGCCCAGCTCGACCTCCTCGTACTCCGGCTTGAGCATGCCCTTGAGGGCCGCCTCGATCTCCTCGATGGCCTGGTAGATCACCGAGTAGTAGCGGACGTCGACACCCTCGCGCTCCGCCATCTGCGCGGCACGGCCGGCCGCACGGACGTTGAAGCCGATGACGATGGCGTCGGAGCCGGTCGCCAGGTCGATGTCCGACTCGGTGACCGCACCCACACCGCGGTGCAGGACCCGGATGTCGACCTCGTCGCCGACGTCGAGCTGGAGCAGCGAGGACTCGAGAGCCTCCACCGAACCGGACGCGTCGCCCTTGATGATGAGGTTGAGCTCCTGGACCAGACCTGCCTTGAGCGCCTCGTCCAGGTTCTCCAGGGAGAACCGGACACCCTTGCGGGCGAAGCGGACGTTGCGCTCGCGCGCGGCCCGCTTCTCGGCGATCTGGCGGGCGGTGCGGTCCTCGTCCACGACGAGGAAGTTGTCGCCCGCGCCGGGCACGTTGGTGAGACCGAGCACGAGGACGGGGGTCGACGGGGTCGCCTCCTCCACGTTCTCGCCCTTGTCGTCGAGCATCGCGCGGACTCGGCCGTACGCGTCGCCGACCACCATGGTGTCGCCGACCCGCAGCGTGCCGCGCTGGACCAGGACGGTCGCCACGGCGCCGCGGCCGCGGTCGAGGTGCGCCTCGATCGCGATGCCCTGCGCGTCCTGCTCCGGGTTGGCCCGCAGGTCGAGCGAGGCGTCCGCGGTCAGGACCACGGCCTCCAGCAGGGAGTCGATGTTGAGACCCTGCTTCGCGGAGATGTCGACGAACATCGTGTCGCCGCCGTACTCCTCGGCCACCAGACCGAACTCGGTGAGCTGTCCGCGCACCTTGGTCGGGTCGGCACCCTCGACGTCGATCTTGTTGACCGCGACCACGATCGGCACGTCGGCCGCCTTGGCGTGGTTCAGCGCCTCGATCGTCTGCGGCATCACACCGTCGTTGGCAGCGACCACCAGGATCGCGATGTCGGTGGACTTGGCGCCGCGGGCACGCATGGCGGTGAACGCCTCGTGGCCCGGGGTGTCGATGAAGGTGATGGCGCGCTCTTCGCCGTTGACCTCGGTGGCGACCTGGTAGGCACCGATGTGCTGGGTGATGCCACCGGCCTCGCCCGCGACCACGTTGGTCTTGCGGATCGCGTCGAGAAGCCTGGTCTTACCGTGGTCGACGTGACCCATGACGGTCACGACCGGCGGGCGGGAGACGAGCATCTCCTCGCCGCCCTCGTCCTCACCGAACTCGATGGAGAACGACTCGAGCAGCTCGCGGTCCTCCTCCTCCGGGCTGACGATCTCCAGCACGTAGTTCATCTCGCCGGCGAGCAGCTCCAGCGTGGAGTCGGAGACCGACTGGGTCGCCGTGACCATCTCACCGAGGTTGAGCATCACCTGAACGAGCGACGCCGGGTTGGCGTTGATCTTCTCGGCGAAGTCGGTGAGCGAGGCACCGCGCGACAGGCGCACGGTCTGGCCGTTGCCGCGGGGCAGCAGCACGCCGCCCACGGACGGGGCCTGCATGGCCTCGTACTCCTGGCGCCGCTGACGCTTGCTCTTACGGCCGCGCGCCGGACGGCCACCGGGGCCGCGACCGAACGCGCCCTGCGTGCCACCACGGCCGCCCGGACCGCCGGGACGCCCGCCGAAGCCGCCGGGACGGGGACCGAAGCCGCCGCCACCGCCGGGAGCACCGCCACCGGGGCGCGGGCCGCCGAAGCCGCCACCGCCGCCACCGGGACGACCGCCGCCGCCGGGACCCGCCGGACGGCCGGCGAAACCGCCGCCGCCGCCGGGACGCGCGCCGGGACCGCCGCCGCCGGGACGGCCGCCGGGACCACCGCTACGGCCGCCGGGGCCACCGCCGGGACGCCCGCCCGGGGAGGGCGCGGGCCGCTGCGGCATCATGCCGGGGTTCGGGCGGGGGCCCGAGGACTGCGGGCGGGGCATGCCGCCGGGGGACGGACGCTGTCCGCCGGGACCGCCTGCCTGACCACCGGGGCGCGGGGCGCCGCCGGGACGCGGCATGCCGCCCGGGGCTCCCTGGCCGCCGGGGCGGGCGGGACGGTCGTCACGCCGGTCGCCGCCGGGACGCGGGGCGCCGCCGGGGCGCTGCATTCCGGTGGAGCCGCCGGACGTGAAGGGGTTGTTGCCGGGACGCGGGCCCGCGGGACGGGCGCCGCCGGGGCGGGCACCGCCCTGGCCGGGACCGGCGGGACGCGCGGGGCGGGCCCCGCCGTCACGGGTGTCGCGCTGGCCGGTGCCGCCGCTCTGGGCGGGGGCCGGGCGCGCCGGGCGCGGGCCGGGGGTGGCGCCACCGCTGCGCGGCGCGGCCGGGGCCGCGGGCGCCGACGGGGGTGCCTGGAACTCCGCCGCGGGCACCGGAGCCGCCGGAGCGGGCTTCGGGGCGGGCGCGGCGGGGGCCGGCTTCGGACCCGGGCGCGGGCCGGAGCCCGCGGGGGTCGGTGCGGTACCGGCACCGGCGGCCGGGCCAGCGCTCGGGGCGACCGGGGCCGCGGGCGCGGCCGGGGTCACGGGGCCGCCGGCGGCCGGCTTCGGCGCCGGGGCAGCGGGACGGGCCGGCGCACCCGGGGTGGGCGCGGCCGGCTTGGCGGCGGGCGCGCTCTTGCGCGGCGCCGCGGGCTTCGCAGCGGACTTGGTGTTGCCACCGGGCCCCTGGAAAGCGTCAGTCAACTTGCGGACTACCGGCGCCTCGATCGTCGAGGACGCCGAACGGACGAATTCGCCGAGTTCTTGGAGCTTGGCCATGACGACCTTGCTCTCGACTCCCATCTCCTTGGCGAGTTCGTATACCCGGACCTTAGCCACTTCGCTCCTTTTAGGTCCGGGGTGATCGTCCGCCGGACCGTCGCTACTTCATGGGCGTACTCATCGCGTACTCATCGAGTGCTCATCGCAATCTCGACCTACTTCCATCTCGCGAGGTACCTGACCGCACGGTGACCCGTGCCGTTCTTCCTACTTCTTACGGGGCTGCCTGCTCGACGAACCGGCGCAACTCCGCGGTGTCGGGCGTCACCGGGCCTTTGAAGGCCCGGTTGAACGCCCGGCGGCGGACCGCCAGGTCCAGACAGGCAAGGGCGGGGTGCAGATACGCACCCCGACCGGGCAGCGTACCGCGATGATCGGGAACACAGGTGTCACCGTCCACCGCCACACGCAGCAGCTCGCTCTTGGCCGCACGCTCCCGGCAGCCGATGCAACTTCGCTCCGGGCATGCTGGGGTTCGCGTCCGACCAGACACTCTTTAGTCTACCTCCCCGCACCGACCTCACTCCTTCGAGTGTGCCGACGCACGGTTGTTCGTTTCCTGCCCGCCGCCGGCGGAGGGCATGCATTGCCCGCCGCCGACCGCTTTCGGTCCGTGTTCCGGGCCCGGCCCTCAGCTCTGCGGCTGCTCGGTGTCCGGGCGGATGTCGATCCGCCAGCCGGTCAGCCGGGCGGCCAGGCGGGCGTTCTGCCCCTCCTTGCCGATGGCGAGCGAGAGCTGGTAGTCGGGCACGGTCACCCGCGCCGACCTGGCACCGGCGTCGACCACCTCGACCTTGGAGACGCGGGCCGGGGACAGCGCGTTCGCCACCATCTCGGCCGGGTCGTCCGACCAGTCGACGATGTCGATCTTCTCGCTGTTCAGCTCGGCCATCACGGCCCGTACCCGCGCGCCCATCGGGCCGATGCAGGCGCCCTTGGCGTTCAGCCCCGAGCGGGTCGAGCGGACCGCGATCTTCGTACGGTGTCCGGCCTCGCGGGCGATGGCCTCGATCAGCACCGAGCCGTCCGCGATCTCCGGGACCTCCATCGCGAAGAGCTTCTTCACCAGGTTGGGGTGGGTCCGCGACAGGGTCACCGACGGGCCGCGTACGCCCTTGGCGACCCGGACCACGTACGCCCGCAGCCGGGTGCCGTGCCGGTAGTCCTCGCCGGGCACCTGCTCCTGGACCGGCAGGATCGCCTCCAGCTTGCCGATGTCGACCAGCACGTTCTTCGGGTCCTTGCCCTGCTGGACCAGGCCGGAGACGATGTCGCCCTCGCGGCCCGCGTACTCCCCGAAGGTGATGTCGTCCTCGGCGTCGCGCAGCCGCTGGAGGATCACCTGTTTGGCGGTCGACGCGGCGATCCGGCCGAAGCCGGTCGGGGTGTCGTCGAACTCGCGCGGCTCGGCGTCCTCGGCGACCTCCTCCGGGTCCTCCTTCGCCCATACGGTCACGTGTCCGCTGGTGCGGTCCAGCTCCACGCGGGCCTTGCGGTGGCTGCCGGGCTCGCGGTGGTACGCGATGAGGAGCGCCGACTCGATCGCCTCGACCAGCAGGTCGAACGAGATCTGCCTCTCCTGCACCAGACCCCGCAGGGCCTTCATGTCGATGTCCACGGCTACGCCTCCTCGTCGTTCTCGTCGTCTTCGTGTACGTCGTGTACGTCTTCGTCTTCGTCGTGCACGTCGTCACCGGCCGCGTTCTTGCGGTTGAACTCGACCTCCACGCGGGCCTTCTCGATCTCGGCGAAGTCCGCGCGGGCGGGCTTGGGCTTGCGGCCCTTGACGCCGGGGACCTCCAGGTCGAGACCCGCGTCGTCCACCGTCATGATCCGCGCGATCAGCTCGCCGCGCTCCTTGAGCTGGAGCTTCACCAGCCGGCCGCTGTTGCGCCGGAAGTGCCGGGGCTCGGTCAGCGGCCGGTCGGTGCCCGGCGAGGTGACCTCCAGGACGTACTCCGCGTCGCCCATAGCGTCCGAGGCGTCCAGCGCCTGCGAGATCTCCCGGCTCAGCGCCGCGACCGCGTCGAGCTGCACGCCCTCGTCCGAGTCCACGACGACCAGCAACTGCCGCCGCTTGCCCGCGGCCGTCACCGTGACCTCTTCCAGATCCAGTCCCGTCCTCACGACGAGCGGCTCAAGCAGCCCGCGCAGCCTCTCGCTCTGGGTGGTGCTCATCCGGGTGACTCCTCGGCCGCGTGTGCTGTTGTGGTGGAAGGTCGCGTGTAAAGGAAAGATTACCCGAGTTTCCACACGTCGCCGCGCCATCGCGGGCCGCCGGGAGGCGGCGCCGAGCGCCCTCCCGCGCACCCTTACACTCGCCCAATGATCCCGGACGTGCCTCGGCTCAGCAGGCGGAGTGTGGTGGCGGTGGCGGCCGTTGTCGTCAGTGCCGGGTGTTCCAGAGGTGGTGGAACAGCGGGCTCGGACGGGGCCGGACACAAGGCCACGCTGCCCGAACCGGGCGAGCTGGCGCTGCGCCAGGCGGTCCGCGACAGCGCGGCGTTGCTGGCGCGGTACGACGCGGTGGCCGCCGCGTATCCGGCGCTCGCCGGTCGGCTGGCGCCGCTGCGGGCCGAAGTGGCCCTGCACGTGGGCGCGTTCGGCGGCCGGGCGGCGCCCGTACCGACCGGCTCGCCGTCCCCCGGCGCGACGTCCGCCGCGACCCCCGCCTCCTCGCCGTCCGCTCCCCCGGCCTCCTCGCCGTCCGCGGCCCTGAAGTCCCTGGCGGACGAGGAGCGGCGGCTCGCCGACAGCCGGGCGACGGCGCTGCTCAATGTGCCGGGCGAGACGGCCCGGCTGTTCGCGTCGGTGGCGGCGGCGGGCGCCGGGCACGTGGCGCTGCTCGGGACGAAGGGGGCGGTGCGATGAGCGCGGTGCTGGACGCGGCGCAGGCGGCGCTGGCCGCCGAGCACGCGGCGGTGTACGGCTACGGCGTCGTGGGCGGCCTGGTCGGCGGGAGCCGCCGGCCCGAGGCGCGGCAGGCGTACGACGCGCACCGCGCGCGGCGGGACGTGCTGGGCCGCACCGTGCGCGATCTGGGCGGGGTGCCGGTGACGGCGGCGGCGGGTTACCAGCTGCCGTTCCCGGTGGCGGACGCGGCGGCGGCGCTGCGGCTGGCGGCGTATCTGGAGGAGCGGGTGGCGGGCGCCTACGGCGACGTGGTGCGGTCCGCGATCGGGGACATCAGGCGGGACGCGGCGGGCGCGATGCGCGAGGCGGCGGTGCGTGCCGTGCGGTGGCGCGGCGGCAGCGTAGCCTTCCCGGGGTTGGCGGAACGGAGCTGATCACCGTTCCCCGCCGCACACGACACGGAGGGAACGCACAGGGATGGCTTCAGCAGCGCACCACGGGGGGCCGGAAGGCGTACGGCTGGAGCCGCCGGAGCGGCTGGTCCGCACCGTCGGGGCCTGGGAGGGCGAGGCGGGCCGGGTGTGGCTGGCCGAACTCCCCGACCGGGTGGCGCGGTTCCTGGAGCGGTGGGGGCTGACCGTCGAGCGGGTCTTCGCGGCCGGGGGCCAGATCAGCATGATCGTGCTGGTCCGCACTGCGGACGGGGTGCCGGCGGTGCTGAAGGTCGGCATGGTCACGCGGGAGACCGAGCACGAGCACGCGGCGCTCGCGCACTGGGACGGGCGGGGCGCCGTACGCCTCCTCGACGCCGATCCCGGCGAGGGGGCGATGCTGCTGGAGCGGCTTCAGGCAGATGTGTCGCTGCGGTCGCTTGCCGAGCCCAAGGCGATGCTGGAGGCCGCCGGGGTTCTTCAGCGGCTCTGGGTGCCGCCGGCCGAGGGGCATCCCTTCACGTCGGTCGCCGACTACACCGGTGCGTTGGTGGCGCTGCTGCGCGAGCGGCGGGAACGGCCTTGGGCGGCCGAGGCGGTCGGGCTCGTCGACGAGGCGCTGTCGGTGCACGCGGAGCTGGTCGCCTCGGGCGCCGAGGAGGTGCTGCTGCACGGGGATTATCACCACGGCAATGTGCTGGCCGGGGAGCGGATGGCGTGGCTGGCCATCGACCCGAAGCCGCTGGTCGGTGAGCGGGCCTACGATCTCGCCTGGCTGGTCCGTGACCGGCTTCCGACCCTGGCCGCCCAGCCCGGTTCCCGGGCCGCGGCCCGGCGGCGGCTCGCCAAGCTCGCCGCCTCTCTTGAGGTCGAGCCCGAGCGCCTTCGCGGCTGGGCCCTCTTCCGTGCCGTCGAGGCAGGCGTCTGGTACCTCTCCGTCGGCGACCGCGAAGCCGCCGAGCTCCTCCTCGAATTCGCCTCCTGGCTCTAGCCCCCGCCCCTCCCCGAAAGTCCTCAATCGCCGGACGGGCTGAGTTGGGGTTGGGTCTGATCCCGCAAGGAGCCGCCTTCCCAGGGACGCGGGGACCCGCGCGACCGCCGTCCGCACGGCGGGGTCGATCCGTCACCGCGCGATCAGCCACGGCGGCGAGCCGTCAGTGGGGGGTGGTGAGGAGGGCGAGGGCTTCGGGGAGAGGGAGCTCTCGGCGGGTGCCGGTGCGGCGGTCCTTGAGCTCGACGACGGCGTCGCGGGCGCGGCGGCCGGCGATGAGGAGGGTGGGGACGCCGATGAGCTCGGCGTCGGTGAATTTGACGCCGGGCGAGAGGGAGGGCCGGTCGTCGAGGAGGACCCGCAGTCCCGCGGCGTGCAGCGCGGCGGCGGCCTCCTCCGCGAGAGCGGTCTGTTCGGCCTTGCCCGCGGCGATGACGTGGACGTCGGCGGGGGCGACCTCGGCGGGCCAGCACAGCCCCGCGTCGTCGGCGGTCTGTTCGGCGAGGGCGGCGACGGCGCGCGAGACGCCGATGCCGTAGCAGCCCATGGTGACGCGCACGGGCTTGCCGTCGCGCCCGAGGACGTCGAGCTGGAAGACGTCGGAGTATTTGCGGCCGAGCTGGAAGATGTGGCCGATCTCGATGGCCCGGTCGAGGCGGAGCCCGGCGCCGCACCGGGGGCAGGGGTCACCGGCGCGGACGGTGACCACGTCGAGGTAGCGGTCGACGGTGAAGTCCCGGCCGCAGACGACGTTGGCGGCGTGCCTGCCGGGCTTGTTGGCGCCGGTGACCCACGCGGTGCCGGGGGCGATCCGGGGATCGGCGAGGTAGCGGACGCCCAGGCCCTGGGGGCCGACGTAGCCGCGTACGAGATCGGGCCGGGCGGCGAAGTCCTCGGCGGTGACGAGTGCGACGGCTGCGGGCGCGAGGTGTTCCGCGAGCTTGCCGAGGTCCACCTCGCGGTCGCCGGGGACGCCGACCGCGGTGATCTCGCCGTCCACCGTGACCAGCAGGTTCTTGAGTGTGGCGGAGGCGGGCACGCCGAGGCGGGCGGCGAGCGATTCGATGGTGGGGGTGTCGGGGGTGTCCAGTTCCTCGACGGGGCCGTGCTCAGCGGCAGCCGGGTCACCGGGCGCGGCCGTGAAGGTGACCGCCTCCGTATTGGCGGCGTAGTCGCAGGCGGGGCAGTCCGCGAAGGTGTCCTCGCCCGCGGCGGCGGGCGCCAGGAACTCCTCGGAGGCGGAGCCGCCCATGGCGCCGGAGACGGCGGAGACGACGCGGAAGTCGAAGCCGAGGCGTTCGAAGATCCGGATGTACGCCTGCCGGTGCAGCCGGTACGACGCGGCGAGTCCTTCGTCGTCGGTGTCGAAGGAGTACGCGTCCTTCATCTGGAACTCGCGGCCCCGCAGCACGCCCGAACGGGGCCTGGCCTCGTCGCGGTACTTGGTCTGGATCTGGAAGAGGGTCAGGGGCAGGTCCTTGTAGGACGTGCACTGGTCCTTCACGATCTGCGTGAAGACCTCCTCGTGGGTGGGGCCGAGCACATAGTCGGCGCCCTTGCGGTCGGTGAGCCGGAAGAGCAGGTCGCCGTACTCGTCGGCGCGCCCGGTGGCCGCGTACTGCTCGCGGGGCAGGAGCGCGGGCAGCAGCACCTCCTGGCCGCCGATCGCCTCCATCTCCTCGCGTACGACGCGGGCGACGTTGTCCAGGACGCGTTTGCCGAGCGGCAGCCAGGTCCACATCCCGGCGGACGAGCGGCGCACGTATCCGGCGCGGACCAGCAGCTTGTGGCTGGCGGTCTCCGCGTCGGCCGGGGCGTCGCGCAGCGTCTTGAGCATCAGCCGGGACATGCGCAGGACCATGGCGTTCTCCGTGAAGGTCGGGGGTGCGGCGAGGGTAGCCGGGCCGCCGGGCGCCCGCACAACCCTTTTCCCCCACGCGCGCCCGCCCCTACGCCGTGATGGGCCGCGCTCTACCGCAGCAGCGGCAGCGGCGCGCCCATCACGGCGTAGGGGCGGGCGGCGCTCGGGAAGTGCACCGGGCGGGCCAGGTCCTGGTACCCGAGGGCGTGGTAGAGGCGGCGGGCGGGGCTGTCGCCGTCGATCGCGGAGAGGATGCTGCGCGGCTCGGTGGCGGTGTCGGTGATCTCGGTGATCAGGCGGCGGCCGACCCGGTGGCCCTGGAAGTCGGGCAGCACGTGCAGTTCGGTGATGACGAAGGAGTCGTCGAGCCAGCCGTCGGTGCCGCGCTGCCGCAGGTACGGCTGGACGACGCTCGACCACCAGTGGCCGCGGTCGTTGGGCAGCCCGTAGACGAAGCCGACCAGCCGTCCGTCGTCGGTCTGGGCGCCGAGGGCCCGCGCACCGGGGTAGTTGAGGTGCCGGAGCACGATCTGCCGCCGGATGGCGACCTCGCCGGGGCCGAGCCCGAAGGCGAGCGCCTGTACGGCGAGGGCTTCGTCGACCCGCGCGCCGAGGTCGACAGGTCCGACCACCACGTTCTCCATGGGCCGGGACACTACCCCCAGCGCCCGCGGCCTTCGAGCGCGGTCAGAACAACACACTCATGAACGCGCCGACTTCGGAGAATCCGACCCGCTGGTAGGCGGCCCGCGCGGGGGCGTTGAAGTCGTTGACGTAGAGGCTGGCGACCGGGGCGACATCGCGCAGGGCGTAGTGCAGGACGGCGGCCATGCCGGTCTCCGACAGGCCCTTGCCGCGGTGTTCGGGGGCGACCCAGACGCCCTGGATCTGGCAGGTGTGCCGGGTGACGGCGCCGATCTCGGCCTTGAAGACGACCCGGCCGTCCTCGATGCGGGCGAAGGCCCGTCCGGTGGAGACCAGTTCGGCGACGCGGGCCTGGTAGAGCAGGCCGCCGTCGCCCGCGAGCGGGGAGACGCCGACCTCCTCGGTGAACATGGCCACGCACGCGGGCATGATCACGTCCATCTCGTCGCGCCGGACGCGGCGGACCAGCGGGTCGGGCGTGATGTCGGCGGGCAGCGCGCGGGTGGTCATCAGCGGCTGGTGGGAGCGGACCTCGCGGGCCGGGCCCCAGTGGGGTTCGAGGAGCGCCCACAGGTCGGCGGTGGGTTCCGCGGGGCCGACGATCGAGGAGCAGCGGCGGCCGGCCCGGCGGGCGCGCTCGGCGAAGGCGCGGATGGCCTCGGGGGTGGCGCACAGCGGTACGAGGTTGGCGCCCGCGTAACAGAGCGAGGTGAGTCTGCCGCCGCTGTACCAGCCCCACATCTCGCCGCCGAGCCGCCAGGGGTCGAGCCCGGCGACATTGACCCGGGAGGTGACGAAGGCGTTGGCCACCGGGTCGCGGTTGAGTACGGCGAGGGCGGCGTCGAGATCGCCCGGTTCGAGGACCTTGGCAGTCGATGTGGTCAACACGTGGGTGCCTCACCGTACGGGCCGCAGCAGGCTTGGCTTGAGCAGCAGGCTTGGGATGATCTGCGCACTTTACCGCGCGGGGCCGTGCCGCGCCCCGCGTCCGGCCACCGGTGGGCGGCGGGCGGCGGGCGCGGGGCTCGGGCGTGGCCCGGCGGCCGGTCGCGCGGGCTGCTCGGCAGTCAGGAGACGCTCACCTGCGGTTCGCCTGACATGGTGCCGTCGGCCTCCATCTGCTCGGCGAGTTTCATCGCCTCTTCGATCAGCGTCTCGACGATCTTCGACTCCGGCACGGTCTTGATGACCTCACCCTTGACGAAGATCTGACCCTTGCCATTGCCCGACGCCACACCGAGGTCGGCCTCACGGGCCTCACCCGGACCGTTGACGACACAGCCCATCACCGCGACCCGCAGCGGGACCTCCATACCGTCAAGACCCGCCGACACCTGATCCGCCAGCTTGTACACATCCACCTGCGCACGCCCGCACGACGGACACGACACGATCTCCAGCCGCCGCTGCCGCAGATTCAACGACTCCAGAATCTGAATCCCGACCTTGACCTCCTCCGCCGGAGGAGCCGACAACGACACCCGGATCGTGTCCCCGATACCCTCCGACAGCAGCGCACCGAACGCCACAGCGGACTTGATCGTCCCCTGGAACGCCGGACCCGCCTCCGTCACACCCAGGTGGAGGGGGTAGTCCGACTGCGCCGCCAGCAGCCGGTAGGCGTTGACCATCACCACCGGGTCGTTGTGCTTCACCGAGATCTTGATGTCCCGGAAACCGTGCTCCTCGAACAGCGACGCCTCCCACAGCGCGGACTCCACCAGCGCCTCAGGCGTCGCCTTCCCGTACTTCTTCAGCAGCCGCGCGTCCAGCGACCCCGCGTTCACACCGATCCGGATCGGCGTCCCCGCGTCCGAAGCCGCCCGCGCGATCTCCTTGACCTTGTCGTCGAACTGCTTGATGTTCCCCGGATTCACCCGAACCGCCGCACACCCGGCATCGATCGCCGCGAACACGTACTTCGGCTGAAAATGAATGTCCGCGATCACCGGAATCTGCGACTTCTTCGCGATCGTCGCCAACGCGTCGGCGTCATCCTGCGTCGGACACGCCACCCGCACGATCTGACAGCCCGAAGCCGTCAGCTCAGCGATCTGCTGAAGAGTGGCACCGATGTCAGAGGTACGGGTCGTCGTCATCGACTGGACGGAAACAGGCGCGTCCCCGCCCACCGGGACCGACCCGACCTGGATCTGACGGCTCTTGCGGCGTTCGGCGAGCTTGATCGGAACATCTGGCATCCCGAGCGAAATCGCGGTCATTGCGTGGCATCCCCAAGGTGTGGATCGAGGTCCCGCGTGGGCGGGCTCCGATAACCGAGGTTACGGCACCCCGCCCACGACCCACACGCCCCTCATCCCATTACGAACTCAGTTTGACGGGGTTGACCACGTCGGCGATCAGGACGAGCAAGGTGAAGGACACAAAGATTCCGGCCACGACATAGGCGATCGGCATGAGCTTGGCGACGTCGAAGGGGCCGGGGTCCGGCTTGCGGAAGACCTTGGCGGCCTTGCGCCGGACGGACTCCCACAGCGCGCCCGCGATGTGGCCGCCGTCCAGCGGCAGCAGCGGGAGCATGTTGAACAGGAACAGCGAGAGGTTGAAGCCGCCGACGAGCATGACCATGGTCATGACGCGGTTGATGGCGGGCTCCTGGAGCGCGAAGACCTCGCCGCCGACGCGGGCGGCGCCGACGACGCCCATCGGGGAGTCCGGCTTGCGCTGCGCGCCGTTGAAGGCCGCGTTCCACAGGTCGGGAATCCGCTTGGGCAGGCTGATCAGAGAATTCACGCCCTGTTTGGCCATGTCGCCCATGTGGTTCACGGAATCGGTGAAGCCCAGCGGCTGGATGTGGCTGGCCGGGCTGAAGCCGAGGAAGCCCGCCTTGACCGTGCCGTCCACGTAGTTGCCGTCGCTGTCGGTCTTGGCGACGGTGTTGGTGGTGATCGTGGGGTGCAGGGTGAGCCGCTGTCCGTCGCGGACCACGACGACGCTGGCCGGGCCGATGCCGTCGCGGATGTCCTTGGACAGGGCGTTCCAGTCGCCGACCGGGTGGCCGTTGAACTCCACGATCTTGTCGCCGGCCTTGAAGCCCGCGGTCTTGGCGGGCGCGACCGGGTCGGAGGGCAGGCACGGGTTGTTCACGTCGCGCTTGGCGGTGTCCGCCTGCGAGATCACACAGTCGCTGACCTGGCTGACCACGGTGGTGCGCATGCTGATGCCGAAGCCCATGAACACGCCGAGGAACAGCGCGACGGCCAGGATCAGGTTCATGAACGGTCCGGCGAACATCACGATGACGCGCTTCCACGGCTTGCGCGTGTAGAACATCCGCGTCTCGTCGCCGGGCTGGAGCTCCTCGTACGCCGCCGAGCGGGCGTCCTCGATCATGCTGCGCCACGGCGAGGTCGACCGGGCGGAGACCTTGCCGTCCGCCCCCGGCGGGAACATCCCGATCATGCGGATGTAGCCGCCGAGCGGCACGGCCTTGAAGCCGTACTCGGTCTCGCCCTTGTGCCGGGACCAGATCGTCGGGCCGAATCCGACCATGTACTGCGGCACGCGGATCTTGAAGAGCTTGGCCGTGGAGAGGTGGCCCAGCTCGTGCCAGGCGATGGAGACCATCAGGCCCACGGCGAAGACCACTATGCCGAGGACCGTCATGAGAGCGGTCATACGCCTGCTGCCTCCGATGTCGACGCGCTCGTGTTCACGTTCCCGTTCACGTCCGCACTCCCGTTGTTCCCGTTCACGTTCGCGAGTTCCCTGGCACGGGCACGGGCCCACGCCTCCGCTTCGAGGACGTCCTCGACGGTCAGTCGAGTTCCCGTCCCGGGCACGCCGTGTTCCTCGACGACCTTCGCGACGGTGTCCACGATCCCGGTGAACGGCAGCCGGCCGGCGAGGAAGGCGTCGACGCACTCCTCGTTGGCCGCGTTGAACACCGCGGGCGCGGTGCCTCCGAGGCTACCCACATGTCGCGCCAATGCGACGGACGGGAACGCGTCGTCGTCCAGCGGGAAGAATTCCCATGTCGAGGCTTTCGACCAGTCGAAGGCGGGCGCGGCGTCCGGGACCCGGTCCGGCCAGCCGAGACCCAGCGCGATCGGCATCCGCATGTCGGGCGGGCTGGCCTGGGCGAGCGTCGATCCGTCCACGAATTCCACCATCGAGTGAATGTAGGACTGGGGGTGGACGACGACCTCGATCCGCTCGAACGGGATGTCGTAGAGCAGGTGCGCCTCGATGACCTCAAGGCCCTTGTTGACCAGGGTCGCGGAGTTGATGGTGATCACCGGGCCCATGTCCCAGGTGGGGTGCGCGAGGGCGTCGGCGGGCTTGACGTCGGCCAGCTCCTCGCGGGTACGGCCGCGGAAGGGGCCGCCGGAGGCGGTGACGACGAGCTTGCGGACCTCGGCGCGGCTGCCGCCGAGCATCGCCTGGAAGAGCGCGGAGTGCTCGGAGTCGACGGGCACGATCTGGCCGGGCTTCGCGACGGCCTTCACCAGGGGGCCGCCGACGATCAGCGACTCCTTGTTGGCGAGGATCAGCACCCGGTCGGCCTCCAGCGCCGCCAGCGTGGGCCGCAGGCCGATCGAGCCGGTGATGCCGTTGAGCACCGCGTGGCACTCCAGGGTCGCGGCCTGGGTGGCGGCTTCCGGGCCGACCAGCAGCTCCGGCCCGTTGCCGGGGCCGAAGTGCCTGGTCAGGGCCTGTCGCAGCGGCTCCACGGCGGCCTCGTCCGCGACCGCGACCGTATGCACCTGAAGCTGGTGCGCCTGTTCGGCGAGCAGTTCCGCGCGGCTGCCCGCGGCGGAGATGGCCACGACGCGGAAGCGGTCCGGGTTGCGGAGCACCACGTCGATGGCCTGGGTGCCGACAGAGCCGGTCGAGCCGAGGATCACGATGTCCCGTCGGCCGGCGGCCGCCGCCTCTCCGGTCGTGTACGGGCGGTAGTGCGGGTCTGCGAGAGCGTCCGTCATGGGGCCATTCTGTCCTGCCGTGGCGGCTGTCAGTGCACCGGTCGGCGGACGTTGTCCGCCCGCGACGGGCCGGGCTCGGCCTCCGCGATCCACGGGCCCTCGCGGCTGGCGTCGACGATTCCGGCTTCCAGCCAGGTGAGGTCGCCGTTGAGCACGGAGCGGGTGAGGCGGCGGTCGGTGCTGTCGGTGTTGGTCCACAGCCGGGCGAACAGCTCCTCGGTGCGGATGCGCGACTGGTGGCAGAAGGCGTCGGCCAGACGGCGGGCCTCCCGGCCGTGGTCGCCGGTCGCGGCCAGGTGCTGGGCGCGGACGCAGGCGGCGCTCATCGCGAAGAGTTCCGCGCCGATGTCGACGATCCGGGCGAGGAAGTTCTGCTTGGTCTCCATCCGGCCCTGCCAGCGCGACATCGCGTAGAAGGTGCAGCGGGCCAGCTTGCGCGCGCTGCGTTCCACGTACCGCAGGTGTCCGGCGAGCGGCCCGAATTCGGCGTACGCGTGCGGGAGCTGGCCCGGGCCCGCGACGAGTTTGGGCAGCCAGCGGGCGTAGAAGCCGCCTGCCTTGGCGCCCGCCTTGGCCTTGTCGCCCAGGGTGGTGTCGGGGTCGATGAGGTCGCCCGCCACGGACAGGTGGGCGTCGACGGCCTCGCGGGCGATCAGCAGGTGCATGATCTCGGTGGAGCCCTCGAAGATCCGGTTGATCCGCAGGTCCCGGAGCATCTGCTCGGCCGGGACGGCGCGCTCGCCGCGGGCGGCCAGCGAGTCGGCGGTCTCGAAGCCGCGCCCGCCGCGGATCTGCACCAGTTCGTCGGCCATCAGCCAGGCGGCCTCAGAGCCGAAGAGCTTGGCCAGCGCGGCCTCGATCCGGATGTCGTTGCGGTCCTCATCCGCCATCTGGGACGACAGGTCCAGTACGGCTTCGAGCGCGAACGTGGTGGCGGCGATGTACGCGATCTTCGCGCCGACGGCCTCGTGCTCGGCGATCGGCTTGCCCCACTGCTCACGGGCGGCCGACCACTCGCGGGCGATCTTCAGGCACCACTTGCCCGCGCCCGCGCACATGGCGGGCAGTGACAGGCGGCCGGTGTTCAGGGTGGTCAGCGCGATCTTCAGGCCCGCGCCCTCGGCGCCGATCCGGTTCGCTGCCGGGACCCGGACCTGGTGGAAGCGGGTGACGCCGTTCTCCAGACCGCGCAGGCCCATGAAGGCGTTGCGGTTCTCCACGGTGATGCCCGGGGAGTCGGCCTCCACGACGAAGGCGGTGATGCCGCCCCTGTGGTCCTCGTAGGTGTCCGCGCCGCCGTCCGGCTTCGGCACCCGGGCCATGACGACGAGCAGGTCGGCGATGACGCCGTTGGTGGTCCACAGCTTCACGCCGTCGAGTACGTAGTCGTCGCCGTCGCGGACCGCGCTGGTGGCCAGCCGCGCCGGGTCGGAGCCGACGTCGGGCTCGGTGAGCAGGAAGGCGCTGATGTCGGTACGGGCGCAGCGCGGCAGGAACTTCTCCTTCTGCTCCCGCGTGCCGAACATCTTCAGCGGCTGCGGTACGCCGATCGACTGATGGGCCGACAGCAGCGCGCCGATCGCGGGGCTCGCGGAACCGGCGAGGGCCAGCGCCTTGTTGTAGTACACCTGGGTGAGGCCGAGGCCGCCGTACGCGGTGTCGATCTTCATCCCGAAGGCGCCGATTTCCTTCAGGCCCGCGATCGTCTCGTCGGGAATCCGCGCCTCGCGCTCGATCCTGGCGCCGTCGACCTTCGTCTCGCAGAAACCCTTGAGCAGGTCGAGGAACGCCTCGCCCTTCTCCACCGCCTCGGCCGCGGGCAGCGGGTGGGGGTGGATCAGGTCGAGGCGGAAGCGGCCGAGGAACAGTTCCTTGGCGAAGCTGGGCTTGCGCCAGTCCTGTTCTCTGGCGGCCTCCGCCACCTGACGTGCTTCGCGCTCCGAGACCTTGCGTGCGGTGGGTGCGGACACGGTTGCGTCACCTCCGGGTAGCCGGTTACCAACCGGTGCTACTTGTCCGTACTACCCGAATCCGGCCGACCCGACCATCCGCGGCGCGAGGTCGGCCGAATCCCTCGGGGCTCGGAGGCCGGTGCCTGGAGGTCCCGTGTCTGGAGGTCCCGCGCCTGGAGGTTCCGTGTCTGGAGGTTCCGTGTCTGGAGGTCCTGTGTTTAAAGGTCCAGGCCGGTGAGGACCAGCACGCGCTCGTACGTGTAGTCGTCCATCGCGTACTTGACGCCTTCGCGCCCGGTGCCGGAGTCCTTCACACCGCCGTACGGCATCTGGTCGGCGCGGTAGGAGGGCGCGTCGCCGATGATGACGCCGCCGACCTCCAGTTCGCGGTGGGCGCGGAAGGCGGCCTGGAGGTCGTGGGTGAACACGCCGCTCTGGAGGCCGAAGCGGGAGTCGTTGACGGCGGCGAAAGCCTCGTCGGTGCCGTTCACCCGGTGCAGCGACAGGACGGGGCCGAATGCCTCGGCCGAGGCGAGGACGGCGTCGGCGGGCAGGTCGGCCAGGACGGTCGGGGCGTAGCTCGCGCCGTCCCGCACCCCGCCGGTCAGCAGCTTGGCGCCCTTGCCGACGGCGTCGTCGACCCAGGAGGCGACGCGCTCGGCGGCGGCCTCGCTGACCAGCGGACCGACGTCGGTCGCGTCGTCGGCGGGGTCGCCGACCGCCTGCGCGCGCACCTTGGCGACGATCTTCTCGGCGAGCGCGTCGTAGACGGCGGTGTCGGCGATGACGCGCTGCACCGAGATGCAGGACTGGCCCGCCTGGTAGTTGGCGAAGGTGGCGATCCGGCTCGCCGCCCAGTCCAGGTCGGCCTCGGACGACCAGTCGGCGAGGACGACGGCGGCGGCGTTGCCGCCGAGTTCGAGGGTGACGTGCTTGCGCGGCACGGAGTCCATGATCTGGTAGCCGACGGTGTCGGAGCCGGTGAAGGAGATCACCGGCAGCCGCGGGTCCTGGACCAGCGAGGACATCCGGTCGTTCGCCACCGGCAGCACGCTCCAGGCGCCCTCGGGCAGGCCGGTGGTCTCGGCGAGGAGTTCGCCGAGCAGCAGCGCGGACAGCGGGGTCGCGGGGGCGGGCTTGAGGATGATCGGCGTGCCGACCGCGATGGCCGGGGCGATCTTGTGGGCCACCAGGTTGAGCGGGAAGTTGAACGGCGCGATGCCCAGCACCGGGCCGCGGCTGAAGCGGCGGGTCAGCGCGAGCCGCCCGACGCCGCCGGCGTCGGTGTCCAGCCGCTGCGCCTCGCCGCTGTTGAAGCGGCGGGCCTCCTCCGCGGCCCAGCGGAAGACGGACACGGCGCGGCCGACCTCGCCGCGCGACCATTTCATCGGCTTGCCGTTCTCCGCCGTGATCAGCCGGGCGACCTCCTCCGACCGCTCCGCGAGCCGCTTCGACACGTGGTCGAGCGCCGCCGCGCGCACATGGGCGGGCGTCGCCGAGAACGCGTCCTGCGCCGCCGCTGCCGCCGCCACCGCCTCCTCGACCTGCGCGTCCGTCGGCACGCTCACCCGGCCGACCGCCGCGCCGTCCCACGGGCTGGTCACATCGAAGGTGTCCGTACCGGTGGCCTCACGGCCCGCCAGCCAGAACGCGTACGCGGCTGCGCCTGTCGTTGTCACGGTGGGTCCCGCCCTTCAGAAGTTCGATTGTGCTGCCGTCCCGTCTCTCACGGTAGGCGCGCCCGCGGACACCGCACGTTGTCCACGACGTAGTACGTGCCCACTGACGCGCGCCGTAATGGCCGGAATGGCCCGGCGCTGCGAGGGGGCCCTTCTTCCGGGGGACCGCCGGGGCCCCGGCGGCGGCCGGTCGGGGCGTACCGGACGGGGTGTACCGGACGGCGTCCGGTGGGGCGTCGGTGCCGGGGGAAGGCGGGGCCGGGCTTACGTGGACCGCCAGGGGCCCGGCGGCGGCCGGTGGACCGCCGGTGCCTGGGACGGCAGGGGCCGGGCTTATGGGGACCACCAGGGGCCCGGCGGCGGCCGGTGGACCGCCGGGGCCGGGGACGGCAGGGGCCGGGCTTATGGGGACCGGCCGCGTTCGGCAGTGGCCCGGCGGGGTGACCGGAAGCCTTCCGACGGCGGCTGGTGAGGCTCCGGCCGGGGGCCGCGCGGGCGGACGGCGTCGGGTACGGCCCCAAGAGGGCCGGGGCACGGCCGGGGTACGGCCGGTCGGCGGCAGCGGCTTCGGCCGGGGGGGCAGGTGGGGAAAGCCGCACGGCGTGCCCTCGGGCGCCTCTATCCTGCTGGCGGGACGGGGAGGGAACGCCATGACGGAGACCGTGACGATCGACCTGGGCGACGGCTCGACGGTGGAGGCCGAGGTCATCGGCGACCTCACCTTCCGGCAGCCCGGTGAGGCCGCCTCCGGCGCGGGCGGCGCCGACGCGTACGGCGACGTCGGTGTCGACGTCGGCCGCCGCGCCGCCGCGCTGGGCTCGGCCGTCGCCCTGAGCCTCGGCCAGGTGCGCGACACCGTCCGCAGTGTCGGCCGCTGGGCGGCCGAAACGGTGACGGAGGGCGGCGCCGCCGGTTCCCCCGACGCCTTCGAGGTCGAATTCGGCCTCAATCTGGCCGTGAAGTCCGGCCAGCTCTTCGGGATCATCGCGGAGGCGGGCAGCGAGGCCAGCCTGACCGTACGGCTCTCCTGGGACCTGGCGGCGCGCAGAGCCCGCGCGGAAGCGGCCGAGGCGGCTGAGGCTGCTGAGGCGGCCGTCACGGCGGTGGTCGGAGCCGCCGCGGACGGGGACACGGGCTCCGGGTCCGGCGGACAGCCGTGAGCGCTGGGGCCGTCGCCTGGTGGGGCGCCGGGCCGCTGGGCGGCGAGGCGCACTTTCGCGCGGTGTGGCTGGAGATCGGCGGGACCTTCCGGGGCAGCGGCTTCCTCGTACGGGACGGGCTCGTCGTCACCGCCGCGCACGTGGTGGCCGGAGCGGCCGGAATCGTCGTACGTCACCCGTCCGGCGGTGGTCCCGTGGCGGCGGACGGCGTACGGGCGGTGCCTCCGCACAGCGACGGCGGGCGCTTCCACCCGTATCCGGACTTGGCGCTGCTGACCGTGGCCGGGTGGTCCGGGCACCCCGTCGCGTCGCTCGCGGCCAGCGACCCCGAGCCGGGCACCGAGGTGACGGCGCTCGGCTACTCGGAGTTCACCCCCTCCCCCGGCGTCCAGCCGGACTCGCTCGCGCTGCGCACAGGAGCCAGGTCAGGCGACTTCTTCCGGGTGCTGGGCGACGGCGTCCGCGAGGGCTTCAGCGGCAGCATGCTGCTCGACCGGGCCGGTCTCGTGGTCGGTGTGGTGAAGGGCAGCCGCTCGTACCGGGACGACCGGGGCGGCTGGTGCACCCCGGTCTCGGCCCTGCGCGGCCTCCTCGGTATCGCCGACGCCCCGGCCGGCTCCGCCCCGACGGCCGCCGCGCCCGGCCCGCCGCCCACCGACATGGAACTGGTCGACGCCCTGCTGGCGTTCCCCTCTCTGGGACGCGCGGACAACCGCTACGACCTGCTCGACCGGATGGGCGACCACCTCGGCCTGCCGTACTCCTTCGAGGTGGAGGAGCGGCCGGGCCGCCGGGACCACCTCTTCCGGCTGGTGCTGAGCTGCCGCCGGTTCCGGGACGAGGGGGCCGCGTGGCGCGCCCTGTTCACGGCGATGGAGGAGATCGTGCCGGACGACCGGGCCCTGGAGCGGCTGCGCGACCTGGTCGGGCGGGCGATCGGCGGCTGGGGGGACGCGTAGCGCGATGGGTTCCGTGGAGGGGAAGTGGACGGCGAAGCGCCTGCTGGCCAAGGTCGGCAGGGCCGGGGACGGTCCCGGTCCGGCGGCCGACGGGGGTCCGTGGCCGGTCGGCGCGGCCGAGCTGCTGGGTGAACTGCTGGAGGACTTCCCGCAGTTGTCCCGGCACGGCGACCGGCTCGACCTGCTCCAGCGGATGGACGAGGCGGCGGAGCGCCACGAGCCGCGGCCGTACGGTCCGGGCGGCGTGCGGGGCGCGCGCCGGGCCCGCTTCCGGCTCGACGTCCGCGAGGAGTTCGTCGCCCGCGCCCACCTGCGCAATCTCGTCGGCGCGATCGAGACCCGCCCCGACCCCGACGCGGCACTGGACGCGCTGCGGGCGGCGCTGCGCGGTCAGGCGCCGTACGACAAGGCCCTGCCGTGGCTGGAGTTGGCCGTCCTGGGCCTGACCGGCGCGGCGCCCCTGCCGCCCGACGCCTCGCTCACCGTCCTCACCGCGCTGCGCGCGGACCTCCCGCATCTCCCCTCCCCCGCCCAGCTCGCGCGCCATGTCCCGCACGGCGCGCCCGGCACCGCGCTGCTCACCGGCCGCGAGACCCTGCCGGAGATCCTGGTGCGCCTGTCCGATCTGCGGGGCGGCGGCCCCGGCGGCGACGCGGGCCGGGCGGTACCGCTGCTGCGCTTCCTCGGCTCCGTCACGGCCGACACCGACCTTGCCGCGTACGCCCGTTGGGCGGCGCTGCGCGACCTGCTCGGCGCGCTGGGCGGCGGCCGGGCCGGGGACACCGGGACGGCCGGCGGCGGAGCGCAGAGCCCGGAGGCCGCCGACCGGCTGATCGTGCAGATCCGCGTCGAGGCCGCGGGCCCCGAGCATGTCGAGGACGGCAGCTACGAACTGCGCGGCGCCTACTACCGGCAGGCCGTGCACGGCGGCCCGCTGCGCCGGGTGGCGGCGCTGCCGCCCAGCGAGCCCTTCCGCCGCAGCGAGCTGACCGGCGCGGGCAGCGCGCGGATGTCGGCGTGGACGGAGCTGGCCCGCGAGGTGCGCGGCGCGGGCGGCGGTGTACGGGTCGAATTCCTGCTGCCCGAGGCCCTGTTGGGGTACAGCGCCGAGCTGTGGTCGGCCGGGCCGACCCGTACCCCGCTCGGCCAGCACCACCCCGTCGTCGTACGGTCCCTGGAGCGGTACACCGACTCCTGGGTCATCGGCGCGTGGCGGCAGCGCTGGCAGCATCTGCGCCGGGACCCGCAGCGAGCGGCGGCGAGCCCGCTCGGCGACGGGAACGGCGACACGGCCGGAACCGGGGCTCGGGAGGCGGACCCGGCGGACGACGCGCTCGGCAGGATCTCCTGGCCCCGGCTGCACGGGCGGTCCGCCGCGACTGAGCTGACCGAATCCCTCGTACGGCAGCCCGAGTTGGCCTGCCTCGGCCTGACCGTGCCGTACGACCGGCTCTCGGCGCACCTGCTCGCGGCCGTGAAGGACGCGCTGTACACCGAGGGCGTGCCCGTCATGCTGTGGCGGCGCGACCCCGGCGACCCGCGCGAGCTGGTGACGGCGCTGCGCGCCCACCCCCCGGCCCGGCTGCTCGACCTGCCGGAGACCGTGCACCGTTGCCGCAAGTACGGCAGGACGGCGGGCGCCGACGACGTGCGGAACAACATCACGCTGCTCTGGGACGACCCGGACAGCGTGGACGCCGACCAGGACACGCCGTACGCGGGGATGGCCTGACATGCGGAGGACGCGCACAGGACGCACAGGACGAAGAGGACAAGGAGCGGTGCGGTGACGGCGAACGGCGACGACTGGTGGGTGTACCGGGGTACCGGCACCCCGCACGACGGCATCAACGGCCTGCCGGAGGCCCCCGCCTGGCGGGCCTTCGGCACCGAGTACGGCGACCCCGGCGAACTGCCCCCGCCGCCCGCCGACGGCACGGGACCGGGCGCGGACGGCGCCACCGCCCGGCGGCTCGGCCGCGACCGCCAGGCCGTCGCCTATCAGGCCGACCGGCGCGAGGTGCAGCTCGTCAACCTGGCCCTGCACCTGCGCCGCCCCCTGCTCATCACGGGCAAGCCGGGAGTCGGCAAGTCGACACTCGCCTACGCGGTCGCCCACGAACTGCGCCTCGGTCCCGTGCTGCGCTGGCCGATCACCAGCCGCGCCACCTTGCGCGACGGTCTGTACGCGTACGACGCGATCGGCCGTCTGCACGACGCGGGCATGGGACGCGGTCCGGCGGGGAGCACGGGCGGCGCGGGGAGGGACGGCACCGGGGGCGGCACCGGCAGGGAGGAGCCGCCGCCCGTCGGCCGCTATCTGCGGCTCGGTCCCCTCGGTACGGCGCTGCTGCCCTGGCGGCACCCGCGGGTGCTGCTCATCGACGAGATCGACAAGAGTGATCTCGATCTGCCCAATGACCTGCTGAACGTCTTCGAGGAAGGCGAATTCGGGATTCCGGAACTCGCCCGGCTGGGGCCGGGTGATCAGGAAGTCATGACCGCGGACGGTGCGCGGACGGCCACCGTCACTGGCGGGACGGTGCGCTGTGCTCAGTTCCCCTTCACCGTCTTGACGAGCAACGCCGAGCGGGAGTTCCCGGCCGCGTTCCTGCGTCGCTGCGTCCGACTGGAGATCCAGCCGCCGGACGCGGACCGGCTCGCCGCGATGGTCACCGCGCACCTGGGACCCGGCGCCCCCGGCGCGGCGGCCGAACGCGCCGCGGTCATCGCGGAGTTCCTGCGCCGCCAGCGCGAGGAGGGCGCGGAGCTTGCCAACGACCAGCTCCTGAACGCCCTGTTGATGGCCGACCGCGGCCTGTGGTCGGGCCGGCAGGACCGCGAGTTCATCGAGAGCGTCCTCCTCCGCCCCCTCAACGAGTCCTGACCCGCGCCCGCCATGCCCCCACCCCCACCCCCACCGCCGCGGCCACCCGAGCACCCCGACGGGCTCAGGGCCGTACTGGCCGGGCTCCTCGGCGGCCACGAGGACGGCCCCACGGCTGTCGAAATGGCCGATGTGGTGTGGCTGGCACGGCTGGCCGGACTGACGGCGGAAGACGGGGCCGACGAGGTGGACGGCGGCGGCCCGGAGGAACCGCCGCGGGCGGTCGCACCGGAACCGGACCCCGTACGGCCGGGCCCCGAACCGGCGGAGCGGGAGCGCGCACCGGACCCCGGACCCGGACCGCGCCGCCCACCGGCCGCGCCCGCCGCCCCCGCCCCGCGCGTCGGCCTGCACTCGCTCACCAAGGCCGCGCCCGCGCCCGGCGGCCCCGCCGCGCATGTCGTGCGGGTCACCCAGCCGCCCGCGCTCAGCGGTTCCCTGGACCTCGCCCGGGCCCTGCGCCCGCTGCGCCAGTCCGTGCCCGCGCCGGGACCCGCGGTCCTCGACGAGGAGGCCACCGCCCAGGCGACCGGCGAGGCGGAGTATCTGCTGCCGGTCTGGCGGCCGGCGAGCGAACGCCGGTTCTCCGTCGACCTGTTGATCGACACCGGCGCCACGATGGCGGTCTGGCACCGCCTGGCCACCGAGCTGTGCACAGTGCTGGAGCGGCACGGCGCCTTCGCCGACGTACGGTGCTGGTCGCTGTCGACCGACGGCCCCGCGCCGCGCCTGTCCCCCTTCCGCCGCCGCAAGTCCGCCCGCCCGGCGGCCCCGGCGGGTCCCGCGGGCCCGCGCTGGAGCCGCGCCCTGGAGGACCCCACCGGCCGGACGCTGCTGCTCGTGCTCACCGACGGCGTCGGCCCCGCCTGGTACGGCGACGAGCTGCCCGAATTTTTGGCCCGCGCGGGCCGGGAACGCCCGGTGGCCGCGCTCCAGGTCCTGCCGCGCAGGCTGTGGCACCGCACCGCGCTGCGTACGGCGCCCGTCGAATTGCGGGTGCCCGACGCGGCGCGGCCGGTCGCCGAGGTACGGACGGCCGCCGCCGTGCCGGGCCTGCCGCGCGGCGCCCGCCCGCACGGCGTGCGCTGGCTGCCGGTGATGGAGGTGGACGGCGCCTGGCTGGCACCCTGGGCCGGTCTGGTCGCGGGCCGCGTGCCCGGCTGGTCCCCGATGCTGGCGGCGCCCGTACACGGCGCGCCCCGGCCCGCGCGCGCCGCCGCCCCCTCGGAGCCGCCGGGCCCCGCGGAGCGCGTCGCCCGCTTCCGTTCCGGCTGCTCCCCCGACGCCTTCCGCCTCGCCTGCCACCTCGCGGCGGCCCCGCTGAGCCTGCCCGTCATGCGGCTCGTCCAGCAGGCCACCGTCCCCGGCTCGGGCCAGACCGACCTCGCCGAACTCTTCCTCTCCGGCCTGATCGAGCGCCGCGGCCCGGCCCCCGATGACGCTGCCGCGCCCGCACCGCCCACCGACCCCGACGAGGTCGTCTACGACTTCGCCCCCGGCGTCCGCGACGCGCTGCTCGCCGAGCTGACCCGTACCGAATCCCTGCACGTCCTGGACGACGTCCTCGCGCGCGTCTCCGGCCGCGTCGCCGCGACCTTCGGCGGCACCCTGGACTTCCGGGCGCTGGCCTCCCTGGCCGTCGACGCCGCCTCGGCCCCGGCGGCGGCCCCCGAGAACGGCGCCTCCGGCCGGCTCCTGCCCGAACGCAGCCTCCCCTTCGCCGAGGTCGCCGCCGCCGTCCTCAGCGGCGCGGGCGGCCAGCACCGGGCGCTGGCACGGCAGTTGACGGCAGCGGCCGAGGGACGCGCCCTGGACGTGCTCGACGCCGGGCCGCACGAGGGGGCGGCAGCGACGCCGCACGCCTCCACCGTCCCGCACCCCGAACACCTCCTCCCCGTCCCGCCGGTCACCACCCCGCCCGATCCCGAGCGGATGATCGGCCGCGCCCCCGAACTGGACACCCTGAAAAGGACGTTGCGACCCTCCCCCGCCGACCGCACGGCGGACCGCGGCTGGAGCATGCCCTCGGTGGCCGTCGTCGTCGGCGCGAACGGGTCGGGCCGCACCCGCCTGGTGCAGGAGTACGTCCGCAAGTACGGGCCCCGGCACAGCTTCGTCCACCGGATCGACGCACGGACCCGGCAGAGCCTGCGCGAAGGGCTGACCGCGCTGGAGTCCGCGCTCACCCCGGACCGGGAGCACCGCTCCGCGCCCCCCACGGACCTGTGGGCACGCCTGGGCGCACACCGCGACTGGCTGCTGATCTTCGACCGGGTCCGGTCCTACGGCGAGGGCCTGCGCGAGGCGCTGGAGGGATGCCTTCCCCCGTACGGCCGGGGCTCCGTGCTGTTCACCGTGGCCTCCCTCGACGGCGTTCGCGACCCGTCGAGCCTGGGCACCGTCGTCACCCTCGGCGAGCTGACCCGCGCCGAGATCATGGACCACCTCACCGCGAACATCGAGCCGGACCTGCTGGCGCTGGACCGCTCCACTCCGAGCAGGCTCTACGAGCTGGCCCAGCGCATGCCGACCAACCCCGGCGCGCTCCAGGCGATCGACGTACGGGCCGAGTTCGGCCGCCTGTTCGGCAGCCCCGACGAACCGGTCCTGCCGCTCTACGAGTGGGCCACAGCCAAGGGCGACCGGGGCCTCGCCGGATACGTCTGGGGCGGCAGCGTGTGGCTGATGGCGGCCGGTTACGGCCAGGGCGCGCACCTGTGGGACGCGGCCGGGAGCGCGGGCCCGGGCGTACCGCTGGAGGGCGGCCCCGACGCCGTGCAGACGCTCACCGTCTTCCCCGACGCGAACGGCCGTCCGCAGGCCGCCGTCGCGGGGATCGGCGGCGCCGTCTCCCTCTGGGACCTCCTTGCGGGCACACGGACGCGCACGCTCGTCGCCGGCCCGTCGTCCGGGGCGCACCTCCTGACGACCTTCACCGACGCGGACGGACGGCTCGTCCTGGTCACGGCGGGCCCTGACGTCGCCCTGCGCTGCTGGGACCCCGGGACCGGCACCGAATTCGGCTCGGCCCTCACCCCCTTGGTGGGCCGCGTCCGCGCCCTCACCTTCTTCACCGGCCCCGGCGTACGGCCGCTCTGCCTCCACGTGACCGGGGACCACCCGCCGGAGAACCGCACCGTCCACGTCAGGGACGCCGCCAGCGGCGAGGAGGTCGACAGCGACCTGCCCGCACGGCTCGGACAGGTGGACGCGCTCACCACCGTCCACGTCCATGGCCGGCCCGACCTGGTCGCGGCGATCGACGCCGAGGGCACGGTCACGCTCTGGGACACCGCGTCCGCTCAGCCGGTCGGCACCGTCGCCACCGGGGACACCAGCCGTGTGGTGGCCGTCGCCGCCTTCAACGGCACGTACGGCAGGCCCCTGTTGGCCACGGCCTCGTCCTTCGGCCGCGCGCGGATCTGGGACGTGGCGTCGGTGACGGCGGGTTTCACGGCGCGGGAGGCGGCCGACGCCGGTCCGTTCTCCCCGGTGCTTCCCCTCAGCCCCGACCTGCTGCTCACTCTGTGGCTGCTGGACTTCCTCGACACCGGCGACGGCGTCACAGGAGCCACGGTGTCCGCGCTGTGGGCGTCGTGGCCGGAGGGACGCGGTCCGTCCTCCGAACTCCCCGTCGACACCGCACGGTTGGTGGAAGGCAATCTGGCCGAGGTCGACGGGACGGCGCTGCGGCTGACCGAGTCGGCCCGTACCGCCGTGCGGGCCCGGGTGACCCGCCAGGACGCCGCGCGCTTCCGGCGCGCGCTGGTCGGGACCCTGTCCCGCTTCTACCCGGAGCCGACCCCCGATCCCGCGACCTGGGCCGCGTATGAAAGTGGGCCGCCGTTCGGCGAGTTGGTCGGGCGGGTCATGGATACCCGCGAGGACCAGGTGCTCCCCACCACCGACCCCATCCTCACGCTGCTCGTGAACTGGAGCCGGTATCAGCTGCTGCACGGCTCCGCGGCGGAGGCCGAACGGCTGGCCCTGATCGCGCTGGGCGACGACAGGCCCCTGTCGAGGTCGCTGTTCATCCCCAACGAGCGCCAGAGTTGGCGGATCATCTCCCTGCGGGCACGGATGGCGCGCGGCCTGGTGCGGCAGGCGCTGGAGCGCTGCACCGAGATCGAGGCGGCTCCCGGCGCCGGGCGCGGTTCGCCTTCCGCGAAGGAGGAGGCCGCGCTGGCCAGAGCCGAACTCGCGCTGTGGTGTGGCTCGTTGGATGCGGCGAAGGAGGAATACCTGAGGCTGGAGCCGACGGTGTCTCAGCGTGGTCGGCGCCTTGTCGGCCAGGGTCTCCTGAGGCACGGGTTCGTGACCGGCGACCTCAGCCGGGCGTCCCGGTCGTACGGCCGGTCGGCGGAGCCGTCGTCCTGGGGAGGTCGCAGGGACGACATGACGGCGGAACTCCTCGACAGCTGCCGGGACTCGTTCCTCGACGCCTCGATCGCGGCCGCCAGGGACGAAGTGTCATCGTCCGCCATCGGTGCCGCTGTGCCGCTGGCCGAGGAGGCACTCCTGCGGTTGCGCCTCGGCGCCGCCGACAGCGGCACCGAGGCCGACCTCGCGTCTCTGGCCACGGCCGCGACACGCGAGCACTTCGATCTGTACCTGGCCCTCACCGAATTGCTCGCGACAAGCCTCGCGCAGTACGCGTCCGGCTCGCAGTGGGCCGAACGGGAACCGTACAGCGACGACCGGTGGTATCGGGCCATCACCCGCGCCCAACGGCACATCGATGCGATGCGGCCCTTCGTGGAGCGCGCGAACGTCGAACGGCCGCATCTCTACGCGCGGTTCAGGACGGCGGAGGGCCATGTGCTGCTGGCGGCCGGGGACGTCCAGGCGGCGGCGGTCCAACTGCTGCGCGCGCGCGACGCCACCGTGGACGTCTACGGCTCCCGGTGCCCGCTGCTGCCGCGCCTGGAACTGCTGCTGGCCCGCGCCCGTGAACTGGCGGGTGACCGGTCGCGGGCCGAGGGGCACCTGTCCGCCGCCGAGTCGCTGCTGGACAGCCTCTTCGCCGACCGCCCGCACCAGGACCGGGTGACCGCGCTGCGGGCCAAGTCCCTGCTGGCGAGGCGGCGTTCGGACGCGCGGGACGCCGAGCGGCAGGCGCAGAGCATGGCCGCGCGGCTGCTGGCCGACAACCGGCAGGGCTGACCGCGGGTCAGCGCCTCACGGCCCGGTCTTCAGCGCCAGCCACAGCTCCATCCGCACGTCCGGGTCGTCCAGCGAGCGGCCCAGGATTTCCTCGACGCGCCGCATGCGGTAGCGGAGCGTGTGGCGGTGGACGCCCAGGTCGGCGGCGGCGGCGTCCCATTGGCCGTGGTGGGAGAGCCAGGCGTGCAGGGAGGCGACGAGGTCGCCGCGGGAGGTGGCGTCGTGGTCGCGCAGTGGCCGCAGCAGACCTTCGGAGAAGGCGCGGACGGCGTCGTCGGCGAGGAGGGGCAGGACGGAGCCCGCGCCGACCTCGCCGTGCTCGACGAGGTTGCGGCCGCGGCGCAGGGCGACGGCGAGGGCGCGTTCGGCCTGGCGGTGGGCCTCGGGGACCTCGGCGGGGAGTACGGGCGCGGACAGTCCCGCGGCCAGCGCGTCCTCGGCCTCGGCGAGGTCGGCGGCGGTGGACAGGGCCATGGACTCCTCGGCGGCCAGCACGATCAGCCGGGGGCCCTCGCGGACCGCGAGGAGTGCGTCGCCGGAGCGGGAGGCGACGGCCTCGGCGCGTTCGCCAAGGAGGGTGACGGCGTCGGCGCCCGCGGTGGCGTGGGCCTCGGCCGGTTCGGCGATGAGCACGCGGACCGGGTGGTCGAGGAGGGTGCCGTAGAGCTTGCCCGCGACGCTGCGGGCGTGGCCGGGCTCCCCGGCGAGCAGCATCCGCAACAGGGCGGCGGCCAGGCGCTGTTCGGCGTCCTGGAGGGTGCGGGACTGTTCGAGGGAGAGGGTGAGCAGGGCGACGGCGGCGTGCACGACGTAGCGCGCGGCGGTGTCGAGGCGTTCCTCGGTGCCGACGGCGAGGAAGCCGCGGGGGCGGCGGCCGGTGCCCAGCGACTGGAGTTCGACGCGGTCCTCGCTGCCCGCGGGTCCCGCGACGGCGGCGCTGGCCGGGGCGGGCGTGTCGCGCAGCCGGTCGATCTCGCCCGCGAGCCGGGCCGCCCTGCGGCCCGCCCAGTCGGGGGCCGCGGCCAGGACGGCGCCTGAAGCGTCGTAGAGCGCGGCCCAGCCGTCGAGGTGCTGGGCGAGGCGGCTCAGGAGCGCGGCGGTGCCGTCGGGGGCGAGGGCGGCGCGGGTCAGTTCGCGCTGGGCCTCGAAGCCCGCCGTGACGGCCTTGTACTGGTCGGCGGCGACGGCCGCGGAGACCGCTTTGCTGATGGCGATGAACGGGGTCTTGCGCGGCACCTCGAACAGCGGCAGCCGGGCGGTCTCCGCCGCGGCCACCAGGGCGGGGGGCACGGCGTCGTGGCCGACCCCGACGCCGAAGCCGAGGCCGACGACTCCGGCCGCCGCCAGCCGCGTCACGTACGCGCGTATGTGCTCCGCGTCGTCCACGGGCAGTTTCAGGCCGGTGGTGAGCAGCAGTTCGCCGCCCTCCAGGTACGGTCCCGGGTCGTCCAGCTCGCTGGTGTGGACCCAGCGCACTTCGGTGTCCCCCAGCCGGTCGCCTCCGGCGAGGACGGTGAGCTTGAGGACCGAGTGGTGGGCGAGGGACGCGAGCGTGAGGGGCATAGGTGCCTGGTACGGGAGAAGGCCGATTTTTGGCCGACCGGGAGCGGTCGCCACCCCCAATTGTGCCGCACCGTCCAGCACTGCCCTGACGCCAGCCGCCAATACCGGACACGCACGCCCCTCCGCCGCCCGACCCGACCGGACACGCACGCCCCGCCGCCGCCCGACCCGACCAGGCCCGCACGCCCTGCCAGCGCCACCGGCGCCCGGCCCGCACGCCCTCGGCGCTACCCCCGCAGGTCCACCAGGACCGGCGGGGCGCTCTCCCCCGCGGTGGTCGTGAGCGAGACGACGGCCTGCCCGGCGGGCACGGTGTGGGCGAGGTCGGAGGCCGACCAGCGTTCGCGCTCGACCTCGCGGACGGTGACGGCGTCGGCGGTGACGACCCGGCCGGTGATCATCCGGCGTGCCACGCGGTTGACGCGCTGCGCCATGCCGCCCGACTGGTCGGCGCGGGTGACCTCGCGGGTCTCCACCCGCGTGGTGCCCCAGGACTCGGCGAAGAACTTGCCGTCCCACGGCGTGACCCCGGCCAGGGACATCCGGCAGCCCGCGGCGGCGACGAGCGGGCCGCGCAGGTGCTCGGGCACGTCGGCCAGGGTGCGCAGGCCGAGGACCATGCCCGCCGTGGTGGACGGCAGGGCCGCCAGCGCGCGGACGGTCTCCGCGGTGACGGCCTGGCCGATGTCGTCGACGATCAGGCAGACGAACCGGGTCCAGGTGCGCTGGGCGCGGACGGCGGCGGTGAACTGGGCGAGCAGCAGCCGGACGAGGATCCGGGAGGCTTCGGCGTGGCCGCGTTCGGGCAGTTCGATCCGCACCCGGATGGGGTGCACGAGCGCTTCCATCGAGAACGGCCGGGCCCGGTCGGGGGCGCCGAAGGACCCGGCGAAGGCGGGCCGGTCGAGCAGCGCGATCCGGTTGGCGAGGTCGCCGCCGATGTCCCCGGTGCGGGCGGACTGCCGCTGCCTGGCGTCGAGTTCGCGCAGCAGCGCGGGCGCGCCCGCCGCGTCCACGGCGCGGCGCAGGTCCTCGTACGCCTCGGGGGCGCCGTCCAGCAGTTCGCGGAGCACCGGCACCGGGGGGAAACGGCCGTGGGCGGCGGCGTAGGGGCCGAGGAGCTGGCCGAGGGCGGCGACGGCGCGGCGCTGTTCGGCCTCGGGGCCGTCGACGAGGGCTTCGGCGAGCAGCCAGGCGGCCATGTCGGGGTCGGTGGTGCCGCCGTACAGGTCGAGGCTGTAGCGGGAGGCCGGGTCGCCGGGCGCGATGACGACGTCGTACGCCTCGTGCGGTCCGAGGTCGGTGTCCGCGCCGGCCACGACGACCACGGCGGCGGTGCCGGTGAGCGCCTGGAGGCAGAGCGACTCGGCCGCCGGGCGCATGACGCGGCGGGTCCTGTCGGCGCCGGGCGGGCCGACGACGAGCAGTCCCGTACCGAGCAGTGCGGGGTCGAGGGCCATGCCGGAGCCGCGGTACTGGAAGCCGTTGCGGTCGTCCTCGACGCCGCGGCCGATCCTGACCTGGCCGCCGAGCAGGTCGTGCGGGGCGGTGCGGGCGGGCAGGTCGCGCTCGCCCGACGGGTGGAGGCAGGCGCCGCCGCCGAGGCGCCGGACCTCGTCGGTGAACGCCAGGACCTCGCGGGGGCGCTGCCGGGTCTCGTCCCACGCGTGCCGGACGCGGACGCAGTCCACGTCGTTCATCCGGCCCAGGCCCACATCCCGCGCCAGCCGGTCGGCCGCGTCGGAGCGCCCGGCCGCGCGCAGTTCCGGCCAGTCCGCGGGGGTCTCCCCGGAGGGGTCGGCGCCGGTGCGGGTGTACGAGGGGGCGGCGGGGCGCGTTCCCGCGGTGTCGTCGGGCTGCCAGCCGGGGATGCCGAACCAGCCGCCGAATGTGGCGCAGGGCCAGGCGATCAGCGCGGCGACGAGGGCGTAGATGGCGTAGGTGACCGCGGCGGCCCGGTTGGGGTTGCCGCCACCGCTTATCCACGAGTACGGGAAGAGGTCGAGCACCGTGTCGAGGAGGGGCACGTAGCCCGTCCAGCTCAGTTGCCACACCAGGGCGCCCGCGGCGAGCGCGAACCAGCCGCGGCGCGCGGGGGTGTTCAGGAAGCGGCGGGCCGCCTCGCCCCAGTTGCCGAGCCTGCCGGTGATCCAGACGATCACGGCGGCCGACAGCACGCTGTAGAGGTTCTGGGTGAAGACCTCGGGGCGGGACTGGTGGCCGCTGAAGGACCAGCTGTGCGGGGTCAGGATCTTGAGCGGGAACTGCCACCAGGGCAGGAAGCCGTTGTTGCGCAGGGACCAGATGAGGATTCCGGCGAGGAGGGCGAGTGCGGCGCGGCCGAGGACGCGGCCGTCGGGGACCCGGTCGGCTTCGTTGGGCACGTGTCCGTAGGCGTACACGCCGGGCGCGTCGGAGATCCGGGGGGTGCGCAGCCAGCGCTCGGTCTCGGACATCGGCGGTGCCTGTTTGGGCACGGGGGGCGCGGCGGCCGGGCGCGCCGGTGTCCCGGCGGGCCGGGGCGGCACCTCGGGCCGGTGGCCGTACCCGTGCGCGCCCTCGTGATCCATGGCATCCATGGTGCGTGCCCCTCGCCCCTCGTCGCCGACGATGCGCTCAATGTAGTCGAGCGGCTACCGCCGTAAAAGGATCTTGCCGGTGGCGGGCGGTGGCACGCCGCGGCGCGCGCACTGGCCGTTACGGCGAATCGTCGGTGGGCAGTGTTACCTATCGGCGTATGCGGGCGGGCCGGGACGCGGCCTAGCCTGCGGGAAGAGCTGAAAAGTCCGAAGAGATCCGAAGAGACACCGCACAGACACCGCCGCCCGGCTTGAGGAGAGCACCCGCCATGACCGCACTTCCGCAGGAACGCAAGCTGGTCACCAGCATTCCCGGCCCGAAGTCGCAGGAGCTGTCGGCGCGCAAGAGCGCCGCGGTCGCGAACGGGGTGGGGGTGACGCTGCCGGTGTACGTGACGCGCGCCGGGGGCGGCGTGGTGGAGGACGTGGACGGGAACCGGCTGATCGACTTCGGCTCCGGGATCGCGGTCACGTCGGTGGGCAACAGCGCGGAGGCCGTGGTGCGCCGGGCCACGGCGCAGCTCGCCGACTTCACGCACACCTGCTTCATGGTGACGCCGTACGAGGGGTACGTGGAGGTCGCCGAGGCGCTGAACGAGCTGACGCCCGGCAGCCACGCGAAGAAGACGGCGCTGTTCAACTCGGGCGCGGAGGCGGTGGAGAACGCGGTGAAGATCGCGCGTTCGTACACCAAGCGCCCGGCGGTCGTGGTGTTCGACCACGGCTATCACGGCCGGACGAATCTGACGATGGCGCTGACCGCGAAGAACATGCCGTACAAGGAGGGCTTCGGGCCGTTCGCGCCCGAGGTGTACCGGGTGCCGCTGGCGTACGGCTTCCGGTGGCTGACCGGGCCGGAGCACGCGGCGGAGGAGGCGGCGGCGCAGGCGATCGACATGATCACCAAGCAGATCGGCGCGGAGCACGTGGCGGCGATCGTGATCGAGCCGATCGCGGGCGAGGGCGGCTTCATCGAGCCCGCCAAGGGCTTCCTGCCGCGGATCGCGCAGTTCGCGAAGGACAACGGGATCGTGTTCGTCGCGGACGAGATCCAGACCGGCTTCTGCCGTACCGGTCAGTGGTTCGCGTGCGAGGACGAGGGCGTGGTGCCGGACCTGATCACGACGGCGAAGGGCATCGCGGGCGGTCTGCCGCTGGCGGCGGTGACCGGCCGCGCGGAGATCATGGACGCGGCGCACGCGGGCGGCCTCGGCGGCACCTACGGCGGCAACCCGGTGGCGTGCGCGGCGGCCCTGGGCGCGATCGAGACGATGAAGGAGCTGGACCTCGCGGCGAAGGCGCGGCGGATCGGCGAGGTCATGAAGGCGCGGCTGACCGCGCTCCAGGAGAAGTTCCCGGCGATCGGCGAGGTCCGCGGGCGCGGCGCGATGATCGCGGTGGAACTGGTCGAGCCGGGCACCACGACCCCGGACGCGGCGCTGACCGGCGCGATCGCCCGCGCGTGTCACAGTGCGGGCCTGGTTGTCCTCACTTGTGGCACCTACGGCAACGTGTTGCGTTTCCTCCCGCCGCTGGTTATCGGGGAGGATCTGCTCAACGAGGGCCTCGACATCATCGAGGGGGCCTTCGCCGGGGTGTGACCGGCGGTAAGGAATGGGGGGACGTGAAGAACGTGTGCGGGCCTGATGGCGGAGGGGTGATCCCTGGCCTTGTGGCCCTCCCGGTGACGTACGGTCTGAGCAGAACACCCCGCTCGGGGCGGTCTCCGAAGGAGATCACCACGGGCGACACCGCGCCGGTGTATCCCCAACACCGGCTCAGCAGTGCCCTCGCGCACGACACCGCCGGGACCGTAGGCCCCGGCACTCCTCGCCGATCGGTCGGCCGTTCGTCCCACACCCCCCGGGACGAGCGGCACGGCGGTCGCCCTGGCCGCCCCGGAACTCTCCCCCCTGTTCCGGGGCGGCTGACTTTTCTCCTGCTGCTGAGCGCCGTCGGCGCCGCCCTGTTCTCCCTGCTCACCTGGCAGGTCGAGACCGGCGGGCGGCTGGTCGGCCGCGACTGGACCGTACTCGGCTGGTTCCGGCGGGCGTCCGCCGCGCATCCGGGCGTGCACGGCACCGCGCAGGTCGTGAGCGACTTCGGCAACATCGAGGTGGCGGTGCCGGTCCTGCTCGTCGCGGTCGTGGCCGCCGCGGTGCTCGGGCGGCGGGCGGCCGTCGTCCGCTGGTGGCTGCCGCCGCTGGCCGCCTGCGTGGCCATGGCGCTGCTGCCGGTCGTCGTCGACACGGTCAAGTCCGCGGTGCACCGGCCCGCGCCCGGCCGCCTCCTGCCCCGGCTCGACGGCTACGGCTACTTCCCCTCCGGTCACGCCGCGACCTCCGCCGTCGCGTACGGCCTGGCCCTGCTGCTCTTGCTGCCGTACGTGCGCCGCCCCGCGGCCAGGACCGCGCTGACCGTTTTCACCCTCGCCCTCCAGGCGGCCGTGGGCGTCGCACTGGTGTGGTGCGACTACCACTGGCCGCTGGACGTGCTGGCGAGCTGGTTCCTGACGGTCACGCTGGTGGCGTGGGTGGCGGCGGCCGGGCTGTTCAGCCACGCGCCGGAAGCCGGCGAACCGGACGCCGACGGTTCGAGCGCCGACCGTCCGGGCGTCGGCGGACCGGACGCCGACGGACCGGACGCCGACGGACAGACGGTCAGCTATTCGTCGGGAAGCCCAGATTGATGCCCCCGTGCGAAGGGTCGAGCCAGCGCTGCGTGACGGCCTTGCCGCGGGTGAAGAAGCGGACCCCGTCCTCGCCGTAGGCGTGGGTGTCGCCGAAGAGCGAGGACTTCCAGCCGCCGAAGGAGTAGTACGCGACCGGCACCGGGATCGGCACGTTGATGCCGACCATGCCGACCTCGACCTCGTGCTGGAAGCGCCGCGCGGCGCCGCCGTCGTTGGTGAACAGCGCGGTCCCGTTGCCGTACGGGTTGGCGTTGATCAGCGCCAGGCCCTCCTCGTACGAGGCGACGCGGACGACGGAGAGCACCGGGCCGAAGATCTCGTCGTCGTAGACGGACATGCCGGGCGTGACGCGGTCGAAGAGGGTGGGGCCGAGCCAGAAGCCGTCGGCGGTCTCCGCGCCCGAGATCGGGTGCTTGCGGCCGTCGACGGCCAGTTCCGCGCCGTCCGCGACGCCGGAGTCCAGATACGCGGTCACCTTGTCGCGGTGCACGCCGGTGACCAGCGGGCCCATCTCGGAACTGGCGGCGCAGCCGGGTCCCACGGTCAGACCCGCGACGCGCTGCTTGATCCGCTCGACCAGGCCGTCGCCGACCGGGTCGACGGCGACCAGCACGGAGACCGCCATGCAGCGTTCGCCCGCGGCGCCGAAGCCCGCGTTGACGGCGGCGTCGGCGGCCAGGTCCAGGTCCGCGTCGGGCAGCACCAGCATGTGGTTCTTGGCGCCGCCGAGGGCCTGGACGCGCTTGCCGTGCCGGGTGCCGGTCTCGTACACGTAGCGGGCGATGGGGGTGGAGCCGACGAAGGAGACGGCCTTGATGTCGGGGTGTTCCAGCAGGCGGTCGACGGCGGGCTTGTCGCCGTGCACGACGTTGAAGACGCCGTCGGGCAGGCCCGCCTCCTGCCAGAGCCCGGCCATGAAGTTGGCGGCGGAGGGGTCCTTCTCCGACGGCTTGACGACGACGGTGTTGCCCGCGGCGATGGCCAGCGGGAAGAACCACATCGGCACCATGGCGGGGAAGTTGAACGGCGAGATGATCGCGACCGGGCCGAGCGGCTGGCGGATCGAGTAGACGTCGATGCCGGTGGACGCCTGCTCGGTGAAGCCGCCCTTGATCAGTTGCGGGATGCCGCACGCGTACTCCACGACCTCGATGCCGCGGGCGACCTCGCCGAGGGCGTCGGAGTGCACCTTGCCGTGCTCGGCGACGATGATCGAGGCCAGTTCGTCGCGGCGGGCGTTGAGCAGTTCGCGGAAGGCGAAGAGGACGCCGGTGCGCTTGGCGATCGAGGTGTGCCGCCACTGCTGGAACGCGTCGAGGGCGGCGTCGACCGCCGCGTCCACGACGTCGGCGGACGCGAGGTCCACCTGCCCGGTGATCGCGCCGGTCGCCGGGTCGTACACGTCTGCGTGCCGTTCCGCGCCGCCGGTCCAGCCCTTGCCTGCGATCCAGTGGGTGATGTGCTTGGTCGTCACGGGCTGACCCTTCCGTCGTTGTCTCATGTCAGTCTCCCCAGGCCGGGGAGGTGGTCACAAGCACCGCGCGGTGGGCTCGCTCCGCGGTGCGTCCTTCAGCCGCCGCCCGCGATCTGGGCGGCGGCCTCGTGCATGGCCAGTTCGAGCAGCACCGGGTCGGTGAGGTGTCCGCTGCCGTCCGGCGGCACCAGCCACCGCACCCCGCCGGTCGCCCGGCCCGGGTACGGCACGACGATCCAGGTGCCGCGGCCCGCCGTCCGTACGCCGGTGGCCAGCCAGCGCGCCGCCGTGCCCGGCGGTACGAAGAACCCCATCCGGGAGTCGCCGAAGTCGGCGAGCACCGGGCCCGGCCGCTCCACGAGCCGGGTCAGGACGTCCAGGGTGGGGTAGCCGAGATCCCCGGTGAGGATCAGGACGTCCCACAGTTTCCCGGCGGGCAGCAGCGTGACCCCGAGGGGGTTGCGCTCCCACTCCCACCGGCAGCTCACCGGATCCACCGCCACCGACACCAGCCACTCGACCGCGCTCTTCGCACCGGTGCTGACCATGACCGGCTCCTCCGTCTCTTCCGCCCGACGACCGCTGTGGACGGTCGCTGTCATGGAAGAGAGCGGGTTGGGGGCCGATCATTACGCGGGTTTCGCTACTCATTGGTAGTGAAGTGGCTCACGCCGTATGCCGGTTGTGCGCCGGGGGATCACCGCGGGTCCGCGCCGGGCGGCCCCAGGGCCTGTCCGGCGGATCAGGCCCTAGCTGTCGAAGCCGAGCCCGGCGCGGTCCATCGCCTTCAGCCACAGATTGCGCCGCCCTCCCGACCGGTCGGCGCGGGCCAGCGACCACTGGGTGATGCCGATCCCGACGGTGGCCAGCGGCTCCGGCGGGAACGGCAGCGGCTTTTTGCGGACCATCTCCAGGCGGGTCCGCTCGGTCTCCTCCCCCGCCAGCAGGTCCAGCATCACGTCGGCGCCGAAGCGGGTGGCGCCCACGCCCAGCCCGGTGTACCCGGCCGCGTAGGCGACCCGGCCGCCGTACGCGGTGCCGAAGAAGGCGGAGAAGCGCGAGCAGGTGTCGATCGCGCCGCCCCAGGCGTGGGTGAAGCGGACGTCCTCCAACTGCGGGAAGCAGGTGCGGAAGTGCTCCGCCAGCTTCAGGAAGGTCTCGGGCCGCTGGTCGTACTCCGCGCGCATCCGGCCGCTGCGCGGATAGACCGCGTCGTAGCCGCCCCACAGGATGCGGTTGTCCGCGCTGAGCCGGAAGTAGTGGAAGTGGTTGGCGCTGTCGCTCAGTCCCTGGCGGCCCTGCCAGCCGATCGCCGCGAGCCGCTGTTCGGTCAGCGGCTCCGTCATCAGCGCGTAGTCGTAGACCGGCACGGTGTACGGGCGGGCCCGGCGGACCAGTGACGGGAAGACGTTGGTGCCGAGCGCCACCTGGCGGGCGGTCACCCTGCCGTACGGGGTGCGCACCCCCAGCGCCGTGCCGTAGGTGGCCAGGTCGCGGGCCGGGGTGCGCTCGTAGATCCGTACGCCCGCGTCGGCGGCGGCGCGGGCCAGGCCCCAGGCGAGCTTGGCGGGGTGCAGCATGGCGACGCCGCGCCGGTTGTACAGGCCGCCGAGGAAGGTGGGCGAGTCGACTTCGGCACGGACCTGGTCGCGGTCCAGCAGTTCCGCGTCCAGGCCGTGCTCGGCGCCTTCCTGGGCGGCCTCGCGCAGTTCGTCGTACTGGTGCGGCTCGGTGGCCACGTCGATCTCGCCGGTCCGCTCGAAGTCGCAGTCCAGGCCGTAGCGGGCGACGGCCTCCTCGATGGCGTCGAGATTGCGGTCGCCCAGGCGCTGGAGCGCGTCGAATTCGTCGGGCCAGCGGGCGAGTCCGTTGGCGGCGCCGTGGGTGAGGCTCGCGGCGCAGAAGCCGCCGTTGCGCCCGGAGGCGGCCCACCCGATCCTGTCCCCCTCGACCAGCACCACGTCCCGCTGCGGATCGCGCTCCTTGGCCAGCAGCGCGGTCCACAGCCCGCTGTAACCGCCCCCGACCACCAGCAGGTCGCAACTGTCGTGGCCGGTGAGCGCGGGGTGCGCCTGCGGCCTGCCGGGGTCGTCCAGCCAGTACGGTCGGGCCTCGGCCTCGGCGAGCGAGCGGGCTGCGTCCATGGTTCTCACACCTTCGTGATGCGCGGGTCTGCGTCCGGAATACGGGGGCGGTACGGGTCAGGTGCGCGCCCTCCTGCGGCTGCTGCCGAGAAGCTGCCCGGCCAGTACGAGCAGCACCGCGATGACGAACATCGCCGTACCGATCACATTGACCTGGACGGGTGTGCCGCGCTGCGCGGAGCCCCACACGAACATCGGGAAGGTGACGGTGTTGCCCGCGTTGAAGCTGGTGATGATGTAGTCGTCGAAGGAGAGCGCGAAGGACAGCAGGGCGCCCGCCGCGATACCGGGCGCGGCCAGCGGCAGCGTGATCCGCAGGAACGTCTGCGTCGGGGTGGCGTAGAGATCCTGCGCGGCCTGCTCCAGACGGGGGTCCATGCTCATCACGCGGGCCTTGACGGCGACGACGACGAAGCTCAGGCAGAACATGATGTGCGCGATGAGGATGGTCCAGAAGCCGAACTGGATGCGCATGTTGAGGAAGAGGGTGCCCAGCGAGGCGCCCATCACGACCTCGGGCATCGCCATCGGCAGGAAGATCAGCATGTTGGTGGTGGCGCGGCCCCTGAAGCGGTAGCGGGCCAGCGCGAAGGCGGTCATCGTGCCGAGCACGGTGGCGCCGATGGTCGAGTAGACGGCCAGCTTCAGGCTGAGCGTGAGGGAGTCGCACATGCCCGCGACGTCGCAGGGGTGCTGCCAGGCGTCGGTGGAGAACCGCGTCCAGGTGTAGTTGTAGCGGCCGTTGGGCTTGTTGAAGGAGAAGAGCAGCACCACGAGGTTGGGCACGATCAGGTACGTCAGGGTGAGCACCCCGGCGATCACCACGAGGTTCTTGCGCAGCCAGCGGATCGGACGCATCAGACCAGTTCCTCCGTTCCCGCGCGGCGGACGTAGACCATGACGATCGCCAGGATGACCGCCATGAGGATGAACGACAGGGCGGCGGCCGTCGGGTAGTCCAGCACCCGCAGGAACTGCGACTGGATGACGCTGCCGATCATCTTCTGGTTGGTGGAGCCCAGCAACTCGGCGTTGATGTAGTCGCCGGAGGCCGGGATGAAGGTGAGCAGGGTGCCGGCCACCACGCCCGGCATGGACAGCGGGAAGGTCACCTTGCGGAAGGTGGTGAACGGGGTCGCGTACAGGTCGCCCGCCGCCTCGTGCAGCTTGCCGTCGACCCGCTCCAGGGACGTGTAGAGCGGCAGGATCATGAACGGCAGGAAGTTGTACGTGAGGCCGCAGACCACCGCCAGCGGGGTGGCCATCACCCGGTTGCCCTCGGTGATGCCGAGCGCGGACGTGACGTCCAGCAGGTGGATGTGGTTCAGGAACGACACCAGCGGGCTCTGGTCGGCGAGGATCGTCTCCCACGCCAGGGTGCGGATCAGGAAGCTGGTGAAGAAGGGCGCGATCACCAGGATCAGCACCAGATTGCGCCAGCGTCCGGTCCGGAAGGCGATGGTGTACGCCAGCGGGTAGCCGATGCCCAGGCACAGCACGGTGGCGATGCCGGAGTAGACCAGCGACTTCACGAACTGCGGCCAGTACTCTTGGAAGGCGTCCCAGTACGTGGCGAAGTGCCAGGTCACCTTGAAGCCGTCGTCGAGCGAGCCGGTCTGCACCGAGGTCGACGCCTGGTAGACCATCGGGGCCACGAAGAAGACCAGCAGCCAGGCGACGCCCGCGAGCAGCAGCAGGTACGGGATGCGCCGCCGTCTGCGGGCGGCCTTCTTCAGGGCGGCGGGCAGCGGGGCCGCCTCGGCCGGGGCCGGCGGCCCGGTGACGGGCGCGGTCGCTGCGCTCATGCGGCGGCCTCCCCCTCGTCGGTGTCGGTACCGGCGTCGATGTCCTGGTCGGCGTCGAGGCCGAAGGTGTGCTCGGGGTTCCAGTGCAGGACGACGGGCGCGCCGGGCACCAGGCGGCCGTCGCGTTCCACGTTGGGCACGAAGACCTCCAGCTCCGGGCAGACCGGGCTGTCGATGACGTACTGCGTGGAGACGCCGATGAAGCTGGAGTCGACGATCCGGCCGCGCACCCGGTTGCGGCTCTCGGCTATCTCGTGCTCGTCGTCACTGTGCGCCAGGGTGATCTTCTCGGGGCGGACCCCGGCCAGCACCCGGCCGCCGGTCGTCACGTCGACGCGACATCGGGCGGCGGGCAGGGTCAGCTTCTGTCCGGCGGCGGTGAGCTGGAGTTCGCCGCCGCTGACGCCGGTCACCTCGGTCTCGATGAGGTTGGAGGTGCCGAGGAAGTTGGCGACGAAGGTGGAGGCGGGGTTCTCGTAGAGGTCGGCGGGCGCGCCCATCTGCTCGACGCGTCCGGCGTTCATCACCGCGACGGTGTCGGCCATCGTCATGGCCTCCTCCTGGTCGTGGGTGACGTGGATGAAGGTGATGCCCACCTCGGTCTGGATGCGCTTGAGTTCGAGCTGCATCTGGCGGCGCAGCTTGAGGTCGAGCGCGCCGAGCGGTTCGTCGAGCAGCAGCACCTGCGGCTGGTTGATCAGCGCGCGGGCCACGGCGACGCGCTGCTGCTGGCCGCCGGAGAGCTGGTGCGGCTTGCGGCGGGCGAGCGCGCCGAGCTGGACGAGGTCCAGCATGTCGCCGACCTGCTTCTTGACGGATTTGATGCCGCGGCGGCGCAGCCCGAAGGCGACGTTCTCGTAGACGTCGAGGTGCGGGAAGAGCGCGTAGTTCTGGAAGACGGTGTTGACCGGGCGCTTGTACGGCGGCAGGGCGGTGACGTCCTGGCCGCCGAGGCGTACGGAGCCGGAGGAGGGGTCCTCCAGGCCCGCGATCATGCGCAAGGTGGTGGTCTTGCCGCATCCGGAGGCGCCGAGCAGTGCGAAGAAGGAACCGGCGGGCACGGCGAGGTCCAGCGGGTGGACGGCGGTGAAGGAGCCGTAGGTCTTGCTGATCCCGGTGAGGCTGACGGCGTCGTCGGCCGGGGTCTTGGGGGTCGTCATGAGGTGTCCCGGAAGTCGTCGGGGAGTGCGGGCTGCTGGAGCGCCGGTCAGGCGCCGGTGAGCTTGGAGAACTTCGCCTCGTACCGGGTGTCCTCGTCCTCGCTGAGCGAGCGGAAGGCGTGCGACGTGGCGTTCATCTGGGCGTTCGGGATGATCAGCGGGTTGGTGGCGAGCGACGGGTCGATCTTGGCCAGTTCCTCGCGGACGCCCATCACCGGGGACACATAGGTGGTGTAGGCGGCCAGTTCGGCCGCGATCCGCGGCTGGTAGTACCAGTCGATCAGCCGCTCGGCGTTGGTCTTGTGCCGCGCCTTGGCGGGGATCAGCAGATTGTCCGTGGAGGTCATGTAACCGGCGGCCGGGAAGGAGTACTCGATGTTCGGGTCGTCGAGCCTGAGCTGCACCAGGTCACCGGCCCAGGCGATACAGGCGGCGATGTCGCCCTTGCTGAGGCCGTCGGTGTACTCGCCGCCGGTGAACTTGCGGATCTGCCCCTTGTCCACCGCGCCCTGGATGCGGTTGAGCGCGGCGTCGTACTCGTCGTCGGTGACGGTCTCCGGCTTCTTGCCCATGTCGAGCAGCGTCATCCCGACGGTGTCGCGCATCTCGGAGAGCATGGCGGCCTTGCCCTTGAGCGCGGGGTCGTCCAGCAGTTGCGACACCGAGGTGACTTTGCGGCCCTTGGTGACCTTCTTGTTGTAGGCGATGCAGGTGGGGATGCCGGCCCAGGGGTAGGAGTAGGCGCGGCCGGGGTCCCAGTCGGGGCTGCGGAAGCGCTGTTCCAGGTTGGCGAAGGCGTGCGGCAGGTTCGAGGGGTCGAGCTTCTGGACCCAGCCGAGCCGGATCATCCGGCCCGCGAGCCAGTCGGTGAGCACCATCAGGTCGCGGCCGGTGTCCTGGCCCGCGGACAGTTGCGGCTTGATCTTGCCGAAGAACTCGACGTTGTCGTTGATGTCCTCGGTGTAGTCGACCTTGATGCCGGTGGCCTTGGTGAACTGGTCGAGGCTCGGGCGGTGCTTGCCGTCGTCGGTGACGTCGATGTACTGGTCCCAGTTGGAGAAGTTCACGACCTTCTCCTGCGCCGAGTGGTCGGTCGACGCCGTGGTGTCGCCCTTGCGGCCCGCGGCCGGGATGCCGCACGCCGTCAGTCCCGCCGTGGCGACGGTGCCCAGCCCCGCGGCGCGCAGCAGCGTCCGGCGGCCGAGGGCGCCGCGCCCGCCGGTCATGCTGCGGAGTATCGCCGCGCGCACCGGCGGGGACAGGGTCTCGTACTGCTCCATGGGTGGTGCCCTTCCGCTATCGGTCTCCGAAGACGGTGCGGTGCCAGTCCTTGCGCGCCACCGCGGTGTTGTCGAACATCACGTGCTTGACCTGCGTGTACTCCTCGAAGGAGTACGTGGACATGTCCTTGCCGAAGCCCGAGGACTTCGCTCCGCCGTGCGGCATCTCGCTGACGATCGGGATGTGGTCGTTGATCCAGACGCAGCCCGCGGTGATCTCCCGCGCGGCCCGCCCGGCCCGGTAGACATCGCGGGTCCAGGCGGAGGCGGCCAGGCCGTACGGGGTGTCGTTGGCGTACGCCAGGCCCTGATCGTCGCTGTCGAACGGCAGCACCGCCAGTACCGGGCCGAAGATCTCCTGCTGGACGGCCTCGCTGTGCTGCGGCGCGCCGGTGAGCAGCGTGGGCCGGTAGTACGCGCCCGCCGCGAGCCCGCCGCCGGGCGCCGCGCCGCCGGTGACGACGGTGGCGTACGTACGGGCCCGCTCGACGACGGCCGCGACGCGGTCGCGGTGCGCGAAGGAGATGAGCGGGCCGAGGTCGGTGGCCGGGTCGGCGGGGTCGCCGAGCCGTACGGTCGCCATCAGGTCGGCGACGGCGGTCACGAAGGCGTCGTACAGCGGGCGCTGGACGTAGGCGCGGGTGGCGGCGGTGCAGTCCTGGCCGCTGTTGATCAGGGCGGCGGCGACCGCGCCGTGCACGGCCGCGTCGAGGTCGGCGTCGTCGAAGACCACGAAGGGGGCCTTGCCGCCGAGTTCGAGGTGCAGGCGCTTGACGGTGCCCGCGGTGAGCCGGGCGATCCGGGTGCCGACGGCGGTGGAGCCGGTGAAGGACGTCATGGCGACGTCGGGGTGGGTGACCAGGTGCTCGCCCGCGCCCTGCCCCGTGCCGGTGACGATGTTGAGCACGCCGTCCGGGATTCCGGCCTCGGTGGCGGCCTCGGCGAACATCAGGGCGGTCAGCGGGGTCAGCTCCGACGGCTTGAGCACGATGGTGTTGCCCGCCGCGACCGCCGGGAGGATCTTCCACCCGGCCATCTGGAGCGGGTAGTTCCAGGGGGCGACGGAACCGATGACGCCGACCGGCTCGCGGCGCACGTACGAGGTGTGGTCCGGGCTGTACTCGCCTGCCGCCTTGCCCTCCAGGTGGCGGGCGGCCCCGGCGAAGAACGCGGCGTTGTCCACGGTGCCCGGCACGTCGAATTCGGTGCTGAGCTTGATCGGCTTGCCGCACTGGAGGGTTTCGGCGCGGGCCAGTTCGTCGGCGCGCGCGTCGAGGGCGGCGGACAGCCGGTACAGCGCGGCGGAGCGCTCGCCGGGCGCGGTGGCCGCCCAGCCGGGCAGCGCGGCCTTCGCGGCGGCGACGGCGGCGTCCACGTCGGCGGGTCCCGCGGTGGCGTACGTCCACACCGTGCGGCCCGTCGCCGGGTCCACGACGGAGTGCGTGTCGCCGCTGCCGCCGGTGCGCGGGCGGCCGTCGATGTACTGGGCTCCGCCCGCGAACCGTTTCGCCACGTCCGTCACGTGGTCCATCACGTTCTCCTCGCCTCCGCGCCCACTCCTGGCGGCGTGGCCAAACTCTGGATTGATCGCCGATCCTGGCAGAGGAGCTGTCCTTCAACAAGTGATTCCGTTGTTGCCTTTTGGTTACGCGACGAATTCTGTGTGAATCCGGCCGTCGCGGCGATCCCCGGCGGCGTGACCGGGGGACGTCTGGGGGCCATGGTGCGACGTCGGCCGTCCCCGCCCGCCGTCACGGCGTCCCCGCCCGCCGTCCCAGCGCCGTTTCCCGGTGCCGTTTACGATGAACCGCACCGATCGGACCCCTGGGAGGACCCCCGCATGCCCGACACCGCGCCCGGCTCCGGCTCCGGCCTCGACACCTTCATCGCCGGACTTCCGAAAGCCGAGTTGCATGTCCACCACGTCGGGTCCGCGTCACCGCGGATCGTCGCGGAACTGGCCGCCCGGCACCCGGACTCCGCGGTCCCCGCCGACCCCGCGGCCCTCGCCGACTTCTTCACCTTCAAGGACTTCGCGCACTTCATCCAGGTCTACCTGTCGGTGGTCGACCTGATCAGGGACGCCGAGGACGTACGGCTGCTCACCTTCGAGGTGGCCAGGGACATGGCGCGGCAGAACATCCGCTACGCGGAGCTGACCGTCACCCCGTTCAGCTCGACCCGGCGCGGCATCCACGAGCAGGCGTTCATGGAGGCCATCGAGGACGCGCGCAAGGCCGCGGAGTCCGAGCTGGGCGTGACCCTGCGCTGGTGCTTCGACATCCCCGGCGAGGCGGGTCTTGAGTCCGCCGAGCAGACCACGCACCTGGCGCTCGACCTGCGCCCCGAGGGCCTGGTCTCCTTCGGTCTGGGCGGCCCGGAACTGGGCGTGCCGAGGCCGCAGTTCAAGCCGTACTTCGACCGGGCGCGCGCCGCCGGTCTGCACAGCGTGCCGCACGCGGGCGAGACGACGGGCCCCGAGACGATCTGGGACGCGATCAACGAACTGGGCGCGGAGCGCATCGGCCACGGCACCAGCGCGGTACGCGACCGGCGGCTGCTCGATCACCTCGCGGAGCAGCGCATCCCGCTGGAGGTCTGCCCCACCTCCAACATCGCCACCCGCGCGGTCACCGAGATCGACCAGCACCCGATCAGGGAGATGATCGACGCGGGCGTGCTGGTCACGGTCAACAGCGACGACCCGCCGATGTTCGGCACCGACCTCAACACCGAGTACGCGGTCGCCGCCCGGCTGCTGGAGCTGGACCACACCGGGGTCGCGGCGCTCGCCAAGAACGCCGTCGAGGTCTCCTTCCTCGACCCGGCGGGCAAGCGTGCGCTGGCCGCCGAGATCGACGCGTACACGGCGGCGTGGCGGTGACCGTCGCGGTCTCCCACCGCGGCGACCCGTACCACGAGCGCGAGAACACCCTGCCCTCCGTGCGGTCGGCGCTGCTCAAGGGCGCGGGCGCGGTGGAGGTCGACGTGAAGCTGACCGCCGACGGCGTGCCGGTGCTGCTGCACGACGAGACGCTGGAGCGGCTGTGGAAGGTGCCGGAGGCGGTCGGCGACCTGTCGCTGAACGACGTCGTGGACCTCACCGACGGCCGTGTGCCCACCCTGGCGGACGCCTTCGCTGAGCTGCTGCGGCACCCCGGCGGCGGCCGGATGATGCTGGACCTGACCTCGGTCGGCCAGGTGAAGGCGACCATGGCCGCGGTGGCGGAGGCGGGCGTCGGCGACCGCGTCTACTACTGCGGCGGGCTCGGCGCGATGCTGACGGTGCGCGACCTGGACGCGTCGGCGGAGATCGCCATGACCTGGACGACGGTGGCCCCGCCGCCGCGCTCGCTCCTGGACGAGCTGAAGCCGCGGTGGATCAATCTGCGCTTCGGGCTGATCGACGCCACGACCGTGCGGTGGGCCGCGGACAACGGGCTGCTGGTCGGCGCGTGGACGGCGGACTGGCAGCGCAACATGACCCGGCTGCTCGACCTGGGCGTGGACGCGATCACCACGAACCGGCTGGACGCCTTGCAGCGGCTGCTGCGGCGCCGCGCCTGACCGCCCCTCCCCCGCGGGCCCGCCCGCGGGGGAGGCCGGACGGCCGGCTCAGCCGTCCAGCGAGGTCATCACGTGCTTGATCCGCGTGTAGTCCTCGAAGCCGTAGCCCGACAGGTCCTTGCCGTAGCCGGACCGCTTGAAGCCGCCGTGCGGCATCTCGGCGACCAGCGGGATGTGGGTGTTGATCCACACGCAGCCGAAGTCCAGCCGCTTGGACATCCGCATGGCGCGCCCGTGGTCCTTGGTCCACACCGAGGACGCCAGCGCGTAGTCCACGCCGTTGGCCCAGGCGACGGCCTGCTCCTCGTCGGTGAAGGACTGGACGGTGATGACGGGGCCGAAGACCTCGCGCTGGATGATCTCGTCGTCCTGCCGCAGCCCGGACACGACGGTCGGCGCGTAGAAGTAGCCGCGCTCGCCGACCCGGTGGCCGCCGGTCTCGACCTTGGCGTGCGCGGGCAGCCGCTCGATGAAGCCGCTGACCTGGGCGAGCTGGTTGGCGTTGTTCAGCGGCCCGTACAGCACGTCCTCGTCGTCCGGCAGGCCGGTCCTGGTCTCGGCGGCGGCCTTGGCGAGGGCCGCGGTGAACTCCGCGTGGATCGACTCCTGGACCAGGACGCGGGTGGCCGCGGTGCAGTCCTGCCCGGCGTTGAAGAATCCGGCGACGGCGATGTCCTCGACGGCCTTGGCGATGTCGGTGTCCTCGAAGACCACGACGGGGGCCTTGCCGCCCAGTTCGAGGTGGACCCGCTTGACGTCCTTGGCGGCCGATCCGGCGACCTCGATGCCCGCGCGTACCGAACCGGTGATGGAGGCCATCGCGGGCACCGGGTGCTCGACCATCGCCCGGCCGGTGTCCCGGTCGCCGCAGACGACGTTGAAGACGCCCTTGGGGAGGATGCCGCCGAGGATCTCGGCGAGCAGCACGGTGGAGGCGGGCGTGGTGTCGGACGGCTTGAGGACGACGGTGTTGCCCGCCGCGATGGCCGGGGCGAACTTCCACACGGCCATCATCATCGGGTAGTTCCAGGGCGCGACCTGCGCGCAGACGCCGACCGGCTCGCGCCGCACGATGGACGTCATGCCGTCCATGTACTCACCGGCCGAGCGGCCTTCGAGCATGCGCGCGGCGCCCGCGAAGAAGCGGATCTGGTCCACCATCGGCGGGATTTCCTCGCTGGCGGTCAGTCCGATCGGCTTGCCGGTGTTCTCGCTCTCCACCGCGATAAGCTCATCGGCGCGCGCCTCGATCGCGTCGGCGATCTTCAGCAGCGCCTTCTGCCGCTCCGACGGGGTGGCGTCGCGCCACGCGGGGAAAGCGGCCGCCGCGGCGGCCATCGCCGCGTCCACGTCGGCCGCGCCGGACAGCGGCGCGGTGGCGTACGCGTCGCCGGTCACCGGGCTGACCACCTCGGTGGTCCGGCCGTCCGCGGCGTCGCGGAACTCTCCGTCGATGTAATTGCGCAGAGTACGGAGTTCGGTCACGGCGCTTGCTCCCTGGTCGTACGAGTCCGGTGTCCACGGGCTGAGACGTTCCCCAGCTTAGCCGCAGGACTGCCGTATTCGACACACCCATCCCCCCTCAACAACCGATTCGGTACCACAGAGGGCCGTCGGCGACGATTTTCATCGTGAAGGGCTTGCGCGACCGTCGACCTCTCCTGCACAGTGGGGCGCGTGGCCACTCGGGACAAGAACGGCGGAGCGCCGTCGATAGACGCGGTGTCGAACGCGATCATCGAACAGCTCCAGCAGGACGGACGCCGTCCGTACGCGACGATCGGCAAGGCCGTGGGCCTGTCCGAGGCGGCGGTGCGGCAGCGCGTACAGAAGCTGCTCGACCAGGGCGTCATGCAGATCGTCGCCGTCACCGACCCGCTCACCGTGGGCTTCCGGCGGCAGGCGATGGTCGGCATCAACGTGGACGGCGACATCGACCCGGTCGCCGAGACGCTGACCGCGCTGGACGAGGTCGACTACGTCGTCATCACCGCCGGTTCCTTCGACCTGATGGTGGAGATCGTCTGCGAGGACGACGACCACCTGCTGGACCTGGTGAACAAGCGGATCCGGGCACTGCCCGGCGTCCGCTCCACCGAGACCTTCGTCTACCTCAAGCTGCGGAAGCAGACCTACACCTGGGGAACCAGATAGCCATGACCTCCACGAACCCCGCACCGTCCGCGACTGCCTCGGACTCCTCCAGGACCGCCCACGACCACCTGTGGATGCACTTCACCCGCATGTCGTCGTACGAGAACGCCCCCGTGCCGACCATCGTGCGCGGCGAGGGCACGTACATCTACGACGACCACGGCAAGCGGTACATCGACGGTCTGTCGGGGCTCTTCGTGGTCAACGCCGGTCACGGCAGGCACGAGCTGGCCGAGACCGCGTACAAGCAGGCCCAGGAGCTGGCCTTCTTCCCGATCTGGAGCTACGCGCACCCCAAGGCGATCGAACTGGCCGAGCGGCTCGCGCACTACGCGCCCGGCGACCTCAACAAGGTCTTCTTCACCACCGGCGGCGGCGAGGCCGTCGAGACGGCCTGGAAGCTCGCGAAGCAGTATCACAAGCTGACCGGCAACCACACCAAGTACAAGGTGATCTCACGGGCGGTCGCCTACCACGGCACCCCGCAGGGCGCCCTGTCGATCACCGGGCTGCCCGCCCTGAAGGCCCCCTTCGAGCCGCTGGTCCCCGGCGCGCGCAAGGTGCCCAACACGAACATCTACCGCGCCCCGATCCACGGTGACGACCCCGAGGCGTTCGGCCGCTGGGCCGCCGACCAGATCGAGCAGCAGATCCTCTTCGAGGGCCCCGACACCGTCGCCGCCGTCTTCCTGGAGCCGGTGCAGAACGCGGGCGGCTGCTTCCCGCCGCCCCCCGGATACTTCCGGCGCGTCCGCGAGATCTGCGACCAGTACGACGTGCTGCTCGTCTCCGACGAGGTCATCTGCGCCTTCGGGCGGCTCGGCACGATGTTCGCCTGCGACAAGTTCGACTTCGTGCCCGACATGATCACCTGCGCCAAGGGCATGACCTCCGGGTACTCCCCCATCGGCGCCTGCATCATCTCCGACCGGCTCGCCGAGCCCTTCTACAAGGGCAACAACACCTTCCTCCACGGGTACACCTTCGGCGGCCACCCCGTCTCGGCCGCCGTCGGCATCGCCAACCTCGACATCTTCGAGCGCGAGGGCCTCAACCAGCACGTCCTGGACAACGAGGGCGCGTTCTTCGACACCCTCAAGAAGCTCAACGACCTGCCGATAGTGGGCGACGTCCGCGGCAACGGCTTCTTCTACGGCATCGAACTCGTCAAGGACAAGGCCACCAAGGAGACCTTCACCGACGAGGAGACCGAGCGCGTCCTGTACGGCTTCCTCTCCAAGGAGCTGTACGCCGCCGGCCTCTACTGCCGCGCCGACGACCGCGGCGACCCCGTCGTCCAGCTCGCCCCGCCGCTCACCTCCGACCAGTCCCTCTTCAACGACATCGAGGCCATCCTGCGCGGCGTCCTGACCGAGGCGTGGACCAAGCTCTGACGCTTCCAGCGCGCTCCCTCGGCGTGAGACGCCATCGCCGTGCTTCTTTTGGGGGCGCGGGGAACTGGGGCACCCGCCTGCGTCAGGCAGGCGTCGGGGGCTTGTCACCCGGACGGGCGGCTCGCGGGGGACGTACGCCGTGCCTGCGGGCCGCGGGGGCTGACGGCGCCTAACCTCCCCGGAGGGGATTGGTTCGCGAACCGCGGAGGTAACGGCATGGTGGCCCCGCCGGACAATGACGTGTTGTGGGCCCGTTCGCTGCGCCACGCGCACGACGGGTCCCCCGCGCTGCTGGGTGTGTCGCTGGGCGTACGGCAGGGCGAGATCCTGGCCGTCGTGGGTCCGCGAGGCGCGGGCAAGTCGACGCTGCTGCGCTGCCTGTCGGGGCAGTTGGTGCCGGACGAGGGCGAGGTGTGGTTCAACAGCGCCCCGGTCCACACCCTCCCCGAGACGGCCAGGGACGAGCTGCGCAGGGACCGCTTCGGCTGGGTCGGCAGCACCTCGCAACTGCTGCCCGAGCTGACGGCCTGGGAGAACGCGGCGCTGCCGCTGCTGCTGCGCGGCACCAAGTACCGCGCGGCCAGGGCCGCGGCGCAGGAGTGGCTTGACCGGCTCGACATCGGGGCCGCCGCCCGCAAGCGCCCGGCCGAACTCCTCCAGGCCGAGCGGCAGCGGATCGCGGTGGCCCGCGCCCTGGTCACCACCCCGGAGATCGTCTTCGCCGACGACCCGGGCGCGCCGCTGCACCGTCCCGACCGCGCCCTGGTGATGCGGACCCTCACCAGCGCGGCCCGCTCGCACGGCATCACCGTCGTGCTCAGCGCCTGCGACCACGACATCGCGCCCTTCGCGGACCGCGTGATCCCGCTGCTCGACGGCCGGGTCAACGCCGCGATGCCCGCGCAGGAGCGGGATTCCGAGCCGACCGCGACGACGACGACGCGGGCCGCGTCCGTATGACCTCGACTGTCCATACCGCCCGTGCCCTTACGGGTGCCCGCTTCGGCGGGGCCGGTGCCGTGGCCATGGCCCGTACGGGGCGGCGGCCCGTGTCGGAAGGGAGCCGGGCGTGCTGAGTTTTCGTGTCGTACGCGGGGCGCGGTACACCGCGCTGGTGCGGTGGGTGCTGGTCGCCGCCGCGTCGGCGGCCACCGGGCTGCTGCTGCTGGCCGCGCTGGGATACGCCCTCGGGCACCCGCACCGGCCGGCCGACGCCGCCGCGCGGCTGGCGTGGTGCGCGCTGCCGGTCGTGGTGACCGTGCAGTTCGCGGTGGCCGCGGGGCGGGCGGTGCCCGCGCGGTGGCCGCGTCCCGGACTGGCCGCGGTGGGCCTCGGCCGGGCCGGCGTGGCCCTGCTCGCCGCGTCGGCGACCGCCCTGACCTGCGCGGTCGGCAGCGCGGTGGCCCTGCTGGCGTTTCTGCACCTGCGCGGCGACCTGACGGGCGCGCTGCCCTTCCACGGCGCCGCCTCCGACCTCCTCGGCGGCGGCGAACAGGTGCCGCTCGCGGGCGCGTTGACGCTGCTCGCGCTGGTCCCGGTGAGCGCCGCCGTCATCGGCGCGGCCCAGTTGTGGCCACCGCGCACCGTCTCCACCGCGCCCGCCCCCGCGACCCGCAAGGTCTCCGCGGCCGATCCGCCCGGCGGCCTGCCCTGGGGCGTCGCCCTGATCGCCGTCGGGCTCGCCGCCGAGGTGGCCGCGCCGCACGGCCACGAGGTGCCGCTGCCCGGCGGTCTCGGCTCCATCGCGCCGCTCGCGCTCGGCGGCTGGGTCGTCGCCACCGCGGGCATGGTCCTCGCGGGTCCCGGCCTCGTGCACGCCTGCGGACGGCTGCTCGCCGCCTTCCGCCCCGGCGCGCTCCGGCTGCTGGCCGGACGCGCCCTCCAGGAGGAGGCCGGTGCGGTCGGCCGCCCGCTCGGCGCCCTGTGCGCCACCGCCGCCGCGGCCGTGGCCGCGTACGACCTGCACCGCGGCGGCGCCCGCCCCTTCGGCCCCCTCACCGCCCTGGCCGGTGTCCTGATCGTGGTGTGCGTGCTGGCCACCGCGGGCACCGCGCTGCTGGAGGCCCGGCGCGGCCGGGAGCCCGCGATGGCCGCCCTGCGCCAGGTCGGCGCCTCCCCCGCGCTCCTGCGCGGCGCGGTCGCGCTGCGGGCGGGCGTCCTGCTGGCCGCCGCCGTCCCCCTCACGGCCCTGGTCGCCGTACTCACCACCGTCCCGCCGGGCCGGTGAGCCGCACCGAGGACTATCGTTCAGACGTGCCCGCCGACATCCCGCCCGCAGCGCCCGACACTCCCCGAACTCCCGGACGGGACAGGGAAGTTGAGTCGCTGGCCGAATTCGACCAGGTCGCCCTGAGCGGTTCCTTCGCCGGATACCGCGTACAGGCCGTCGACCTGACCGACCGTACGTTCGCGCTCCTCGTCACCGACACCTCGCAGGCCGTCTTCCTCGGCTGCCCGATGGAACCGCAGGCCCTCGCCCATGTGCGCGCGGGCGGCGCGCTGGTCTTCCCGCCCGTCCCCGACCTGCCCTTCGACCCGTACCGGGGCGCGCTCTACAGCCCCGACGAGCTGTACGCGGGCCTCGACGAGGACGGTTACGAGCGGACGCCGGACGCCCGTACGCACGCCTGGGCGCGCTCCGCCGCGGCGGAGGGCGACATACTCGCCTCGATGCTGCGCTCGATCCACGACGACGCCGTGTCCGACGCCCTCGACGAGCGCCTGCGCGGCCTCAGCGTGGTCGGCGTCATGGGCGGCCACGCCATGGAGCGCGGCTCCGACGCCTACGCGGGCGCCGCACGGCTCGGCCGCGACCTCGCCAGGGCCGGGCACACCGTCGCCACCGGCGGCGGCCCCGGCGCGATGGAGGCCGCCAACTTCGGCGCCTACGCCGCGCCCTACGACGACCTGATGCTCCGCAAGGCCCTCGCCGTCCTGGCCGGCGTCCCGTCCTTCGCGCCCTCCGTCGGCGACTGGGCCCGTACCGCCTTCGAGGTACGCGACCGCTGGCCGGACGGCGGACCCTCCTACGGGCTGCCCACCTGGTTCTACGGCCACGAGCCGCCGAACGCCTTCGCCTCCGGCATCGCCAAGTTCTTCGCCAACGCGACCCGCGAGGACGGGTTGCTCTCGCGCTGCACCGGCGGGGTCGTCTTCCTCCCCGGCGCCGCCGGGACCGTCCAGGAGATCTTCGACGCCGCCACCCCCGACTACTACTCCTCCCGAGGGGTTCCCGTTCCCCTCGTCCTCGTCGACCGCGTCCACTGGACCACCACTCTCCCCGCCTGGCCCCTCCTCACCGCCCTCGCCTCCGGCCGCCCCATGTCCCCCCTCCTCGCCCTCGTCGACTCCGTCGCGGAAGTCCCCGCCGCCCTGTCCAAGCTGGCCACCCCCTAGAACGGCTCACTGACCGAGACGGTCAGCCGGTCTTTTCCCCCAACGGGGCGGATCGGTTGTCGTCGGACCACCGGCCGGTGGCGGATTGCTCGCGCGGTTCCCCGCGCCCCTGAAGGACCGGCCCTAGGGGCGGTGGGGGGCGTCCGCGAGGAGGACGACCTCTTCGGGGGCGAAGGTCACGGCGACCTCGGCGCCGACCTCGGGTGCCGCCCGCCAAGGGCACCCGGCTTCGAGGCGCGGCCCCGCCTCCGGCGCCAGGACGAGCGTGATGTGGTCACCACGAAACGTGCGGGCGACGACAGTGCAGCGAAGCCCGGACCCGGGGCCGGTGAGGCGCACCCCGGCGGGCCGGATGAGCAGGTGGCAGGGCCCCTGCGGGGTGCCGGAGGGCACCGGCACCTTCCCCCACGGCGTATCGGCGACGCCACCCCCGACGCTGGCGTCCACGATGTTGTCGAAGCCGAGGAAGCGGGCCACGAAGGGCGACACCGGCCGCTGCCAGACCTCCAGCGGCGTACCGGACTGCGCGATGCGCCCGTCGCGCATCACCACGACCCGGTCCGCGAGGGCGAACGCCTCGCTCTGGTCGTGCGTGACGGCCAGGACCGTCGTCCCCAGGCGACGGAAAAGTTCGCGCAGCTCCACGACGAGCCGTTCGCGCAGCGCCCGGTCGAGCTGTCCCAGCGGCTCGTCGAGCATGAGCAGCCGCGGCTCGGGGGCGAGGGCGCGGGCCAGGGCGACCCGCTGCTGCTCCCCGCCGGAGAGCGTGGCGACGCCGCGCCCGCCCGCGCCGGGCAGCCCGACGAGGTCGAGCAGTTCGCGCACCCGCTCCTCGCGCCGCTCGCGCGGCACCTTGTGCATGCGCGGCCCGAAGGCGACGTTGCCGCCGACGTCGCGCTGCGGAAAGAGCTGGTGGTCCTGGAACATCAGGCCGACGCCGCGCCGGTGCGCGGGAACGCCCGCCTGGTCGGCGCCGTCGAGCAGCACCCGTCCGCCGTCCAGCGGCTGGAGTCCGGCGACGGCCCGCAGCAGCGTGGACTTGCCGCTGCCGCTGGGCCCGAGCACGCACACCGTCTCGTGCGCGGCCACCTCCAGCGTGACGGCGTCCAGCGCGGCCCGCGCGCCGAACCGTACGGTCGCGTCCTCGACTCGCAGCAGCGTCATCAGAACTCTCCGGGTGAGGGGTCGGCGCCCCGCCCGCGCGGGCGCAGATTCTCCAGCACCAGCAGCGACGCGGCGCAGACCAGCATGAGGATGGTGCTCAGTGCCATGGCCTGGCCGTACGTGGACGGGCCCGCGCGGCCGAGCAGGCGGGCGACGGCGACCGGGAGGGTCGGGCTGTCGGGGCGGGCGATGAAGACGGTGGCGCCGAATTCGCCGAGCGACACGGCGAAGGCGAAGCCCGCGGCGACGGCCAGCGCCCGTCCGACGAGCGGGAGTTCGACCTCGCGCCAGACCCGTAGCGGTGACGCGCCGAGCACCGCGGCGGCCTCCCGCAGCCGGTCGTCCACGGCGCGCAGCACCGGCAGCATGACGCGTACGACGAACGGCACACCGACCAGCGCCTGGGCGAGCGGCACCAGGATCCAGGAGGACCGCAGGTCGAGCGGCGGCTTGTCGAGGGTGATCAGGAAGCCGAAGCCGACGGTGACGGCGGAGGTGCCGAGCGGCAGCATCAGCAGCGCGTCGAAGCCGCGGACCAGCCGTCCCGCCCTGCGGACCAGGGCCGCGGCGGCGAGCCCGCCGACCGTCAAGGCGATGACGGTGGCGACGGCGGCGTACCGCAGCGAATTCCAGACCGTCTCCAGCGGGGCGACGGTGAAGGTGCCGCCGCTCCGACCCGAGCCGACGGAGCCGAGCGAGCGGTAGAAGGCGAAGCCGTAGCCGTCCGGGCCGTCCAGCGAGCGGGCGACGAGCACGCCCAGCGGCAGCAGGATCAGCAGCGCGATGACGGCGAGCACTCCGGCGAGCAGCGTCCGCTCCCCCCTGCCGCGCGGCCGGTGCGCGGTGGTGGCCGCGTCGACCAGCCGCAGCGTGGACTCCCGGCGGCGTACGGTCCAGGCGTGCACGGCGAGGATCGCGGCGACGGCGGCGAATTGCAGCAGGGTCAGCACGGCGGCGGTCGGCAGGTCGAGGAGTTCCGCGGTCTGCCGGTAGATCTCCACTTCGAGGGTGGAGTACAGCGGGCCGCCGAGGATCTGGATCACGCCGAAGGAGGTGAAGGTGAACAGGAACACCATCAGCCCGGCGGCGGCCACCGAGGGGCCGAGCGCGGGCAGCGTGACCCGCCGCCAGGCGGCGAGCCGGCTCGCGCCGAGCATCCGCGCGGCCTCTTCCTGGCGCGGGTCGAGCTGCGCCCACAGGCCGCCGACGGTGCGGACGACCACCGCGTAGTTGAAGAAGACGTGCGCGATGAGGATCGCCCACACGGTGGTGTCCAGGCGGACGCCCCACAGCGAGTCGGTGAAGCCGCCGCGGCCGAGCAGCGCGAGGAAGGCCGAACCGGCGACCACGGTCGGCAGCACGAAGGGCACGGTGACGACGGCCCGCAGCAGCCGCTTGCCGGGGAAGTCGAGCCGCGCGAAGACGTACGCGCCGGGCAGGGCGACGGCCAGGGTCAGCGCGGTGGACGCGGCGGCCTGCCAGCAGGTGAACCACAGCACGTGCCGGATGGAGCCGTCGCCGAGGACGTCGCCGATCCGGCCGAGCTGCCACCGGCCGCCCTGGTGCAGGCCGCGGCCGACGATGGAGATCACGGGGTAGGCGAAGAACACCCCGAAGAAGGCGGCGGGCACGGCCATCAGGGCGAGCCGGATCGCGGTGCCGCGACCGGGTACGAGCGACCGGCCCCTGCCGCGTACCGCCGATGCCGTGCCGGTCGTGTCCGTCGTATCGGTCGTGTCCGTCGTATCGGCGTGGCCCGACGTATCGGCCGCGTCCGTCTTTTCGGCGCCGGGCGTCACTTGAGGACGATCGACGACCATGCCTTGACCCACTCGTCGCGCTTGGCGGCGATCTTGTCGGGCGCCAGCGTCTTCGGGTCGGTGATCTTCGCGCCGTATTTGGTGAACACCTCGGGCTCGGCGGCGTCCTTGCGCACCGGGTCGACGTACATCTGGAGGGGCATGTCCTCCTGGAACGTCCTGCTCAGCAGGAAGTCGATCAGCGCCCGGCCGCCCGCGGTGTTCTTCGCGCCGTGCAGCAGCCCGGCGAATTCGATCTGGCGGAAGCAGGTGCCGGTGGAGACCCCGGTCGGGGACTGGGCGGGCGCGGGGGTGACGCCCACGACCTCGGCGGGCGGGCTGGACGCGTACGACACGACCAGCGGCTTGTCGCCCTTGGCCTTCTTGCCTGCCGAGGAGCCGGAGAAGCGGTCGTTGTACGCCTGCTCCCAACCGTCCACGACCTCGACGCCGTTGGCCTTGAGCTGCTTCCAGTACGACTGCCAGTCGGAGTCCCCGTAGGCGGCGGCGCTGCCGAGCAGGAAGGCCAGACCGGGCGAGGACGTCGCGGCGTTCTCGGTGACCAGCAGGTTCTTGTACTCCGGCTTGACCAGGTCCGCGAAGGTGGCGGGCGGGGCCAGCTTGTGCGCGGTGAAGTACGCCCGGTCGTAGTTGACGCACACGTCACCGGAGTCGATGGGCGTCACCCGGTGCTTGACCGCGTCGAGTTGGAGGTCGGCGGGCACCTGGTCGAGGCCCTTGGCCGCGTACGGGGTGAACAGGCCGTTGTCGAGCGCGCGGGACAGCAGCGTGTTGTCGACGCCGAAGAAGACGTCGCCCTGCGGGTGGTCCTTGGTGAGGATCGCCTGGTTGACGGCCGCGCCCGCGTCTCCGCCGCGCAGCACCTTGACCGTGTAGCCGGTCTCCTTGGTGAAGTCCTTGAGCACGGCGTCGGACGCCGCGAACGAGTCGTGGCTGACCAGCGTCACGGTCTTGGACGTGCTGCCGCCGCTGGTCTTGGTGCCGCCCGAGTCGCTGCCGCACGCGGCGAGCGCGGTGGCGCCGACCGTGGCCAGGACGAGCGCGCCGATGGCACGCCGACGGATGGTGTTCATCTGTGCAGACTCCCTACGCCGGTATGACCCGGATCAGGTCCGAGGGTCTGCGGTCTCGTGGGCCGCACTCTCAGCGCCGTCTCAGGCGCTCCCCTGTCGGAATGTTCACTTGTACGTACTTGTGTGATTGCACGTGCACGATAGCAGCAGGTGCGAAAGGGCTGGTCAGCGCCGGGCCCCTAACGCGCCCGGCGCCTCAGCGCTCCGAGGCCGCGAGCTGGCCGCACGCGCCGTCGATCTCCTGGCCGCGGGTGTCCCGCACGGTCACGGGCACGCCGTGGGACTCGAGCGCGGCGACGAACGCCCGCTCGTCCTCCGGCCGGGAGGCCGTCCACTTGGAGCCGGGCGTGGGGTTGAGCGGGATCAGATTGACGTGCACCCGGTGGTTCTTCAGCATCCGGCCGAGCCGGTCCGCGCGCCACGCCTGGTCGTTGATGTCCCGGATCAGCGCGTACTCGATGGAGATCCGGCGGCCGGAGACCTCGGCGTAGTGCCAGGCCGCGTCCAGCACCTCGCGGACCTTCCAGCGGGTGTTGACCGGCACCAGGGTGTCGCGCAGCTCGTCGTCCGGCGCGTGCAGCGAGACCGCGAGGCGGCACTTCAGCCCCTCGTCGGCGAACCGGTAGATCGCCGGGACCAGGCCGACCGTGGAGACGGTGATGCCGCGCTGCGACAGGCCGAGGCCGTCCGGCTCGGGGTCGGTGAGGCGGCGGATCGCGCCGATCACGCGCTTGTAGTTGGCCAGCGGCTCGCCCATCCCCATGAAGACGATGTTCGACAGCCGCGCGGGCCCCCCGGGCACCTCGCCGTCGCGCAGGCTCTTCATGCCCGCGACGATCTGGTGCACGATCTCGGCGGTGGACAGATTCCGGTCGAGACCGGCCTGCCCGGTCGCGCAGAACGGGCAGTTCATGCCGCAGCCCGCCTGCGAGGAGATGCACATCGTGACCCGGTCCGGGTACCGCATCAGCACCGACTCGACGAGCGTCCCGTCGAACAGCTTCCACAGCGTCTTACGGGTGTCCCCGTCGTCGCACGACGCGTGCCGCACCACCGTCATCAGCTCCGGCAGCAGGTCCTCCGCCAGCTTCCCCCGCGCCGCGGCCGGAATGTCCGTCCACGCCGCCGGATCGTCGGCGTACCGCGCGAAGTAGTGCTGCGACAGTTGCTTCGCCCGGAACGGCTTCTCCCCGAGCGCGGCCACCGCCTCCCGCCGCTCGACGGGAGTGAGGTCGGCAAGGTGCCGCGGCGGCTTCTTGGCCCCACGCGGCGCGGCAAAAGTGAGTTCTCCGGGTACAGGCATGATCTGACAAGTGTCGCAGATCGAAATGGGTCGGCCGGTCGCCCGCTGGTCCGGGGGCTGTCGCTCGGGCGGCGGCCGTCGGGGTCAGCCGGTGCCGACGAAGACGGCCAGGAGGAGCCAGACCACGGGGGCGGTGGGGAGCAGGGAGTCGAGGCGGTCCATGATGCCGCCGTGGCCCGGCAGGAGGGTGCCCATGTCCTTGATGCCGAGGTCGCGCTTGATCATGGATTCGCCGAGGTCGCCGAGGGTGGCGCTGACGGCGGCGGCGAGGCCGAGGAGGAGGCCCTGCCACCAGCGGCCGTCGTCGATGACGTACTGCATGAGCAGGGCGCCCGCGACCATGGCGAAGGAGATCGCGCCGAGCAGGCCCTCGCGGGTCTTGCCGGGGCTGATGCGGGGCGCGAGCCTGTGCTTGCCGAAGCGCCAGCCGACGGCGTAGGCGCCGGTGTCGCTGATCACGGTGAGCAGCAGGAAGACCAGGACGCGGCGCGGGCCGTCGTCGGCGGCGAGCATCATGACCACGAAGGTGGCCAGGAAGGGCACGTAGAAGGCGGCGAAGACGCCGGCGGTGACGTCGCGCAGGTAGTTCTCGGGCGGCTCCGTCATGCGCCACACGAGGATGGCGAGCGCGGTGAGGGCCATCGCCACCCAGGCGCCGTCCGCGCCGCGCAGATACCCGGCGATGATCATCGCCGTACCGCCGGCCGCGATCGGGATCAGCGGGGCGCGGATGCCCTTGCGCTCCGCCAGCCGCGAGGTCAGCTCCCAGACGCCGACGGCGGCGGCGACGACCACGACGCCGACGAACACCGCCTTCACGATGAAGAGCGAGGCGACGATGACCGCGCCGAGGCCGAGGCCGACCCCTATCGCCGCGCGCAGATTCCGCCCTGCGGACTTCTTCGCGGGGGGCTGCGGCGGCGGTGTCGGCTCCGGGGCGGTTGGCATAGGAGGAGTCTTCCTGCCGCGCCCGGAATCGGGTGCGGAACCCGCCGGATAGATGATCGTGTCATCCGCAATCGAGCCGTCGGCCGCGCCGTTGGTGACCGTGTCCTCGGGCGCTCCCCAGTGACCGGCGCGTGGCGAAGCGCCCCAGGAAGAGTCGTTCACTGAGCTTCGCCTCGCGTCGTCGTGTGTCGGCCGGGAAGGGCTGAGGGCGGGATCGTGCATACGGTCGTACTGCCGGTGTCCGGACGGGCGTCAGGAATGGTGCCCGGACGGGCGTGTCCGGACGGGCGTGTCCGGACGGGCGTGTCCGGACGGGCGTGTCCGGACGGACTGAGATGTCCGGGGCGGTGTTTCCGGGGCGGGCCCGGGGGCCCGGCCCGGTCAGACCTCCAGCAGCTCGGCTTCCTTGTGCTTGAGCAGCTCGTCGACCTGGGCGACGTACTTCGACGTCGTGTCGTCCAGCTCCTTCTCCGCGCGGCGCACCTCGTCCTCGCCCGACTCGCCGTCCTTGACGAGCTTGTCGAGGGTCTCCTTGGCCTTGCGGCGGACGCTGCGGATCGAGATCTTGGCGTCCTCGCCCTTGGTCTTGGCGACCTTGATGTACTCCCGGCGCCGCTCCTCGGTGAGCTGCGGGAACGCCACCCGGATGATCCGGCCGTCGTTGCTCGGGTTGACGCCGAGGTCGGAGTTGCGGATCGCCTCCTCGATGTTGCGCAGACTGCTGCTGTCGAAGGGGGTGATCACCGCCATCCGCGGCTCGGGCACCGCGAACGAGGCGAGCTGGTTGATCGGGGTGGGCGCGCCGTAGTACTCGGCCACGATCTTGTTGAACATCGCGGGGTGCGCCCGGCCGGTACGGATCGCCGCGAAGTCCTCCTTGGCGACGACGACGGCCTTCTCCATCTTCTCCTCGGCCTCGAGGAGGGTCTCTTCAATCACCATGTGCTCCTGGTATTCAGAAGGCGGAGCCTGACGGTCGGGCCCCTGCGCGCGTCTTTCCTGCACGGTGTCCGACCGGCAGCCTGTTGTCCATCCCCGGACCGGGCGAACCGGGACGTGTCACCACCCGGCGCTCGGGCGGTCATTAAGCCCTGGAGCCCCGGTCGTTGACCAGCGTGCCGATCTTCTCACCCTTCACGGCCCGCGCGATGTTCCCTTCGGCGAGCAGCTCGAAGACGAGGATCGGCAGCTTGTTGTCCTGGCAGAGGGTGATCGCGGTGAGGTCGGCGACCCGCAGGTCGCGGGTGATGACCTCGCCGTACTCCAGGGCGTCGAACTTCACCGCGTCCGGGTTCAGCTTGGGGTCGGAGTCGTAGACCCCGTCGACCCCGTTCTTGCCCATCAGCATGGCCGCCGCGTCGATCTCCAGGGCCCGCTGGGCGGCGGTGGTGTCGGTGGAGAAGTACGGCATGCCCATACCGGCGCCGAAGATGACGACGCGGCCCTTCTCCAGGTGCCGTACGGCCCGCAGCGGGATGTACGGCTCGGCGACCTGGCCCATGGTGATCGCGGTCTGCACGCGGGTCTCGACGCCCTCCTTCTCCAGGAAGTCCTGGAGGGCCAGGCAGTTCATGACCGTGCCGAGCATGCCCATGTAGTCCGAGCGGGCCCGGTCCATGCCGCGCTGCTGGAGTTCGGCGCCGCGGAAGAAGTTGCCGCCGCCGACGACGAGGGCGATCTCGTAGCCGTCCGCGACGACCGCGGCGATCTCGCGGGCGATGGCGTGCACGACGTCGGGATCGACTCCGAGACCGCCTCCCCCGGCGAACGCCTCGCCGGACAGCTTCAGCAGATAGCGGCGGTGGGCGGTGGTGTGGTGGGCCGTATCGGCGCCTTTGTCCATGGAGATCTCCTCGTGCACGTACGAAGGAGGCCATTGCCGCGGGTCCTCGTGGGTTCCCTGTACGGCAATGGCCTCCTCGTCACATCTGCGGCCGGTCGGCGGGCGGCCGACCGCGTACGACCCTAGCCGGGCCGTCGGTCATTCGCTGCTTTCGTGTCCAGCGCGATCAGACGCCGACGCGGAAACGCGCGAAACGCTTCAGCGTGACGCCGGCCTCGTCCAGCACCTTCTGGACGGTCTTCTTGGAGTCCTTCGCGAAGGCCTGCTCCAGGACGACGTTCTCCTTGAAGAAGCCGTTCACCCGGCCCTCGACGATGCGCGCCAGGGCGGCCTCGGGCTTGCCCTCCTCGCGGGCGGTGGCCTCGGCGACGCGACGCTCGTTCTCGACCGTCTCGGCCGGGATCTCGTCGCGGGACAGGGCGGTCGGCGCGAAGGCGGCGATGTGCTGGGCGACGTCCTTGGCGACCTGCGCGTCGGCCTTGTCCAGCTCGACCAGGACGCCGACCTGCGGGGGCAGGTCGGGGCTGGTGCGGTGCAGGTAGGAGGTCACGTAGGTGCCGGAGAACTGGGCGAAGCGGTCGAGCACGATCTTCTCGCCGAGGGTGGCGTTCGCCTCGTCCACGTACGCCTGGACGGTCTGGCCGTCCTTGATCTCGGAGCCGAGCAGCGCCGTGATGTCGGCCGGCTTGCTGGCGGCGACGTGGGCGGCGATGGCGTCGGCCACGGCGACGAACTTGTCGCCCTTGGCGACGAAGTCCGTCTCGCACTTCAGCTCGACGAGGACGCCCTCGGAGTTGTCGGCGGCGATCAGGGAGACGACCGCACCGTTGGAGGCCGAGCGGCCCTCGCGCTTGGTGACGCCCTTCTGGCCCTTGACCCGAAGGATCTCGACGGCCTTGTCCAGGTCGCCTTCGGCCTCCACAAGGGCGTTCTTGCAGTCCATCATGCCCGCGGCGGTCAGCTCGCGGAGCTTCTTGACGTCAGCGGCGGTGAAGTTCGCCATGGGTTTAAGTCTCTTCCCGAATGGTCGGTGGATCTACGGGTGGACGGCGGGGGCATGGGCCCCCGCCGTCGTCACGCGTGGTTCACGTCGTACGCGTCGTACGCGATACGCGTCCTGCTGCTGTGCGGTTGACCGGTGGTGCCGGTGTGCCGTCGGTACGGGTCGGAACAGGCTCAGGCCTGCTCGGACTCGCCCTCCGTGGCGGCCGGGGCGGCGTCGGCCGGAGCCTCGGCGGTCTCGGCGTCGGCCGGGGCGGCGTCGGCCGGAGCCTCGGCCTCGGCGGCGGGCGCCTCGGCAGCGGCGGCGGTCGCGTCGGCGGCGGGCGCCTCGTCGGCCTTCTTCTCGCCCTCGAGCAGGTCACGCTCCCACTCGGCGAGCGGCTCGGCGACGCCTTCGGCCTTCTTGTCACCGGTGGCGGCACCGGAGCGGGCGATGAGGCCCTCGGCGACGGCGTCGGCGATCACACGGGTGAGCAGCGTGACGGAACGGATCGCGTCGTCGTTGCCCGGGATCTTGTAGTCGACCTCGTCGGGGTCGCAGTTGGTGTCGAGGATCGCGACGACCGGGATGCGGAGCTTGCGCGCCTCACCGACGGCGATGTGCTCCTTCTTGGTGTCGACGATCCAGACGGCGCTCGGCACCTTCTGCATCTCGCGGATGCCGCCGAGGGTCTTCTCCAGCTTGTCCTTCTCGCGGGAGAGGACCAGCAGCTCCTTCTTCGTGAGGCCGGACGCGGCCACGTCGTCGAAGTCGATCTCCTCGAGCTCCTTCAGGCGCTGGAGGCGCTTGTAGACGGTCGAGAAGTTGGTGAGCATGCCGCCCAGCCAGCGCTGGTTGACGTAGGGCATGCCGACGCGGGCGGCCTGCTCCGCGATGGCTTCCTGCGCCTGCTTCTTGGTGCCGACGAACATGATGGAGCCGCCGTGCGCGACGGTCTCCTTGACGAACTCGTAGGCGCGGTCGATGTACGACAGCGACTGGAGCAGGTCGATGATGTAGATGCCATTGCGCTCGGTGAAGATGAAGCGCTTCATCTTCGGGTTCCAGCGACGGGTCTGGTGCCCGAAGTGGACGCCGCTCTCCAGCAGCTCCCGCATCGTGACGACGGCCATGGCCGTACTCCTTGAGGTACTCGGTTATCGCGACCGCCGGACGGCGGTCGCGCCTGACGTCCCGACGCGCCGTGCCACGAGGGACCGAGGGGCGCGGCCACCGTCCCGATGAGGGGAGTGGGTGGCGGGGCGTGCGAAGTCGACCCGGTGACCCGGATCGCCAGAGAAAGTGTACGGGACCGGTGGAGTGCCGGGCGACACCCGAGTTATCCACAGGCCAGGACCATGATCATCTTTCGCCGCCCGGATCCGGGATGCTCGTGCCATGGCACTTCACATGTGGTTGACGGTGGTGATGACGGCTCTGCTGACGGCCCTCCCCGGCGGCACGGGGACGGCGGGCGGCGCCGGTACGGCGGGCGGCACGGGGACGGCCGGCGGCACGGGGACGGCGGGCGGCGCGGGGTGCGCGGGCGCCGGCTCGGACGCGCGCTGCTGGCCCGTGGCAGGGCCGGGAGTACGGGGGCGGCCGGCGGTGCTGCGCGCCTTCGAGCCGCCCGCGACGCCCTATGCCGCGGGACACCGCGGGGTCGACTTACGCGCGGGGCCGGGGAGCGTGGTGCGGGCGGCGGCTCCCGGCGAGGTGACCTTCGCGGGGAAGGTGGCGGGCACCGATGTCGTCGTGCTGCGGCTCGACCGGCCGGACGCGAGCCTGCGCGTCACCTATGAGCCGGTACGGGGGACGGTCGCGGTCGGCACCCGGCTCGCGGCGGGCGGGCCGTTGGGAGTGGTGACCGACTCCGCCGTCCACCGCTCACCCGGTTGCCTCCACTGGGGCCTCCTGCGGGGTGACGTCTACCTCGACCCGTTGACCCTGCTGCCGCCGTGGCTGCTGCGCGCGGGGCCCTCCCGGCTGCTGCCGGTGTTCGGCGCGGCGGCGGGCGGGACGGAACGGAAGGCGGAGGCGGCAGCGCGGGTCAGGGGCGGCCGGTCACCCCGTGCAGCGCCATCGTGACGGCCGACTCGGTGATGTGAACGGGGTCTTCTGCGGCGCCGAGTTCGATCCGGCGGACCGCGGCGTCGACCACGCCTTGCAGGAGCATGGCGGTCAGGCGGGGCTCGGCGTGGCCGAGGGCCGCGAGGGCGGCGCCGACCATCGTGACCAGGCCGCCGTGGGCGGCGCGGATCTTCTCGCGGGCGCCCGCGTCCAGTTCACCGGCGGAGATCGCGACGACGGCGCGGTGGCGGCGGTCGCCGACCAGCGCGAGCTGGCTGCGTACGTAGGCCTCGATCTGGCCCTCGGCGGTGTCGGCGGCCTGCATGGCGGCCTCGACCTCGGCGGCCCAGACGGGGAAGTCCACGGCGCACAGCTCTTCGACCACCGCGGCGCGGGAGCGGAAGTACTCGTAGACCGAGGAGCGCGCCAGTCCGGTGCGCTCGGCCAGGGCGGGGAAGGTCAGCGCCTCCGTGCCGCCCTCGGACAGCAGCGAACGCGCGGCGTCCAGCAGGGCCTGGCGCTGCATCGTCCGGTGTTCGGCCACCGAGGCCGCTCGAATCCTGGGCATCCCACCACTGTAGACACTGTGCCGCGCCTGTCACCGCCCGACGTCGGCCAGCTTTGCCCGTAGTTGGAGGACGGACTTGGTGTGGATCTGGCTGACCCTGCTTTCGGTGACGCCGAGTACCTGGCCGATCTCGGCGAGTGTCAGGCCCTCGTAGTAGTAGAGGGTGACGACGGTCTTCTCGCGTTCGGGAAGGGTGTTGACCGCGCGGGCGAGCAGTCGGCGCAGCTCACGGTCCTCGGCGACCTCGACGGGGTTGTCGGCACCGGTGTCCTCCAGGGTGTCGACGAGGCTGAGCCGGTCGCCGCCCTCGCCGCCCGCGTGCAGGAGGTCCTCCAGCGCGACGACGTTGGCCAGGGACAGCGCGCTGAACACCGCGTGCAGGTCTTCGATCCCGACGCCCATCTCCGCCGCCACCTCGGGCTCGCTCGGAGTGCGGCGCAGCTTGGCCTCAAGGGTGGCGTAGGCGCGTTCGACGGCGCGCGCCTTCTGCCGGACGGAGCGCGGGATCCAGTCGAGCGCGCGCAGTTCGTCGATCATGGCGCCGCGGATACGGGTGATCGCGTAGGTCTCGAATTTGATCGCGCGTTCCGGGTCGAACTTCTCGATCGCGTCGATGAGTCCGAACACCCCGGAGGAGACGAAGTCGGCCTGCTCGACGTTGGCCGGGAGTCCGACGCTGACCCGGCCCGCCACGTACTTCACCAGCGGCGAGTAGTGCAGGATCAACTGCTCCCGCAGCCGGGCGTCCCCCGTGGACTTATAGGTCCGCCACAGTTCGTCGAGCGACGTGGGGGCGGCTGGCCGAGGGGAGGTGCGGGGGGCGGTCGCCGCCGTCGCCCGCTCGGACCCGGGGGTGTACTGGGGCATGTGCCGTTTTGAGCCGTTCTGCCGAGACGTGGGCGGGAAATCGAGCCTCCGCGAGCGTAGCGTGACCATAGTGTCGCTTATTGCTACATCATCCGTATGGGACATGCGCAGATACGTTCCTCTACCGGTGCGCGCTCACCGGACCGGCTATACCGCCCGGTACGGGGCCCGAGCGGGAGCCCCTCGGGTCATCATGGTGGGCCGCCGGGCCGCCCGCGGCCGGTCCTACGATCGTCCCAGGTCACGGCGGTTTCCTGTCACCTGATGGTGTGTCGATGGCGTCAACCCTCCCGACGCGGCGCGCCGTCGTGCGCGGTACGGACCAACTTCCACCGCCCGTCGTCGCGTTCGACGAAGCCGAGGGCCTGCAATTCGTAGAGCCGTCTCAGCGTGTCGTCGCTGGTGGACCCCACGACGAGGGCGATCTCCTCTTCGCAGGCGTCCCCTTGACCGGGGAGCGCTTCCAGTACGCGGGCCGCCGCCGGGTCGAGCAGATCGCGCGGCAGTACGGGTCCGCGGCGGGCGGGTGCGAGGTCGGCGCCGATCTCCCCCACCATCTCGATGACTTCGGCCGCGTCGGTCACCACCACGGCGTCCCCGCGCAGCAGTTCGTGCACCCCTTCCGACAGACCGCTCGTGCAGGGCCCCGGCACCCCCATCGTCACCCGCCCCAACTGGGCGGCCCGCCGCGCGGTGACCAGGGAACCGCTGCGGTAGCGCGCCTCGACCACCACCGTGCCGCGGGTCAGGGCGGCGATCACCCGGTTCCGCAGCACGAATCTGCTGCGGGTGGGGTGGTCGCCCGGCGGCAGTTCGCCGACTAGCAGGCCGCGTTCGGCGATCTCGCCGATCAACTGGGTGTTGCCCGGCGGGTACGGCACATCGACGCCGCTGGCCACCACGCCGATGGTGGCGCCGCCCGCCCGCAGCGCGCCCCGGTGCACCACACCGTCCACCCCGTAGGTTCTCTAGCCGGTCCGAGCGTGTTGCATCTGGATGCTCCACAGTCTGCAACCCAGCGTCTTCAGTCGGTGGCAGAGCCAGGACCTGCGGCAGCCGCGCACGAGTATCAATGTCAGTGGCTCCTCGTAGTCTGCAAAGTCGACCTCTAAGGATCATGACGGGGAGGGACTCGTGAAGTCTTGCGAAGGGTGCGGCGAACTGTTACCGCCGAGCAAGAACCCGATCGCGCGGTTCTGTGACCGCGACTGTTACTGGAAGAAACAGCGCGACGATCGAGCGGCCAAGAAGCGGCCACTCAAGTGCCAGGCTCACAACTGTGGCGTCGAGTTCCTGCCGACTCGATCAGATCAGATCTACTGTTCGAAAACCTGCAAGGGCCGCGTCAACGCCATCAAGTCGAACGCGAAGCGCGTCGCGAAGGACAAGGAAGATCGCTTGCAACGACGCAAGGGGCGGACTTGCAAGCTCTGCGAGGGACCGATCCCTGAGTCACGTACGAACAAGGCGGAGTACTGCAGCTCCGACTGCGCTGCCGGATATCACCCGGTCCACAACCCCAAGCAAGTGATCGACCCGCTGGAAGACTGCGCATGGTGCGGCGGAGCAATCAGCGATGATCGAGCCTCCAATGCGATCTTTTGCTCACACAAGTGCAGCAGCGAGGCCCGGAGTGCCGCCCGCGACGGACTGTCCCGACCTGACTATATGCACTTGCTCCAAAATCGCCGATGCCTGGAGTGCGGCACTCCCATCTCCGAGTCTCGTTCGACTCGCGCGCGATTCTGCCGCGGCAGGATCTGCCTCCAGCGCTTCAACATCCGCCGCTGGTCGAACGCCAACCGCGACCGCGTGAACGAGTTGGGTCGCGCCAGTGCTCAGCGCCGCCGCGCCCGCATGGCTGCGGTCGTCGTGGAGCGGTTTTCTCACGAGGAGATATTTGAGCGTGACGGATGGGTCTGCCAGCTATGCAGTGAGCCTGTGGACCCTGGATGCACGTGGAACGACCCGCTGACGCGGCCACTGAGCGCCAGCCTCGACCACATCACCCCTCTGGTGAGAGGAGGAGACCATACCCGCGGCAATGTTCAACTGGCCCATCTGCTGTGCAATCTGCGTAAGGCAGACAAATTGGTGGGCGAGGCATCTTTCCAGAGTAACGAGCAGCTCGTCGCGCGGCAGGGTTTCCTCTTTGAGGTGGAGTGCGGTGTCTGAGCCGCCTGAGGCCAGAGTGGCACGAAACTGCTCAGCTGTTGACGAACGGCATCAGCTCGTTGTTGATGAAGGTGGCGGGTCGCCACCCTTTCCTGAAGCGGTCGAGGACCAGGCGATCGAGCATGGCCAAGCCGAGAGCCGCTGTCGGAGCGGCGAGCTCGGCTGTGGTCGCATGGCCGGCAACCATGCCGAAGTCAACGACGGTGGGTAGAACCCAGGTCAGTTCCTTGTTGAGCGGGAGCTTCTCGAACGGGCTCTTCTTGAACGCCTCCGCGTAATACGTGGCGACAAGGTCAGAAGTGGGAGCCTGCTTGTCGAGCCAAACCCGGAAGTCCTCCGCCTTGTCAAGAACGTCGAGGAACTCGCGGAAGGTGCGCTGCCCCGAGTTGATCGCTCCCCCCATATCGTCAATTCCCTTGACGACCAGCGTCTGGAACTCCTCGATCTTGCCCTGCTGACTGTCCAGCTGGGCAAAAAGCTCGGTGCACTTGGTCCGCATAATCCGCTCACTCAGACGATCCTGGGCGAGCGAGGTCCCCAGATCCGCCCCTAGGGCAAGATCTTGGCGCATCTCAACCATGCCGAGCAGTACCTTGACGGGGTCAAGGAGGCCTGCATCGCCATCCGAGCCACTCGCTCGTGACACAGCAGCCCAGTCCAGGTTCGTCTCGAACTTGTAGTGCTCGTCGGCGGTGGGGGTAAGACATACCTTGAAGTCGCTCGGAATCGCATAGTCCGGGGCAAATTCACGAACGAGGTCGACGAGCACCTGGCGAACCAATCCTTGGTCCTCCCAGTCCTCATTGGCCAGGCCCAGCAGATTCGGGTCGAACGCATGGACATCTATCTGTCCGAGGAACCGATTGGCCATCCGCCGTCCGGCGCCAGACTTTCCGGTGGCCTCGCGGAACATCTCGATAACCAGCGACTCGAGCGTCTGGGGGGCATACGTGGTCTCGTCGCCGCGCTGGATCGAGTCCATCACGGTGATCGTGGCTGGCCGATGCCGGGCTTCCCCCGTCCCCGTGTCTTCCGTCCGCAGGACGAAGTCACGGTCCAGAAAGATCAGGTCGACGTTCGGATTCTTGGAGAGTTCCAAGGCCACGTCTGGTCCGAGTGAAACGATCAGCTGTTTCAGGCTGTGACGTGTGACCGCCAGTCGAACCTTGCGGTAGAAGAGCATCGACTCAGCGAGCCGACCAAGGTCAAGCGGTCCCCCGGAAGCTCCAGAGGGAGCGGTGCGCCGGATCGCAATCGCGTCGAACACGGCGGCCAGCTTATCGGCATGGCGTGGCCCTGTCCGGGACTTGTCGTCGCTGCCTCTCAGATGGCCCGCTCGCTCCGACCACACGCACTTGATAGTGAACGTATGTTCTCTAGCTGGCCTGGTCGTATTGCTAAGAGTTAGAGCTTCGAAACGTGCAGTCCAAGCGTGAGCGGCGGCAGCTTCTGCCAGACCGGTTGAGGTGCCTGTAGGTGCTTGGCAGCAGCTTCCGCAGTCAGCCGGACGGTCGCTCGAAAGAAGCCGACGCAGTCAATAGCGTCGGTGAGGCGAAGCGTGGGCGCGGACCTGGCCTTGTGAGACGCGTTGGCGTCACGTACTGCGGTCAGGACAGGAACGGCGTGGATCGTGGCATGGCCGTGGGCAACATCGTGCCTCACGCGAAGCCACTGCGTGATCACTTCAGCGACGTGCTTGGGCTGCACTATAAGGGGGTGCTTGCCCCTGCCCCCGCCTTGCTTCCAGGTCCAATGGGGGCGGGGGTCGAAGCCGACGCGTCCGAGGAGCGAGCAGGACTGCGCGGGTCCTGGAGTGGAGAACTTTTCGAGGGCCGCATCGAAGTCAGTGGCCCAGCTTTTCATCGCTCCAGCCAGCAGCGGAGCACCCGAGATCGTGTTGAGCTCGGCCAGTGCCTCGTCGCGCAACGCGCAGGCAGTGTCCTGGACGAATGCCTGCCAGGCCGCGACTGCCAGCACGATCGTTCCCCGGTTGACCGAGGTCTCAGCAGTTCGGCGGCCGCGGATCCCGCTCCCAGCAGCCCGATGGACGTCGATCAGGTTGTCACAGTGCTTCATGGCACCGGCGTAGTTGTCGACGGCGGTTTGGATGTCCACGTTCGCTCTCATCGCATCTAGGTGACTGATAGTCACGACTACTTTTTTGTGCCATCAAGTGGATCTCTTGACAACGCAGGCCAGGATCGCTGTCGGTGGTTCGTCGGTTCCGACCAACTAGGTTCGCGTGTCAGACCGCAGCTCTAGGCTTGCTGGGTGACTTCAGAAGTCGGCAAGACCTCCAACGAGGAGGCGGCGCTCTCCGTCGAAGAGATCGTCCTCGGGCAAACGGCCTGGTTCCTTCATGATCAAGGAGACGTTCAAGCAGCGGCTCTTCTCCTGGACGTCGAGGGGATCGAGTGGTCTCCCGGCAACAGGTTTGGCGACTGGATGGATGCCCGCCTCCTCGTCCCGGGGTGGCTGATGGATCGGTTCACCGAGGACGTTCTTGCGCGGATCCGAGATGCTCTCTTGCCGATCGCTGAGCGGAACGGAGTGGAAGCACATTCTGTCTATATCGGGCCAGCGCTTCCAGAGGTGGGTTCGGACTGGAGACAGGACCTGCAAGGTCGACTCACGTCCGATACCACGACAAACCACGCCGCGCGGGTCACCGATCCGAAGCCCGAACTGCGACGCGACGGATTCGTCTTTGATTCCCGCGAGGAACTACGGGTCTATGAGGCGCTCAAGCGAGCTCAGGCCGCCCTTCCTGCCGACGCCACCATCTCGATCTTTCCCTTGCCCTTGGGGCGTGTGGGTGTCGGCAACACGTGGACGCCAGACTTCCTCGTCGTTCGCGAGGGCAGGGCTGGCCTGATCGAGGTCGACGGGCCGCATCACCGCGGCCGACTGGCAGCCGACGGAACTCGGGATCGGCACTGGCGGAACAGCGGCTTCGTTCACATTGAGCGCATCCTGGTGGAGGAAACCGCTCAGGACCCGGAGCTGGACGCGCTGGTCCGGACCTTCCTCAAGCGGCTGCGGACCCATTAGTCGGCCCCGAGTCACCCTTACTGCCTTGTCCTCGGAATGCGTCCGTTCTGTTCCTGATGAGCGGCCGCATCAGCGCCGCCCGCGCGGAAGCGGGCGGTGAACCCGGCCGGCGGGGGCCGTCCTCTGCGGTGGAGGATTCAGGGTGGTAACACCCAGCGCGGCGTCCAGGGCGGCCAAGGCCTCGTCGCGTTCCGCGACCGCCTGGGACCGCTCCGTCGCAAGCTGTTCGATCATGACCGCGTAGGTGCTCAGCAGGTCCGCCAGCTGTCGCTTCTCCTTCCGGGCGCTGGCCAGGTCCTCGCGGAGCTTGTCGATTTCGGCCTCGGCCTTCTTAACCGGCTCGCTCTTATGTCGGGCTGCCTTGAACTCGGCCTGGTACTTGGCCATGAGGGTCGTCGGGTGCTTGTGCGTCAGCAGCCACCGCTTGACCTGGGCTTCCTCGGCGAGGTCGAGAATGGTGAGCTTGCCCGAGGAGTGCAGCGGGGTGCCGGCCAGCAGCCGGTCGGCGGCCCCCCGCAGCTTAAGACACAACTCCTGCGGCGGGTCCTGCTCTGCCTTCACCGTCTGTCCCCTCCCGGGCGCCCGCGATCGTGCTCGTCGATGAGCCCGTCCAGGTGAGCCAGGCGGCGGCGTTCTCGTCCCCAGCGGATCTGCGGGCTCGCCTCATCAGCGACCTTGATCCGCAACTCCGCGGCCTCGGCCCGTAGTTCGTCAATGTTTTCCTCGGTGCGGCAGATGTTGCCGCAGGCCGGGTGACAGCCCTCGGTGTCCGGTGTGACCCGTGCGTCATCAAGTGAGGGCTCCAGTTCGCAGCGTGCCGTCGGGGCGGCGAAGACGCAGGTCATCCCCTTGCCCGGGTAGATTTGCAGCGAGGGGTTCGCCATCACGTGCCTCGCCTCCGCCCCGGTCCGTAGGACGCGCCCGGCGAACTTCCTCGCCCCTCCGCTGACCCGCGACCGGTAGGCACCGGCTGCCGGGCCGCTGACGTGCTCGCCGGCCTTCAGTCGCCGATCGGCGTCCTGCAGGTCCTCCAGTCGGGTCAGCCACCGCTCGAACGCGAGGTCGTCGGGGAATCCCGAGGCGTAAGTGCCGGCATAGCCCTGGGTGATCTGGACCCGCAGATGCCCGTACTGAATCGCCGCAGCGACCATGCCGCGCGGGCGGCGGCAGATAAACCAGGCCAGTGTGCGCCGCAGGCGTGAGATCGTCAGACGCTTCGGATCGACGGGGATCACATCGCTGCGGCCGTGTCGGCCGCAGAAGGCATTTACCCAGACGACGAAGCGGTTCAGGTCGTCGTTGATCGAGGCGAGGGTCCGGGCCCCGCCGCCCTCATGCTGGTCGCGCTCGTCCGCCACCAGCCAGACGGGAAAGAGGGCCTCAGCGTCGTGAAGGCGTTCTTGGACGCCGATCGCCGTGGCGACCAGATCGGGGGCGATCCACGGCTCGTCGCGGAATTGCCCCTCGGGGATCTTGGCGCCGTTCTCGTCGCGGGCGTTCTTCCACTTCCGGCCGTGGACCTCCCACAATTTCGTCACCTTGTCCCGGCGCAGGCAGCCGCGCCGCAGGCTGACCGCCTCCCCGGGGCGGCAGCCGGTCAGATAGGCCACCAGGAGGAAGCAGGCGGTCGACAGCGTCCGCACCAGCTTCTTGACGTCGCCGTAGGCGATGTTCTTCGTCCAGGGCTCGCCGTCCAGCAGGCCCTTCGGGCGGGCCGTCAGGAACGTGCCGCGGGCGACGGGGAGGCCGGAGGTCAAGAACATGCCCCGGTAGGCATCGTTCTTCTGCATCGCCCCGGGGTCGATGTCCAGGAGCTTGGCAAGAAAGGGCCAGTCCGGCTCCCAGGTGCCGTCCTCCCGCTGCCTGCCGGGCAGGTCACGGCCCTGCGCGCGGAAGGATTCGATCAAGGCGCCGACCTCTGGGGTCGCCCCGGCTTTGCCTGGGATCCGGACCCGGCGGTGCGGGCCGGGGCTGTAGCGACCGGGCTTGAAGCCGAACAGCGGCCGGAACTCCTCCATGGCCGCGATGATGTCCTCGGCGAAGTCCTCGACGAACCGCGCCGCCCACAACACCGCCATCGCCATCGTCGTCTCCTGGATGCGGGCAGTGGCGTTCTCCCGGTCCCGCTGGGACTTGCCCAACAGGACCCTGGACTCCTTCCCGCCCCAGGGCGGCATCTCCGGCAGCCGCCCCTCGGACGGCAGCAGCTCACGGAAGGCCCACAACCGGCGGACGGCCTGCAACAGATCCGAGCGGTTGCCGTGGGTCATTTCCGCGTCCCGCACCGCGTCGAGATAGTCCTCCAGATCCTCCGGCGACACCTCCGCGATCGAGGTGAACCCGTAGACATCCATCCAGTCCAGCAGGCCGCGCAGGCAGCGAAGTTGGGAGACCATCGTGTAAACGGCCAGCTTGCCGTCGATGTTCGCCCGGCGAAGGATCGTCAGATCCTCGTCGCAGTTCAGCTCCATCCAGATGTAGATCTTGGCAATGTCACGGAACCGCTCGGGCACCAAGGCGAAGTTGATGCTGACCGAAGCCATGTGATCCTCAAGGATCGCCGGCCGCAGATTCCAGCGCATATCGCCCACCACCGACAACGTCGAGCGGTCCGTGCCCTCCCGCAGCCGCCGGTTGTGCAGCACCACCGTGCCGGGGCCGGGCACGAAGAGCTCTTTCGGCTCGTGGACAGCGTCGTCCGTACTCATCGTTCGTCCAGCTCCCCGTCCAGCAGCCTCCGCACCAGTTCCCGCTCCTCCTCGCCGGCCGCCGCGCGAGCCCGGTCCTCGGCGCGCTTGCCCGCCAGCCGGATCAGGTCTTCGAGCTCCTCCAAGGGCAGCGCGAACCGCTCGGCCCAACGCAGGGCCGTCATGTGTGTGCGGCGTTCGTCGATCATGTCCCGGGCCACCACCTGAAGCGGCAGATGATGGGGCATCGCGCGGGCGCACGGGCATTCCAGACACTTCAGGAACGAGGCCCGGCAGGGCTCACCAGGCGGGCTGTGCGGGCCGTTCTCGTTGTCCGCGCAGGCAGCCAGCACCGTGTCGGCATCGCGCGCCACCAGCAGCCGCATCATCTCCATGCTCACCCCGAAGCGTTTGGCGACCGTCTCCGGGTCGCGTAGGGCCTCGGCGACATCCACCGTGCTCAGCCGGGTGATGCGGCCCGCGGTGCGAGCCTTGATGACTTCCTTCTCCAGCACGTCGGCGACCAGCTTCTGGTACTCGCGCAGGCTCGACTTGTCCCGCCGCAAATAGATGTTCGCCAGCGTCTCCCTGGTCTGGGCCACCGGCTTCTGTTCCCGTGCCCCGTGGGTGACCCGCATCCGTCCGACGCCCACGATCAGCCGTTGCGGATTGCCGTCCTCGTCCCGCTCCTCGGCGACCAGGTTCAATCCAGCGCCCCAGAATCCGACCGCAGAGTCCGACAGCCGGTCGCGGAAACCCCGTCCGCACTCGTTGCGGCGCTTGACCACCTCGGCCCGCTTGGCCTTGGGACCCTTCCCGGCCTTGGGAACCCAGTAGACCAGCAGCCGGTCACTGCCCTTGATCCTTCGCGAGGAGGCCGCCAGTTCCAACGCGAGCATGTAGAGGCCGAACGGCGTGTGCAGCTCATCGCGGGCCGACAGCTCGCCCTCCTCATCCGGCGCCGCGGCCCACGACGGCAAGTCGCTCAGAGTGGCCGTCATGTAGCGCCGCGGGCCCCGCCTCGGCTTACTCAAGTCGACCTGGACCGTGGCCAGCGGCCCGGCCCCGCCGTCAGGGCGGTGGAAGGCAGCCGGCGCCTTGATGATCGTCGAACCGTTCTCTCCCGTGAGCCGCACCAGCAAAATCACCAAAGCGCAGGTCTCGGCCAGGCTCAGGTGCAGCCGGGTGGTCAGGTCGGTCACGGTGCCGTGCGGGACGATCCACAGCGCCAGGCCATTGCCCCACTTGTTGCGCGGCATCTCCCCGCTCTTCTCGACCATGTCGAGGATCGAGCCGTACTCGTAGAGCACCGGCTCGTCCTCGCGGGAGATGCCGCCCTCACGCCACCGCTCCAGCACCTCGCGGGAATCTCTGATGCGCTTCGCGGCCGCCCGCACCACCTTCCGCGCGGCGTCCAAGATCGCCTTCTCCTCGGCCGGGCTGTAGCTGCCCCGCGAGGTGATCTGATTGCGCCGTCCCGGCACCCACTGGGCGCACTGCGCGGCGAACTGCGGCGTTAACCCCTCCATGTTCATCAGCAGGGACCGCAGCAGCCCCACCGCCATCCCGGCAGTCGGTGCGTCTCCCCTGTTGAGCAAGAACCCCTTCAGGTGCCGCGGCGCCAGGTCCTGCGGGACCTGCGGCGGTTCCTCGTCGAAGAGCAGGACGTCGATGAAGTAGCCCAGATGCCGGAAGGCGTTGGTGGCGGCCCCGATGGCTTTCACTTGCCCGGCCGGCCCGACATGCGCGTCGAAGGCGCGGGCGAAGGACTCCTGCAGCGGGCGGGCAACCGGGAACGTCGTGAAGTCATAGTCGACCACCTCGTCGAGGTCCTGCTCGGAGAAGAACCGCACCCGGCATTGGCCATTCTCCAGGAACAGCCGCTGCGGAGGCGTGTAGCCCGCCTCCGGCATCGACGACTCGCGCCCTGGGCTCACCGGGCCGCCACCGGATCGCCCAGCACCCGCCGGTCGGCACCGTAGACCGCCGCCATCAGATCCGGGATGCCGCTGTTGTCGGCATGCATCAGCAGCAACTCCAGCTCCAGGGCCTCGAACGGCTCCAAGTACGTCTCCTTGGTGGTGCGCTGATCCGCATGCCCGAGCATCAGCCGCACCAGGTCCCAGGTGCTGCCGAACTCGTAACGCAGGTCACGCAGCTCCTCCCCGTCCAGGTGCGCGAACTTCTTGTCGAACAGCAGCCGCCCTACCGAGAACCACCGCAGGGCGACGCTGTGGCGGAGCATGTGGGCGGCGCCGGCGAAGCCCTCCAGCCCCAGGTCGTCCCGCAGCCGCTTGTTGGCCTGGGTGAAGATGTGCTGCCACCCGTGCGGGTCCCGCGGCAGCCCATCCTCGTTCAGCCACAGCGCCACCGGTTCCAGCCCCTGCGGCGTCTCACGCAGCAGCATCCGGCGGGCCGCCGGCGTCAGTGAGTCGAGCGGCACCTCCTCCACCCCGCCGTCCTGCCCGACCAGCCTCGCCCGCCGCCCGGCCAACACCCGCACCAGCAGCCGGGACCCCGTCATGCGCTCATAACGCCCGGCGGCCTGGGCCCGACGCACCGCCGTGGCCCGCTCGCCCTCGCAGTAGTTCAGCACCGGCACCAGGCCCTTGCGCGACATCCAGAACTTGCGCGCCACCTTGCCCTTGGCCGTCTGCTCGGCCAAGTGGCAGGTGTAGAAGCCGCGGCTCGGGTCGTCCGGCGGGAGCTCGACCAGCAGCAGAGAACCGCCCTCCTCCAGCCGTAACCCCGAGTTGTAGAGGCAGTCCGCGAAGGCGGCGTTGCGCTGCCCGTTGCGCCCTCGCCAGCCCGGGTCCTCGTCGCCTTCCAGCGTCAGCCCGAGCAGCCCGCAGTCCCGATACCGCTCGTAGCCCGCAGGGTCGAACCACTTCACATCCCGGTCCCGTGTGGCCTTCGGGTCGGTCACCACTTTCTCCGAGCGGGTGCCGTCCCGGCGCTTGCCCCGCCCCGGGCGGGTCCGGATCGGATTGGGGATCTGGAACTCGTTCGCCGCCCAAAGGTAGAAGAGCCGGACGTTAATGAGGTTGTCGCTGTAGGTGCCCGACTCCACCGGGCGCGTGTTGCGACCGTCCAGCATCCGCCAGGTCTTGAACGCCTCCACCGCGGTTGGCTCGACGTCGTCCCATGGCCGCCCGTACGCCCACAAGAAACTCAGCCACACCACAAGGCTGTACGCGTACTTCCGCCAGGTCAGCCGACCCAGATCACGGACGTCGTCACTGTCGAACCATCGATCCACCCGAAGATCCGGAGCTCCCAGGGGATCCAGCAGGAAGGGCTGACCGGCCCTCCGCGGCGCCGCTGCAGCCCGCAACAGGACGTCCCGATGTTGCAACACGACCGGATCGTCGTACGCGGGGAGAAGATCCACCCGTTCTCCGTGAAAGTAGACCTTCCATCTCACGTCACGGATCTTGCAGAGCCCCACGTCACACCGGGACCTCAACAACCATCAATCACCCGAATGGGTGACGCTTCCTGTGCTCGGCTCCAGCAACACGGATCTGCAACAACACGGATCTCGCTAGAGAAGTGATGCGGCTCCCGAGACCACCACCCAGCCCGCCCGCGCCAGTCCCCCGCCGAGCCGCGCCGCCATGTGGGCGCCGTAGTCGGTGCAGGCCCGTGCGCCGACCACGGCCACCGAGCGCAGTGCCCACAGCCGTAGCGACGGCTGCCCGCGTACCCACAGGCCGTACGGGCGCTGCGGCCCGAGGTCGTCCAACTGCCCCGGCCAGTCGGCGTCCTCGGGGCACACGAACCGTCCTCCGGCCCGGCGTGCGGCCTCCAGATCCCGCTCGGGGTCGGCCCGAACCGACCGCGTCCGGTATCCGTCGGTCCGGCGCGGACCGGCTCCGGGCAGCGCCTCCCCCTCCCGTAGCGCGCGCAGCACCTCTTCGGCTCCCCTCTCCCGCAGCGCCCGCCCCACCACCTCGTCCCCGGGATCGGCGATCCGCGTGATCGCCACCCGCGCCAACCGCTCCGCCTCCGGCACGGCAGCCGCCAAGGCAGGTACCGCCAAAGCGGGCACCGTCGGCGGGGGCACCGCCAGCGTCGGTGGCCCGGCCCCACCGGTTACGAGGCCGACCTGAGAGCCATCGGCGGCCTGCGAACCCCGGACCCTCCCTGCGCCAACCTCGGCGGCTGAACCAGTGGCCGTCTCCTCCCCCGGCGGCCCGGCCCCATCGGGGCCCGGCGACCCCCTCCGCCGCCGCATCACACACCTCCCGCTACGGGCACGCCGCGGCTGACACCGGTCCTGAGGTGGAGCGCCTGGAAGACGTCGTCGACATCGGGGCGGTCGTGGCCCGCGAGGTCGGCGAGGGACCAGGCAACGCGCAGGACGCGGTCGAGGCCACGGGCGGTGAGCAGGCCGCGTTCCATGTCGCGCTCGGCGGGGTGCAGGGCGCCGGGGGCGACGTGCCAGCGGGTGCGCATCTCGTGGCCGGGGATCTCGCTGTTCAGCTTCCAGGGGGTGTCCCGGTAGCGGGTCGCGGCACGCTCGCGGGCGGCGACGACCCGGGCGGCGACGGTGGCGGTGGATTCGCCGGGGCCCTGGCCGAGGAGGTCGGATCTGCTGACGGATTCCACTTCGACGCGCAGGTCGACGCGGTCCAGCAGCGGCCCAGAAAGCCTGCCCTGGTAGCGGCGGACGGCGGTGGGCGAGCAGTCGCAGCCCTCGCCCAGCATCGAGTAGCGCCCGCAGGGGCAGGGGTTGGCGGCGAGCACCAGCATGAAGCGGGCAGGGAGCCGCATCACGCCCGCCGCGCGGGCGACCACGACATGGCCCGATTCGAGCGGTTGCCGCAGCGCCTCCAGCGCCCGCACGCTGAATTCCGGAGCCTCGTCAAGGAACAGCACCCCGCGATGGGCGAGCGAGACCGCGCCCGGTCGGGGCAGTCCGCTGCCGCCGCCGACCAGCGAGGGCATGGTGGCCGAGTGGTGCGGCGCGCAGTACGGCGGGGCGTCGACCATGGGCCGTCCTGGCGGGAGGATGCCCGCCACCGAGTGGACGGCGGTGACCTCCAGGAACTCCTGGCGGGTGAGCGGCGGCAGGATGCCGGGCAGTCGCTCGGCGAGCATCGTCTTGCCCGCGCCCGGCGGGCCCTTCAGATACAGATGGTGTCCGCCGGCGGCGGCGACCTCCAGCGCGGTGCGGGCGGTCCGCTGTCCGGCGACGTCGGCCAGGTCGGGGCCGTGGCCGGTGAGCGAGGCGTCGCCGAGGCCGCCGGCCAGTCCGGTCCCGACGCCGCCGCCCGGCACGGTCAGCCCGGCCAGTATCGGGTCGGGGCGGCCGTCCGCCCGCGCCGGGTCCTGGTCCTCCTCGGGGGCCAGCTCGTCGTTGAGGAGGGCGACGAGCTGCCGCAGGGTGCGGATGCCGAGGACGGAGACGCCGGGGACCAGGGATGCTTCGGCCGTGGTGCGCTCCGGCACCACGACGTGCCGGTATCCGGCGTCGGCCGCCGCCAGGACGGCGGGCAGCACCCCCCGGACCGGGCGGACCCGTCCGTCGAGTCCCAGCTCACCGATCATCATGAGATCGGCGATGGACCCGGGGGCGATGCGGTCGTTGGCGGCGAGGATCGCACACGCCACGGCGAGATCGAACCCCGAACCGCCCTTGGGCACCGAGGCCGGGCTGAGGCCGACGGTGAGCTTCTTCTGCGGCCAGACCTCGCCGCTGTTCACGATCGCGGCGCGCACCCGGTCGCGGCTCTCGGTGAGGCTCTTGTCGGGCAGGCCGACCAGGGCGAAGGCCGCCACGCCGGGTTCGAGGTCGGCCTGGACCTCGACCACGACGCCTTCGACGCCGATCAGCGCGACCGAGCACGTACGGGCGAAGCCCATCACGCCACCCCCCGCACATGCTCGACGCGGGCCGCGCCGCGGGCGGGCAGCAGGATGCCGACCAGGTCGATTCTCACGCCGCCCGGTGGCGCGCCGCCGTGTTCCGCCGCCCAGCGGTCAGCGAGCGACCGCAGCCGGTGGATCTGCCGCGGCCCGAGCGCCGCCATGGGGTGCTGGAAGCCGCCGTCACGGCGGGTCTTCACCTCGCACACCACGAGGGCGTCCCCCTCGGACGCCAGAATGTCGATCTCCCCGTCGCGCCCGCACCGCCAATTCCGGTCGAGCACGGTCAGTCCCGCGTCCTCCAGCCTGCGGGCCGCCAGCCCCTCGCCGTACCGCCCCAGCGCACCTCGTGCGTTCATGCGTACCACCTCCGTCACTCACTGTGACAGAGTTCGACCGCCGAAGATGATCTTGGTCCCAGCCTGTGGATAACTCCCCGCGACCCGCGCCGCGACCCCGCACCGTGGCCCGCGCCGCGCCCATACACCGGGGCCCGCACCACCACCCGGCCCGCGCCCCACCAAGAGCGCACCGGCACCCCCGAAGCCCCCTCAAAAGGGCCTCAGCTTCAACTATTGAAGCCCGACTCGTCCGACGGCAGATCCAGATCCGCCTTGTTCAGCTCCTCAATGTTCACGTCCTTGAACGTGAGGACACGGACCTGCTTGACGAAGCGGGCGGGCCTGTACATGTCCCAGACCCAGGCGTCGGCCATCGAGACCTCGAAGAAGACCTCACCCTGGACCGAGTGCACCTGCATCTCGTAGTCGTTGGTGAGGTAGAAGCGTCGCTCGGTCTCGATCACGTACTTGAACAGGCCAACGACATCGCGGTACTCCCGGTAGAGCTTCAGCTCCATCTCGGTCTCGTACTTTTCGAGGTCCTCGGCGCTCATGGCATGTTCCCCTTCAGCCGTACGTGCCCCCCATTGTGCGTCAGTCGCGCTCCGTCCCCAGGGGGATCGGGGATTGCGGGGGGCCTTCGCCGAGCAGCGTACGCAGCAGCTCAGCGAGTCTGATGGGGTACACCGTCTCACGAGTGCGCAAAAGTTCCTCGCAGGTCCACCAGCGCAACGACGAGACACTTCTGCGTTCCAGGTCCGTCTGGCCGCTGGTGTCGACGTCGACCGTGTCGGTACGGCCCAGGTGATACCACTCGTCCTGCTCCCAGCGCCGCCCGTCGAAGCTGAAGGAGCTGGTCCGCTCCCACAGCACCGGGCCGAGCCGTACATCGGTGATGCCGGTCTCCTCGGCGAGCTCGCGCAGCGCCGTCTCCTCCAGGCTCTCACCGCCCTCGACCCCGCCGCCCGGCGTGAACCACGAGCCCACCGCCGGATCGGCCGGATCGACGCCGTTCAGCAGCAGGATCCGGTCCGCCGGGTCGAGCAGCACCACACGGGCGACGCGCCGACGCACCACGGTCACCTGCGCCGCCTCAGCAGCCCGGCCACCGGTCCGTACGCCGCGCCGCCGAGAATCAGCACGGCGCCCACGACCACCATGACGACGATCCAGCGCAGCGGCCCCTCGGCGGACGTACCGCCGCCCGGCACGGCCTTGAAGGCGGTCGTGGGCGACAGCGTCCCCATCCGCCCCATGGGCCACACCGTGCCGTCCACGCGGCCCTTGACGGCGCTCACGGGGACCGCGCCGTGCTGGGCGTCGCTGAGGCGGATACGGGAGTCCTGGGAGACCGCGCGGTTGTCACCGAGCAGGAAGAGCGAGCCGCGCGGCACCGTGGTGCTGAACTTCGTCACGGAGGCGGGAACGCCGGGAAGGCCGGAGCCACCGGGCGCGGCGGAGGCGTCGGAGCCGTCGAGATAGCCCTCTTCGTCGACCGCCGTGCCGTTCACCGTGAGGCGGCTCTGGGTGTCGCAGCACTTGACGACGTCGCCGCCGACGCCGACGACCCGCTTGACCTCGGGCAGGTCGCCCCAGAGCTTGTCCTGGAAGACCACCACGTCGCCGCGGCGCACATCGGAGCCGGATACCTTCTGGGCCAGCACGCGGTCGCCCGGCTGCACGGTCGGCTGCATGGAATTGGTGGGCACTGTGTACGGCCGGTACTCGACCGCTCCCCAGGCGAAGCCGCCGAGGAACAGGGCACAGCCAAGAGCGATGGCCAGCCCGGACACCGTACGTCCGAACCGGCCCTCACCCTTGCGTATCGCACTGCTGCTGCTCATGGACCGGAACCCTACCCGGCGGTACGCCCCGGACCGTAGGCCCGGACGCCCGTCGGTGCTCGACCGGGCGCCCGCCGCCGCGGGCCGGGTACGTCCGTCAGTCCTCTTCCGTCTCCGCAGTGACCGGCGGCTGTGCGCGCAGCAGCTTGCGGCGGCGCATCAGCACCAGCGGCGCGGCACCGAGGAGGCCCACCGCGGCCGGGCCCGCGGTGCCCGCCGCGTTGATGCCCGGCTGGCTGAAGGTGCTGGGGATGGAGAGCCAGTCCCAGCGGTTGACCGGCCAGGCCACCGTCACGGCGCGGCCGACGACCTCGTTGTCGGACACGGTGCCGCCGCCGGGCAGCGTCATGTGGTACCGGGAGTCGAGGGAGTCCTGGCGGTGGTCGCCCATGACCCAGATCCGGCCCTTGGGCACGGTGACCTTGAACGGCCGGTCGGGGGTGCAGGGGGTGTTGCCCGCGAAGACGTACGGCTCGTCCAGCGCCTTGCCGTTGACCTTCACCGGTCCCGTGCCGTTGCACTCGACCGTGTCACCGCCGACGCCGATGACCCGCTTGATCAGGTCCTTCTCCTCGGCGGACGGCATCAGACCGATGAAGCTGAGGCCCTTTTGCACGCCCCTGGTCACCGCGTTGCCGCTGGCGGGCGGATTCTCGCCGAGCCAGCCGCCCGGGTCGTGGAAGACGACGACCTCGCCGCGGCTCGGCTTGGAGCCGAACCAGGGGGTGAGCTTGTCGACCAGGACGCGGTCGCCGCGCTCCAGCGTGTGCTGCATGGAGTCGGACGGGATGGAGAACGCCTGCACCAGGAAGGTCTTGATCAGCAGCGCCAGGACCAGCGCGATGCCGATCAGGAGCGGCAGTTCCTTCCAGAACGACCGGTTCTTGCTCGCGGAGCCGCCCGAGGAGTGGGACGGCGGCTCGTCACCCGAGCCGGGGTCCCCGGGGCCGCCGGGGCCCTGGGGGCGGTCAGCGGGACCGCCCGCCGCGGGGTCCCGCGGGTCCGTGCCGTCCGCCGGCCCCGCGGGGGCCTCCGGAGCCTGGCCGGGAACCTGACCCGCATCGGCGTGGCTGCCGGGGTACGACCCGCCGCCCGGGTACTGCCCGCCGCCGTACTCCGTACTGTCCGCGGGCTCGGGGACTCGGCCATCGGCCTCCGACTTGTCGACAGACGGCACCGTGACATCCCCTTTTTCGGGCTCGCCGGATCCAGACCGTGCGCCGACCACCAGGTCCCCCACATCCACTCCTCACTCCAGTCCGCCGCCTGCCCCGTTTCCGGCGCAGGCCCGCCACTCCCATAACGAGCGGGAGTTCCGCAGGAGTCGGTGTCTGGCTCGTTCCTTGGCCGTTGTTGGCCTGGGCCACCCTAGCCGTCCCGGCTGTGGCCGCGGTCGCCGCCACCTGCGCGTCGGGGACGGACGCGAACGTGCCGGGTTCCTTCAGTCGCTCCCAGTGACCGAACGGCCAGGCGATGACGAAGGCCCTTCCCACCACCAGATTCAGCGGAATCGTGCCGCCTCCGGGCTTGTCCGTGTGGTACCGCGAGTCGGCCGAATCCGACCGGTGGTCGCCCATCACCCAGAGCCTGCCCTGGGGTACGTGCACGGTGAATTTCATCATTGAGGGTGGATTACCGGCGTAAAGATACGGCTCACTGAGGGGCACGCCGTTGACGGTGATGCGCCCGTCGGCGTCGCAGCACTTCACGGTGTCGCCGCCGACGCCGATGACCCGCTTGATCAGGTCCTGCTCGTCGGCGGACGGCAGCAGGCCGATGTAGGTGAAGAACTGCTTCACCTGCTTGATCACCACGGGGTCGGGCTTCTTCTGCTCCTCGGGCGGCAGCCAGCCGCCGGGGTCCTTGAAGACCACGACGTCACCGCGGTGCGGTTCGGCGCCGAACCACGGGGTGAGCTTGTCGACCAGCACCCGGTCGCCGATCTTGATGGTCTGCTCCATCGACCCGGACGGGATGACGAACGCCTGGAGCAGGAACGTCTTGAGCACCAGCGCGATCAGCAGGGCCACCATGACCAGCAGCGGCACCTCCCTGGCGAGCGAGCGGCGGCGCTTGCGCTTGACCTTGCGGGCCAGTTTGCGGCGCTCGATACGAGTGCTGCCGCCGCCGGGCGGTCCGCCGTACGCGCCGTCGCCCGTGCCGCTTCCCGGGGCGCCGCCCGCGCCGGAGCCCGCCGCGCCCGTCACCGGGGCGGCGCGGTGGTGGCCGTAGCGGGGCCGCCCGCGGTTACCCATGGTGACCCGCGGCGGGTGCGGGGACGGCGGCGAAGGTCGCGGGGCGGTGGAGCCGGGTCCAGTGGCCGAACGGCCAGCCGATCCACTCGGCCCGGCCGATCACCTTGCCGAGCGGTACGGTGCCGCCGCCCGGTTCCCCGAGGTGGTCCCGTGAGTCGCGGGAGTCGTCGCGGTGGTCGCCCATCACCCACAGCCTTCCGTCCGGCACCACGATGTCGAAAGGTACCCGCGAGGGCGCGTCGCCGGGGAAGAGGTAGCCCTCGTCCAGCGGGCGTCCGTTGACCAGCAGCCTGCCCTGCTTGTCGCAGCAGGTGACGCGGTCGCCGCCGATGCCGATGACGCGCTTCACGTAGTCCGTCCCACCCTGCTGAGTGAACGATCCGTCGCCGTCGAAGACGATCACGTCCCCGCGCCGCGGATGGCCGCCGAAACGGTACGCCAGCTTGTTGACCAGCACCCGGTCGCCGACCCGCAGCGTGTTCTCCATGGAGCCGCTGGGCACTTGGAAGGGCTGCACGACATACGTGCTCACCAGCAGCAGCGCGACGACGCAGCCGACCGCGAGCAGCACCGTACGCCGCCACTCCGCCCACCAGCGCGGCACGGCCTCGCGCACGAGGACCCGCATCGGGGACCGGGATCCGGGACCCGCCGCATCGCGTCCTGACACGACGAAACGCGACCGCTCCTCCGTATCCGCCTCGTCGGCGGGAGAGGAACGGTCGCGTTCCGGAAGTGTCGCTTCGCTGTCCATCGAGGCCAGAGCTTATCCGGCCTTCCCATGGATCAGTTGTCGCGCTTCTCCTTGATCTTCGCGGCCTTGCCGCGCAGCTCACGGAGGTAGTACAGCTTCGCGCGACGGACGTCACCGCGGGTGACGACCTCGATCTTCTCGACGATCGGGGTGTGCACGGGGAACGTGCGCTCGACACCGACGGAGAAGCTGACCTTGCGGACCGTGAAGGTCTCGCTGATGCCCGCGCCCTGGCGGCGGATGACAACACCCTTGAACTGCTGCACACGGGAGCGGTTGCCCTCGATGACGCGCACGTGGACGTTGACGGTGTCGCCGGGGCGGAAGGCCGGGACGTCGGTGCGCAGCGAGGCGCTGTTGACGCTGTCGATCAGGTTGGGCATGAGATTCTGCTTCCTCGCCGATGCCACAGGTCATCGACGGAATGTCGCGATGCGGATTTGCCAAAAAATGGGGTGCCGCCGCGTCGGACGGACGTCGTTCCCCCTGTGGCAGGGGCGCGCGCCGGACGGACAGCAGCGGCTCATTCTTCCACGGCCTCCGGGCTGGGCCCAAATCGGCCGTCGGGGCCGGGGCCCCAGCCGAGGATGGAGAGCATCTCGCGGTCCTTCTTGTCGAAGGCCGCGGGGTCGCAACGCTCCACCAGGTCGGGCCGGTTGGCGACGGTACGGCGCAGCGCCTCGTCCCGCCGCCAGCGCGCGACCTTGCCGTGGTGGCCGCTGAGCAGCACGTCGGGGATGCCGCGCCCGCGCCACTGCGGCGGCTTGGTGTAGACCGGGCCCTCCAGCAGATTGGCCATCGGTCCCGGCGCGAAGGAGTCGTCGCGGTGCGACTCGGCGTTGCCGAGGACGCCGGGCAGCAGCCGGGCCACCGCCTCGGTGATCACCAGGACCGCCGCCTCGCCGCCGGCCAGCACGTAGTCGCCGATGGAGACCTCGTGGACCGGCAGCCGGGTCGCGTACTCGTCGGTGACGCGGGTGTCGATGCCCTCGTAGCGGGCGGGTGTGAAGATCAGCCAGGGGCTGGCGGAGAGTTCGACGGCGAGCGCCTGGCTGAAGGGCCGGCCGCTGGGGGTGGGGACGACGAGCGCGGGGCGGCGGGCGCCCGCCTCGTAGCCGTCGGCGAGGGTCTGGTCGAGCGCCTCGCCCCAGGGGCCGGTCTTCATGACCATGCCGGGTCCGCCGCCGTACGGGGTGTCGTCCACCGTGTTGTGCCGGTCGTACGCCCACCCGCGCAGGTCGTGCACCCGCACGTCGAGCCGCCCGCTCGCCCGCGCCTTGCCGACCAGCGAGACGTTCAGCGGCTCCAGGTACTCGGGGAAGATCGTGACGACGTCGATCCGCATGTCACACGCCGTCCGCGTCGTCGCCGGACGTGGCATCGGCATCAGTGGCGCCGTCATCCGTGGCGTCGCCGGACGTGGCGCCGCCCGCGCCCTCGCCGGACGTCGCCACTTCCGCGTCGGCCTCGTCCAGCAGCCCCGGCGGCGGGTCGATCACCGCGCGCTGCTCCTCCAGGTCGATCTCCGGCACGATCTCGCCGACGAACGGGATGAGCACCTCGGTGCCGTCAGGCCGCCGGACGATCAGCAGGTCCTGGTACGGGAGATGGCTGATCTCGGCGATCCGGCCGACCTCGCGCCCGTCGACCGTCACCACGTCGAGGTCGATGAGCTGATGGTCGTAGAACTCCTCGGGGTCCTCCGGCGTCTGCTCCGGGTCGACCTCGGCGATCAGCAGCGTATTGCGCAGCGCTTCGGCGGCGGTGCGGTCGGCGACGCCCTCGAAGCGCAGCATCAGCCGGCCGCTGTGCACGCGTCCGGTGGCGATGGTCAGCGGGCCCGTGGCGGCCGGGTCGGTGGCGAGGACGGCTCCGGGCGCGAGCCGCAACTCCGGCTCGTCGGTCCGCACCTCGACGCTGACCTCGCCCTTGATGCCGTGGGCGCGGCCGATCCTGCCGACTACCAACTGCATGTACGGCTCACTCTCCGACTCCGGAACAGGGATGAAAAGGGTACGAACGCGGGGGGGGGGGGGGGGGGGGGGGGGGGGGGGGGGGGGGGGGGCCGGGGGGGGGTGTGGGGGGGGTGGGGGGGTGGGGGCCGCCCCCCCCCCCCCCCGCCCCGCGCCGGTGTTCTCTGTGTCGGCCCGCTCAGCGAACCTGGTCCACGTCGACGAGGTCGACACGGACACCACGGCCGCCGAGGGCGCCCACGACGGTACGCAGCGCGCGGGCGGTACGGCCGTTGCGGCCGATCACCTTGCCGAGGTCGTCGGGGTGCACCCGGACCTCGAGCACGCTGCCGCGACGCAGGGTGCGCATACCCACGTGCACATCGTCAGGATTGTCGACGATGCCCTTCACGAGGTGCTCAAGGGCCTCCTCGAGCATGCTCAGGCCTCGGTCGACTCGGCCGCGGCCGGAGCCTCGGCGGTGTCATCGGCCTTCTTCTCGGACTTCTCGGACTTCTTCGCCTTCGGGGTGATCGCCTCACCCTTGGGCTCGTCCGCGCTGTCCTTGGCGGCGGCCTCGAAGAGGGCGCGCTTGTCGGCCTTCGGCTCGGAGACGAGCAGCGGTGCCGGGGCATCGAGGCCCTTGTACTTCTGCCAGTCGCCGGTGAGCTTCAGGATGGCGAGCACGGGCTCGGTCGGCTGGGCGCCGACGGAGAGCCAGTACTGCGCGCGGTCCGAGTCGACCTCGATGCGCGAGGGGTTCTGCACCGGGTGGTACAGGCCGATCTCCTCGATGGCCCGGCCGTCACGGCGGGTACGGGAGTCGGCGACGACGATGCGGTAGTGAGGCGAACGGATCTTGCCCAGACGCTTCAGCTTGATCTTGACTGCCACGGGAGTGGGTTCTCCTGGAATTGACGTGTTTGGGCACGGCGGACTTCCACGTGGGGTTGTGGGAGTCGTCGCGCCCGGTGGACGCGTCAGCCGAAGGAGAGAGGGTTCCTGCACGGCTGTCGAGTTCTCGACTGGACATTCTGCCACACTCAGCCGACCCCGACGACCTCCGGGATCCGGAACGGCTGCCCGCAGGCCCCGCACATGATGGGCGCCTGGGCCAGCACCGACGGGACGACCCGGACATTGCGCCCGCAGTCGCACACGGCCTTGACCCGTACCCCGCCGCCCGACGAGCCGTGCCTGGCGGCCGGCCCGCGGAAGGAGCGTGCGGTGTCGGCGGTGGTAGCCACGGTGTGCGCCTTGAGGGCGCGCTGTAGCCGGTCGATGGTGACCCGGTAACGCTTCCGGGTGTCCGGGCGCATCACCACGAGGGAGAAGCCGCTGCTCGGGTGCGGCTCCTCCGCGTGATCGAGGCCCATTTCGTCGGCGATGGCCAGGAATCGGCGGTTGTGGTAGCGGCCGGCACGCGAGGTGTCACGGATTCCGCGGGCAGCGGCGATCCCGTGCACGGCCTCGTGCAGCAGCCTTTCGAAGGAGAGCTCGTTGCCGCAGGCGGACGACGACTCTCCGATCAGGGACTCGGGCGCGGCCAGGTCGGGCAGCTCGGGATGGTGCCGTTGAATATCGGCCCAGGCGACTGCCAGCTCGGCGGCGAGAACAGGTGGTGTCGTGCTCACGCCGTGACAACGAGCCGGGCGCTCCCGGTGTTCCGATACCGGGCTACCGTAAATAATTTGCACTGATCGGTCAGTTCCGGATGATGCGCATGACGAAGGGCGGGTGTGCAGGTCTGTGGAGAACCCGCGCACCCGCCCCATCGACGGACGATTCACATATAACGCACGCCGCTTTTCGGTCAGCGGACGCGAGCGGCCTCAGTAGGCGCGCGCGACGATCGCCAGCGTGCCCGGAGTGTCGTCGGCGTCCGGCACCGAACCGTCGGGCGCGACCAGGCAGCGTACGGAAACGCCCTGCTCAGCCAGCTTGGCCTCGCCCTCGGGACCGAGGTCGGCCCAGGGGATGCGGGCCCAGCCGGTGGCGGCGGCCTCGGCGGCCTCCTCGATCGTCGTGACGTCCACGGTGCGGGACGTCCGGCGCTCGCGGGACTCGCGCAGCAGCGTCGCCTGGTCCTCTTCGAGCACCTTGGGCAGCAGGTCGGCCAGGGTGTCGATCGCGACCGGCTCCTTGCCGCCGGGAATCCGGCGGGCCAGCATCGCGGTGCCCGCCTCCAGGTCGCGCGGCCCGATCTCGACGCGGACGGGCACGCCCTTCAGCTCCCAGTCGACCGCGCGGCGGCCGAAGGGGGTGTCGGTGCGGTCGTCCACGTGCACGCGCAGCCCGGCCGCGCGCAGCGTCTCGCCGATCTCCCGCACCTTGGCGACGACCGCCTCGTCGCCCTTGATCGCCAGCACCACGACCTGGGTCTGCGCGAGCCTCGGCGGCACCCGCAGCCCGTTGTCGTCGCCGTGCGTCATCACCAGGGCGCCGATCATCCGCGTCGTGCTGCCCCAGGACGTCTGCCAGACGTGCTCCTGCGTGCCGTCCTTCGACAGGTACTGCGTGTCGAACGCCTTGGCGAAGTTCTGCCCCAGTTCGTGGCTGGTGCCGAGCTGGAGCGCCTTGCCGTCACCCATCATCCCTTCCAGGGTGAGGGTGTTGATCGCGCCCGCGAACCGCTCCTTGGCGGTCTTGCGGCCGAGGACGACGTCCATCGCCAGCACGTTCTCCATGAAGTCCGCGTAGACGTCCTTCTGGATCCGGGCGGCGTAGGCGCGCGCGTCCTCGTACGTGGCGTGGGCGGTGTGGCCCTCCTGCCAGAGGAATTCGGTGGTGCGCAGGAACAGCCGCGGGCGCAGCTCCCAACGGACCACGTTCGCCCACTGGTTGATCAGCAGCGGCAGGTCGCGGTAGCTCTGCACCCACTTGGAGAAGTACTCGTTGATGATCGTCTCGGACGTGGGCCGGACGACGATCGGCTCTTCCAGCTCCTTGCCGCCGGCGTGCGTGACGACCGCGAGCTCGGGCGCGAAGCCCTCGACGTGCTCGGCCTCGCGCGTCAGGTACGACTGCGGGATGAAGAGCGGGAAGTACGCGTTCTGCGCGCCCGCTTCCTTGATCCGCGCGTCCATGTCCTGCTGCATCCGCTCCCACAGGCCGTAGCCGTAAGGCCGGATGACCATGGTGCCGCGCACCGGGCCGTTGTCGGCCAACTCGGCCTTGCTGATCAGGTCCTGGTACCAGCGCGGGAAATCGTCCGCCTGGGGGGTGAGAACGGGAGCCTTTGCCATGACGCAGATGTTACGGCCCCGCCCGCCCCGAGCGTGAATCGGTCCGGTCGGCCCCGGGACCGGTGCGGCGCCTGGGCGGGTAGTTCCAAAAATGGGCACTCCGGACCCTGGACGGCGTCGGGATTCAGCAGTTGTCTGGCTTTCGGGGACGCAAGCGGCAGGTACGGCACCACGGGGGCAAAACGACGGCGCACATCTGATTGGGGCGGTCGATGGCTTCTACGCTCTATCGCGGAACCAGGTCCGACGCGGAGAGCAGGGCGCGGGACTGGGCGGAGATCCAGGAACGGATGCTCGTCCCGCTGTACGAGAGCGTGTACGACCGGCTGGAGGTCGGCGCGGACACCCGGTTACTGGGCCTCGGCTGCGGCGCGGGGCTCGCGCTGCTGCTGGCGGCGGACCGGGGCGCGGCCGTCACCGGCTTCGAGACGGACGAGCAGCGGCTGGCGCTGGCCCGCGAGCGGCTGCTTCCCGCGCATCCCTGGGGCGGACCGGCGCGCGCCCGGGGCAGGACGCGGCTGACGGCGGGTGTTCCGCACCGGCTCACCGGCGGCTTCGACCTGGTCACGGCCTTCGACCCGGCGGCTCCCGCGGCCGAGTTGCTGCCGTCGCTGTGCGCTGCCGCGGCCACGGCGGACCCGGACACCGCGATCGTCCTGGCGGGCTGGGGTCCGCCCGAGCGGTGCGCGACCTCGCGGGTCCTGCGGGTGGCGACCCGGCTGGCGGAGCCGCGCGGGCCCGCCGCCCGGGAGGTACGGCTCAGCGGCCGGGACGACCTGGAGAATCTGGCGCTCGCCGCGGGGCTGCGCCCTGACGGCTCGGGGCGGGTGTCCTGCCCCTTCGGCTACCCGGATCTGCCGAGCGCGGTGCGCGGTCTGCTCTCCACCGGGCTCTTCGACGCGGCGGTCGAGGCCACCGACCGGCAGCAGGTCGACAAGGAGATCGCCGAGGCGCTGCACCCGTACCGGCGGCCGGACGGCTCGGTGCGGATGGAGAACGTCTTCCGGTATCTGATCGTCCGCACGCCGGACGCGGGTGATCCCGGCGCAGACCGGCCCGGCGGGCAGGCCGCGCGGAGGCGGGCGTAGGCGGGCGTAGGTAAAATCTTGCCCCGCTCCGATAACGGGTCCGCGTCCGAACCCGCGCCGGCGTCGTATACGAAGCGGCGCACGCGGTCCGGCCGGCCCACCCGCCGAAACCTCGCGGGGCCGTAGGAATCCGGTGGTCCGCGGGCATCCGGTGGCTCGCGCAGAACCAGGCGGTCCGTGGAAATTCGGTGGCCCGCCCCGCCGCGCGTCGGACAGGGTCGGCGGCATGCCCGACACTCCCCCGCCGCTCCCGGCCGCCGCCCCGACCACGGTCCGTCTGACGAAGGCCGGCCGCGAGAAGCGCCGCTATCCCGCGACCGTGCTGCACGACGACGGCGTACGCGTGACCGTACGCGCCGACTGGGCGGCGCCCGAGGCCAGGGACTTCGGCTTCGTCCGCTTCGAGCCCGGCGACGTGTTCACCGAGACCTACTGGCGCGACCGCTGGTACGCCGTGAAGGAGGTGCGCGACGGGCGCGGCTGCCTCAAGGGCTGGTACTGCGACATCGCCAGGCCCGCGCTCGTGGCCGCCGACGGCCTCACCGTCGAGGATCTGGACCTCGACCTGTGGGTGTCCGCCGACGGCACGGCCGTACTGCGCCTGGACGAGGACGAGTTCGCGGCGAGCGGCCTGCCGGGCACCGACCCCGAGGCCGCGCGGCGGGCCGTGCGCGCGCTGGACGAACTGGAGGCGCTGGCACGGGCCGGAGGGCTGCGCGGGCTGCTGGCCTGAGCGCCGGGCCCTGCGACCGCACCCCTACGGATACGGATACGGATACGCGTACGGCGGCCGGTCGTCAGTCGGACGGCAGGCCCGGCCACTCCTCGGCGGTGAGCGCGAACCGCTCGTGGTCGCGCCACGCGTCGTTGATGAAGAGCATGCGCGGCGAGAAGCCCTCGTGGCGGAAACCGAGCCGCTTGGCCATCGCGACCGAACGGCTGTTGTCCGGCTGGACGTTGATCTCCAGGCGGTGCAGCCCGAGCCCGTTCGGATAGCTGGTGAAGCAGCGGTCCACCACCAGCCGCAGCCCCTCGCTCATCCGGCCGGTGCCGTTGTACGGCAGGTAACTGTCGTAGCCCAGCGCGGCGTTGCGGAAGCGGGCCCGCACGATGTTGGCGACATTGCACTTGCCGACCAGGCCGCCGTCCTCGTCGTTGAAGATGAGGAAGGTCCGCAGCTCGCCGCCCTGCTGCCGCAGCAGCTCGTGGAAGCCGTCCGGGTCCACCGGATTCCACGGTCTGAGGTGTTCCGCTGAGCGCAGCACCGCCGCGCGGTGGGCTTCGGCGTCTGCGGGCCTGGGCTCTCGAATGGAAACGCGCATGCGCCCATCATCGCCTCCGTTACGGCGTGCGCGCCTGCGGGATGCGCACGCCGCCGGGTCCCGTCGCCGGGCTCAGCCCATGAACTTCTTGAACTCGTCGGGCAGTTCGAAGTTCTCGCCGCCCGGGGGCAGACCGAACGGGCTGTCGCCCTCCTGCCCCTGGCCCTGCTGCTCGCGGCGGGCGGCGGCAGCCGCGGCCTCCGCCTTGCGCTTCATCGGGTTGCCCGACTGCCGCTTGCCCTTGGCCTGCTTCTGCTGCTTCTTCTGCCGCCCCGGACCGCCGCCCATGCCCGGCATCCCCGGCATTCCGGGCATGCCGCCGCCCTGGGCCATCCGCGACATCATCTTGCGCGCCTCGAAGAACCGCTCCACCAGGCCCTTGACCGCGCTGACCTCGACGCCGGAGCCCTTGGCGATACGGGCGCGGCGCGAGCCGTTGATGATGTGCGGGTCCTGCCGCTCGCCAGGCGTCATCGACTTGATGATCGCGGCGGTGCGGTCGACGTCCTTCTCGTCCAGATTGTTGATCTGGTCCTTGATCTGGCCCATGCCCGGCAGCATGCCGAGCAGCTTGGAGATGGAGCCCATCTTGCGGACCTGCTCCATCTGGGCCAGGAAGTCGTCGAGCGTGAAGTCCTTGCCGCCCTTGCTGCTCTGCAGCTTGGCGGCCATCTTCTCGGCCTCGGCCTGGCTGAAGGTCTGCTCGGCCTTCTCGATCAGCGACAGCATGTCGCCCATGCCCAGGATCCGGGAGGCCATCCGGTCCGGGTGGAACGCGTCGAAGTCGTCCAGCTTCTCGCCGTTCGACGCGAACATGATCTGCTTGCCGGTGACGTGCGCGATCGACAGCGCGGCGCCGCCTCGGGCGTCGCCGTCCAGCTTGGACAGCACCACGCCGTCGAAGCCGACGCCGTCGCGGAACGCCTCCGCGGTGTTGACCGCGTCCTGGCCGATCATCGCGTCGACGACGAAGAGGATCTCGTCGGGGCGTACGGCGTCGCGGATGTCCGCGGCCTGCCGCATCAGCTCCTCGTCGACACCGAGGCGGCCCGCGGTGTCGATCACGACGATGTCGTACTGCTGGGTCTTCGCGAACTCGATGGAGTCCCCGGCGACCTTGACGGGGTCGCCCACCCCGTTGCCCGGCTCGGGCGCGTAGACGGCGACGCCCGCGCGCTCGGCGACGACGCTGAGCTGGTTGACGGCGTTGGGGCGCTGGAGGTCGCAGGCGACCAGCAGCGGGGTGTGTCCCTGGCCCTGGAGCCACTTGCCGAGCTTTCCTGCGAGCGTCGTCTTACCCGCGCCCTGGAGGCCCGCGAGCATGATCACGGTCGGCGGCTGCTTGGCGAACCTCAGGCGGCGGGTCTCGCCGCCGAGGATGCCGACCAGTTCCTCGTTGACGATCTTGACGATCTGCTGCGCGGGATTGAGCGCCTTGGAGACCTCCGCGCCCAGGGCGCGCTCCTTGACGTTCGCGATGAAGGAGCGCACCGCGGGGAGGGCGACGTCGGCTTCGAGCAGCGCGATCCGGATCTCGCGCGCGGTGGCATCGATATCCGCCTCGGACAGACGGCCTTTGCCCCGGAGGTTTTTGAAGGTTGCTGCAAGGCGGTCGGAGAGGGTATCGAACACGTCGGTCGTGGATCCTCGCGTCGGGGGTGGGCGGTGGTCGTCCTCAAGGGTACTTGGCCGACCCCCGTGCGGTTCGCCCCGGATTCATTGTCGCCGCCGCGACCGCGATTCATCGCCGCCGCCGCGACCGCGATTCATCGCCGCCGCCGCGACCGCCCCGTCACCGCAGCGCCTTCTCGACCTGGCGGGCCACCTCGGCCGCGCGGGCGGGCGGCAGCGGCTCGCCGTCCTTGCCGACGACGTAGAAGGCGTCGACCGCGTTCGCGCCCAGGGTGGAGATGCGCGCGGAGCGGACGGTGACGGCGGTGGCGGTCAGGGCGAGGCCGATGCGGTGCAGCAGGCCGGGGGCGTCGTGGGCGCGGACTTCGAGGACGGTGGCGGTCTGCGAGGTGCCGCCGGGGGCGACGCTGACGCGGGGCGGCGGCGGGGTGATGCCGCGCCGCCGCGGATAGGCGGCCTCCCGCTCGGCGAGCCTGGCCTCGATGTCCAGGGTGCCCTCGACGGCGCGGGCGAGGTCGGCGCGGAGCCTGGCGGCCTCGGGCAGCGCGCCGTACTCGGCGGAGACCCGCCAGGTCAGCAGCGCGATCGGGCCCTCGCCGAGGGGGTCGACGGCGCGCAGGTCGGCGGCCCTGACGGTGAGCCGGTGCAGGGCGAGGACGCCCGCGGCCTGGGCGACCAGGCCGGGCCGGTCGGGGACGGCGAGGACGAGTTCCACGCCCAGCGCCTCGTCCTGGGCGTCGCCCTCGGCCTCGGGCTCGGTGTGGGCGTGCAGCGCCAGCACCGGGCCGCCGGTGCGGGCGGCCTCGATGACCAGGCGCTCCTCCTCGGCGGTGGGCTCGCGGTCGGCGACCTGCGGCAGCGCGCCGCTGTCGAGGGCCCCGGCGACCCGGTCGACCAGGTCGGCCAGGAGCGAGGCCCGCCAGGTGCTCCAGGCGGCGGGCCCGGTGGCCAGCGCGTCGGCCTCGGTGAGGGCGGCGAGCAGTTCCAGCGTGGAGGTGTCCCGTACGGTCTCGGCGACCGACCGGATGGTCTCGGGGTCGTCGAGGTCGCGGCGGGTCGCGGTGTCGATGAGCAGCAGGTGGTGGCGGACCAGCAGGGCGAGGGTGTCGACGTCGGCCTCGTGGAAGCCGATCCGGGTGGCGACGTCGCGGGCGATGACCTCGCCCGCCTCGCTGTGGTCGCCGGGCCAGCCCTTGCCGATGTCGTGCAGCAGCGCGGCGGTCAGCAGCAGGTCGGGGCGGCCGACGCGGCGGGTCAGCTCGGCGGCCTGCACGGCGGTCTCCACCAGGTGCCGGTCGACGGTGAAGCGGTGTACGGCGTTGCGCTGCGGGCGGCAGCGGACCCGCTCCCAGTCGGGCAGGAGCCGGGTGATCAGCCCTTCGGCCTCCAGCGCCTCCCAGACCTGGACGGTGGACTCACCGGCGCCCAGCAGCGTCACGAGCTGTTCGCGGGCCTCCCCCGGCCACGGCACGGGCAGCGGCTTGGCCGACGCGGCGAGCCTGCGGACGGCGTGCAGCGACAGCGGCAGCCCGGCTTGGGCCGCGGCCGCCGCGGCGCGCAGCGCCAGGACGGGATCGCGGTCGGGTCTGGCGGCCAGCGCCAGCACGGCCTCGCCCTCCTGCTCCACGACGCCGTCGGCCAGCGGTACGCGCTCGGGGGTGTGGACGGCGGCGGGGGTCGTACGGCCGCGGCCGAGCAGTCCGCGGCGGCGGGGCCGCTGCTGGCGTGAGCGCAGGACGCGGCCGACCTCGCGCCAGGTGACGTCGGAGGCGTACGCGATCCGCCGGGCGGCCTCGTAGACCTGGCGCAGCAGCGCGTCGGCGTCGAGCAGGCCGAGCGCGTCGGCGACCTGGTCCTGCTCCTGGAGGGCGAGCCGGTCGGTGGCGCGGCCGGTGGCCAGGTGCAGGGCGTCGCGGGCGTCCAGCAGGGTGGTGCGGGCCTCTTCGAGGCCCTCGCGGGGCGCGTCGGCGAGCCAGGAGGCGGCGACGGCCCGCAGCGCGGTGGCGTCGCGCAGGCCGCCGCGGGCCTCCTTGAGGTCGGGTTCCAGCAGGTACGACAGCTCGCCCTGGCGTTCGGCGCGCTCCTGGCACATCTCGTGCAGCGCGGGCAGCCGCTTGGGTGCCTGATTGCGCCAGTCGGCCAGGACGCTGCTGCGCAGGGCCGCGGTGAGCGCGGAGTCGCCCGCGATGTGCCGGGCGTCGAGCAGGCCGAGCTGGACCTTGAGGTCCTCCCCCGCGGTCTGCCGGGCCTCCGCCGGGGTGCGTACCGAGTGGTCCAGGGCCAGGCCGAGGTCCCAGACCGGGTACCAGATGCGGTCGGCGAGGGCCGCGACGGTCTTCTGCGAGTCGTGCAGCAGCACCAGGTCGAGGTCGCTGCGCGGTGACAGCTCGCCGCGCCCGTAGCCGCCGACGGCCAGCAGGGCGAAGCCCGTGGTGCCGGTGGCCGCCGCGGCCTCGGTGGCGAGCTGCGCGAGCCACTGGTCGGTGAGGGCGGCCAGGGCCGCACGGCGCGGCGGCCCGGACCGCGCCTCCTCGTTGAGGAGACGCAGCCGGGCCGCCGCGTAACTGCTGTCCTGCGCTTCGACGCTGTCGGTCACTCGTTCTCCACGCTGGGGGCCAATGGTGTGGTCCTGGTGCCCCTCCCGGCGAACACCGCCGGTCACGGCACTAAAGCGCGTCGGGGCCGCGCTCGCCGGTGCGGACCCTGACGGCCGTGTCGACCGGCAGACTCCACACCTTGCCGTCACCGATCTTGCCGGTTCTGGCCGCTTTCACGATCACTTCGATGAGCTGTTCGGCGTCCGCGTCCTCCGCCAGTACCTCTATGCGGATCTTCGGCACCAGGTCGACGGTGTACTCCGCGCCCCGGTAGACCTCGGTGTGTCCACGCTGCCGACCGTAGCCGCTGGCCTCGGTGACCGTGAGGCCGTGGACGCCGAACGCCTGGAGTGCTTCCTTGATCTCGTCGAGCCGGTGGGGCTTCACGACGGCGGTGATGAGCTTCACGCGTCCACCTTCTTGCTGGAGGCGTCCGCCTCGCTGTTCGCACCGGGCACGGGGACGGAGGACCGGCCGCCGACACCCGCGAAGTCGTACGCGGTCTCGGCGTGCAGGACCTGGTCGACGCCGGTGACCTCTTCGTCGTCGGTGACCCGGAAGCCCATGGTGACATCGATGAGCTTGGCGAGGATCGCGGCGCACACCAGGGAGTAGCCGAGGACCGCGCCGACGCCGATGAACTGGAGGCCGAGCTGGTGCCAGCCGCCCCCGTAGAAGACGCCCTTGGCGGTCTGGCCGACGCCGCCGGTGGCGAAGAAGCCGATGAGCAGGGAGCCGACGATGCCGCCGACCATGTGGACGCCGACGACGTCGAGCGAGTCGTCGTAGTTGAAGCGGTACTTCAGGCCGACGGCCGCGGCGCAGGCGACACCGGCGATCAGACCGACGGCGATGGCGCCGAGCGGGGAGACCGAGCCGCAGGCCGGGGTGATGGCGACCAGACCGGAGACCGCGCCGGACGCGGCGCCCAGGGTGGTGAAGGAGCCGTGCCTGATCCGCTCGTAGATCAGCCAGCCGAGCATCGCGGCGGCGGTGGCGACCTGGGTGTTGGTGAAGGCCACGGCGGCGACGCCGTCGGAGCCGAGCCAGGAGCCCGCGTTGAAGCCGAACCAGCCGAACCACAGCAGGCCGCAGCCGAGCATGACCAGCGGGAGGCTGTGCGGGCGCATCGGGTCCTTCTTGAACCCGTTGCGCTTGCCGATCACGAGGATGACTCCGAGGGCCGCGGCGCCGGCGTTGATGTGCACCGCGGTACCACCGGCGAAGTCGATGACACCCTTCTTGAACAGCCAGCCGTCGGAGGCCCACACCCAGTGCGCGACCGGGAAGTAGACGACCGTGGCCCACAGGGTGATGAACAGCGCCCAGGCGGTGAACTTGACGCGGTCGGCGAGGGCGCCGCTGATCAGCGCCGGGGTGATGATCGCGAACATGAGCTGGAAGACGGCGAAGACATAGACCGGGATGCCGTATCCGGGCCAGAGCTCCGAGATACCGATACCGCGCATGCCCAGCCAGTCGGTGCCGCCCATGAAGCCGCTACCGCTGTCGAAGGCGAAACTGAATCCGTACAGCGTCCAGAGAATGGTGATGATGCCCAGACTGATAAAACTCATCATCAACATGTTCAGGGCGCTCTTGACGCGCACCATGCCGCCGTAGAAGAAGGCGAGACCTGGGGTCATCACCATCACTAGGGCGGCGCTGATCAGCATGAACGCCGTACTTCCGGTATCGAGCTTGGGCGCATCCGCGGCCAGCGTGATGATGGCTGGTGCCATCGGCGTCTCCTCGTCATCCGAACGGCCCGTGCGGGCGGTGCAAGGGTTGGGCCGGTTTTCGCCAAGAGATTCGCTCAGGCGGGTTTCCGACGATGCCGCACGGTGTTTCGGCGCCGTGACGAAGAAGTCGCGCGTGTTACGTGAAGGTGAACCGGCCGTACGTGACCGGAAGGCTGTATACGCGTGTGACGTGGGATGGGATACGAAGCGGATACGGACCGGCCACGAGTCGGGGAAGCCGGTCGGATACCCGTCGGTATACGGGACGGCCGGGACAGGCGTGACAGTAATGCCGCGTTACGCGGAGGGCCGAGCCACAGCGGACGCCTCGACGTTTACGCGGGCGCGTTGACGTGTACGGACGCGGCGACGTTCACGCGGACGCGGCGACTTCCGGGAGCTCCGCCGAGAGCCGGTCGGAGAGCGCGACGACCTCGGCGACATCGCCGTAGTCGCGTACCGCGGACTGGGTGGTCTTGCGGATACGGGTGTTGACGCGCTCGGAGCGGACCCGCTTGGCGACGGTGATGGCGTGCTCGGTGAAGTGCGCGGCCTGCTCGGGGTTCTGCTGGAGCAGGTGCACGGTGGCCATGCCCACCAGATTGAGCGCGTACGCGCGTTGGTGCACCGGGTCGTCGCTGAACAGCTCGACGGCGCGCTCCATGACGGGGTGCGCGAGGGAGGCGTACGTGGGGCTGCGGCCCGCGATGTAGGCGAGGTCGCGGTAGGAGTGCGCGTTCTCCGCGTTCAGCTCGGCCTCGTTGAAGAAGCTGATCCAGGACGGGTCCTCGGCCGGGCGGGAGTCGCTCCAGGTGTCCTCGGCCATCCGGACGGCGCGGTGGCACTTGTTGACCTGGCCCATGTTGGCGTACGCGCGGGCCTCCAGCGAGTGCAGCATCGCCTGGGTGGTGACGGTGGCCGAATCCCGACTGCCGTACTGCGCGAGGTGGATGAGCTCCAGGGCGTCGTCCGGCCGGTCCAGGTGGATCATCTGACGGCTCATCGAGGACAGGATGAAGGCGCCGAGCGGCCGGTCGCCCGCTTCCTTGGCCGCGTGCAGCGCGAGGACCAGGTACTTCTGGGCGGTGGGCTGGAGTCCGACGTCGTAGCTCATCCATCCGGCGAGCGCGGCGAGGTCGGCGGTGATCCGGTACAGCCTGCGGGCCACGGCCTCGGGCTGCGGTTCCTGGAGCAGGTCGGTGACCTCGTGGAGCTGGCCGACGACGGCTTTGCGGCGCAGGCCGCCACCGCACTGATTGTCCCACTCGCGGAACATCACGGTGGTGGACTCCAGGAGCTGCAACTCCTGTTCCGACAGCCTTGAGGGGCGTCCCGCGGTGTCGCGGGGCGCGGTGAGCAGCGGTCCGTCGGCCCCCGATGGGCCCTGCGGGCCGCCCGCGGCGGAGCCGGTGGGCACCAGCCAGCGCTGCATGGGCTCGATGAGCGCGGGGCCCGCGGACAGCGCGAGCGAGGCGCCGAGGAAGCCGCGGCGGCCGAGCATCAGGTCGCTGCGGGAGAACTCGTTGATCAACTGGACGGTCTGCGGGCCCGCCCACGGCAGGTCGACGTCGCCGCCCGCGGCGGGCTGGTGCGCGGAGCGCAGTCCCAGGTCCTCGACGGGCACCACGCAGCCGAAGCGCTCGGAGAACAGCTCGGACAGGATGCGCGGGATGGGCTCGCGGGGCTGCTCGCCGTCGAGCCAGCGGCGCACGCGTGAGGTGTCGGTGCTGACGTGGTGGGCGCCCAACTGGCGTGCCCTGCGGTTCACCTGACGGGCCAGCTCGCCCTTGGACCAGCCGCTGCGCACGAACCAGGAGGTCAACTGCGCGTTGGGCTGCTTCTCTTGTGTGCCGCCCACGGTCAAGCCCCCATCCGAACTAGCTCAACCCTTTGGATACCAGGGCTGGTTGAGTCCTGTCGACACCGCACGCACCGCCGTAGGCATGCCTGCGGCACAACCGAGCAGGCGTGCGGACGGCCCTCGTCGGCCTACGAACCGAAAGTAATCCTACGATCACCCGTCCGCGACCGTTGTTGCGGAAACGCCACCATTCGCCACCCCTTCGAATGAACTCGACTATGGCGACAGGCGATTCACTTGACACATGCCGGTCGGACGAGGTCAGGCGGGTGCGTAACCATCGGGCGCGGCGATCCGTTGGAGGTGTCATGGTGTTCACGATCGGCAGCATGCGGGAGATCCGGCAGCAGCGGACCGGAGGGCGGTCCGGGGTTCGGCCCGGCGCGCGCCGGCGAACGCGCGCCGCCGTGTGCACCACTGTCGCGGAGTACACGGGGTTGTGCGGCTGGGCCGTGGTGCCCGGCGCGCGGGCCTCGCGCGGCGGCGGTTCGTGCTCGTGCGGCGCGGACGACTGCAAGGAGCCGGGCGCGCATCCGCTGCCCTTCGCCGACGAGATCCCTGCGGGCACCACGCTTGAGCGGGCCGCCCATGCCTGGTCACAGGTGCCGGGGGCCGCGGTGCTGCTGCCCGCGGGGCGGACCTTCGACGTGCTCGACGTGGCCGAGGCGTCCGGGCGCCGGGCGCTGGTACGGCTGGAGCGGATGGGACTGCGGCTCGGTCCGGTCCTGCTGACGCCGACGGGGCGCGCGCAGTTCTTCGTCGCGCCGGGCGCCGCCGCCGAGCTGCCGCACCTGCTCTACCGGATGGGCTGGGACGACGCGCGCCTCGACCTGCGCTGCCTGGGCCCCGGCGACCATGTGACGGCTCCCCCGTCCGACCTCGGCGGCCACGGCCCGGTCCGCTGGCTGCGCGAGCCGGTCCTCGACTCGGCCGCCCAGCCCCCCGAGGCCCGCCTCCTGCTCGGCACTCTGGCGTACGTCAGCCACCGCGACAGCGCCTTCGCCTGAGCCCTGCCGTCCCGCTCGGCGCTCGGGGCTCGGCGCTTGCCGCTCGCTCCTCGCCGCCTGCCGCCTGCCGTACACAACCAGGTACGAGTAAGGGACGCCCACCTGGGTGAGCGCCCCTTACCGCAGCCGTACGACAGGCCCTAGTCCCCGATGAGCGCGTCCACGAAGGCGCCCGGCTCGAACGGGGCAAGGTCGTCGGCGCCCTCGCCGAGGCCGATGAGCTTGACCGGGACGCCCAGCTCCCGCTGGACGGCGACGACGATGCCGCCCTTGGCGGTGCCGTCGAGCTTGGTGAGGACGATGCCGGTGATGTCGACGACCTCGGCGAAGACGCGCGCCTGGACGAGGCCGTTCTGGCCGGTGGTGGCGTCGAGGACGAGCAGCACCTCGTCGACCGGGCCGTGCTTCTCCACGACGCGCTTGACCTTGCCCAGCTCGTCCATCAGGCCGGTCTTGGTGTGCAGGCGGCCCGCGGTGTCGATGAGCACCGCGTCGGCGCCCTCGGCGATGCCTTCCTTGACCGCGTCGAAGGCGATGGAGGCGGGGTCGCCGCCCTCGGGGCCGCGTACCGTACGCGCCCCGACGCGCTCGCCCCAGGTCTGGAGCTGGTCGGCGGCGGCGGCGCGGAAGGTGTCGGCCGCGCCGAGCACGACGCTGTGGCCGTCGGCGACCAGCACGCGGGCGAGCTTGCCCGTGGTGGTGGTCTTGCCGGTGCCGTTGACGCCGACGACCATCAGGACGGCCGGGGACGTCTCGTGGCTCTCGGTGTGCAGGGTGCGGTCCAGCTCCGGGTCGAGGAGCGTGATCAGCTCCTCGCGGAGCAGCCCGCGCAGCTCGTCCGGGGTCCGGGTGCCGAGCACCCGCACGCGGGTGCGCAGCCGCTCCACCAGTTCCTGGGTGGGCGCGACGCCGACGTCCGCGGTGAGCAGGATCTCCTCGATCTCCTCCCACGTGTCCTCGTCGAGGCGTTCACGGGAGAGCAGCGTGAGCAGGCCCTTGCCCAGCGAGTTCTGCGAGCGCGACAGGCGTGAGCGCAGCCGGACGAGGCGTCCCGCCGTGGGCTCCGGCTGTTCGAGCACCGGCGCCTGGGGGACCTGCACCTCCTCCACCGCGTCGGGCGCGGCGGTCGCGCCGGGCAGGGCGACCTCTTCGATGGTCCTGCGGGGCTCCTCCCGCGGGGCCTCGGCCTCGTCACCGACGTGCGGTTCCGCGGGAGGCGCGGTGACGGACGGGCTGCTCGGCGGCGTCGGCGGGAGCTGCCGCTTCTTGCGGCGGCTGCCGACGACCAGTCCACCGGCGCCGAGGATCACGACCAGGGCGATGACTACGGCAAGGACGACGATTTCCATGGTTTCTTTCGGAGCCTTTCACCAGGTCAGGGCGTGTGCATGCTAGCCCACCGACGCTCGGGACCACCGAGGCGTCACGGCTCGGTCAGGCACACGCGCACGTCAACCGTACGGGAAACCCCCCGCCCGCCCAGGACCCGCGCCCGTATCCGCGCCGCGCGGGCGGCGAGCGGGCGGCGAGCGGGCGGCGGACCGCGGCCTTCCCGGCCCGCCCCAGCCGTCCCCGGACCGTCGCGGCCCTGTGAATCTGACGCTGCGTCAGCTAATCTCCGGTCGCCCGCATCCGGCGAAGGGGGCCGTCCGCCATGACCGTGACCGTCGTGCGCATGAATCTGATCGATCCGGGGGCCGAGCCGAAGGCACTCGGCGCACGGTACCGGGCTGCCCTGGAGATGGCCAGGTACGCCGACGAGCACGGCGTCACCACCGTGCAGACCGAGGAGCACCACGGCGCGGAGAACAACTGGCTCTCGGCGCCGCTGGCCTTCGCGGGAGCGGTGCTCGGCGCCACCAGCCGGATCTCGGTGACGGTGTCCGCGCTGATCGGGCCGCTGCACGACCCGCTGCGGCTGGCGGAGGACCTGGCCGTACTGGACCTGGTCAGCGGCGGGCGGCTGGTCACGGTGGCCGGGATCGGCTACCGCCCGGAGGAGTACGCGGCCTTCGGCCAGGACTGGCACCGGCGCGGCGCCCTCCAGGACGAGGTGCTCGACACGCTGATCGCGGCCTGGACCGGCGAGCCCTTCGACTACCGCGGCCGGACCGTACGCGTCACGCCCCGTCCGTACTCCCGGCCGCATCCGCCGCTGCTGATCGGCGGCAGCTCACGGGCCGCGGCCCGCAGGGCGGCCCGGCTCGGCCTGCCGTTCTTCCCCAGCGCGCACCTGCCGGAGCTGGCGGCGTACTACGAGGAGCGGCTGGCCGCGTACGGCACGGAGGGCTGGTGCCTGATGCCCCCTGCCGACGTGCCGCTGCTGCACATCGCCGAGGACCCGGACCGGGCCTGGGCCGAGTACGGCGGGCACCTGCTGCACGAGGCGCGTACCTACGCGTCCTGGCAGTCGGGCGACATCCACTCGGCGGTCCGCTCGGCCGCGTCGGGAGTGGCGGAGCTGCGCGCGGAGGGCGTCTACCGGATCGTCACACCGGCGCAGTGCGTCGCCCTCGCCGAGGCGGGCGGTGACCAGGCGAGCCTGGTGCTGCACCCGCTGTGCGGGGGCATGCCCGTCGACGAGGGCTGGCGGAGCCTGCGGCTGCTCGCGGAGCAGGTGCTCCCCAAGCTCGCCGCGTAGCCTCCGGGGCCCGCGGCCCGACACCCGGCACCCGGCACCCGGCACCCGGCACCCGGCACCCGGCGAGCTTGGCGCCCGGCTATCCCATCTCCTCCAGCGTCTTGCCCTTCGTCTCCTTCACGAACACCAGCACGAACGGGATGGAGAGCGTCGCGAAGCACGCGTAGATGACGTACGTGCCCGACAGATTCCAGTCCGCCAGGCTCGGGAAGCTCGCGGTGATGGCCCAGTTGGCGATCCACTGCGCGGAGGCGGCGACGCCGAGCGCCGCGGCCCGGATCTTGTTGGGGAACATCTCGCCGAGGAAGACCCAGACGATGACGCCCCACGACAGGGCGAAGAAGAGCACGAAGCAGTGAGCGGCGATCAGGGCGACCGTGCCCTCGGTGTTCGGCAGGGTGGCACCGGACTTGGACGAGAAGGCCCACGCCTCCAGGGCGAGCGCGACGGCCATGCCGGTGGAGCCGATCAGCGCCAGCGGCTTGCGGCCGATCCGGTCCACGAAGATCATCGCGATCACCGTGCCGATGATGTTCACGATCGACGTGGTGAAGGAGTAGAAGAACGAGCTGCTGGGGTTGATGCCGACCGACTGCCAGAGCGTGGACGAGTAGTAGAAGGCCACGTTGATGCCGACGAGCTGCTGGAAGACCGACAGGCCGATACCGATCCAGACGATCGGCAGGAAACCGCCGCGGGAGCCGAGCAGGTCCTTGAAGGTCGACTTGTGCTCGCGCCGCATGGCGGTCTCGATCTCGGCGACACGGGCGTCCAGGTCGGTGTCCGAGCCCTCGACATCGGCGAGTACGGCCTTGGCGTCCTGCTCGCGCCCCACGGAGATCAGGAAGCGCGGCGACTCGGGGATCGCGAACGACAGCAGCCCGTAGACCACCGCGGGGATGACCATCACACCGAGCATGACCTGCCACGCCTCCAGGCCGACGATGTGGCCGCGCTGGTCGCCGTGGGCGCCCTTGAGGATGGCGTAGTTGACGAGCTGCGAGACCGCGATGCCGAGCACGATGGCGGCCTGCTGGAACGAGGCGAGCCTGCCGCGGTAGGCGGGCGGCGAGACCTCGGCGATGTAGGCCGGGCCGATGACCGAGGCCATGCCGATCGCGAAGCCGCCGATGATCCGCCACAGGGCCAGGTCCCACAGCGCGAAGGGCAGTGCCGAGCCGACGGCGCTGACGGTGAACATGACGGCGGCGATCTGCATGCAGCGGATACGGCCGATCCGGTCGGCGATCCGGCCCGCGGTCGCGGCGCCGATGGCGCAGCCGATCAGGGCGATGGCGATGACCTGGGCGAGCGTGCCGGAGCCGATGTTGTACTTGTCACGGATGGCCTCGACGGCGCCGTTGATGACGGAGCTGTCGTAGCCGAAGAGAAAGCCGCCCATGGCGGCGGCGGCCGTGATGAAGATGATGTGGCCGATGTGCTCCGGCAGCGGGTTGTGATCTGCCGAGGCGGAGGCTCGTGCGGTGCTGGTCAAGATGGCTCCTCGGGCTCGGCGGTGAGCCCTCACATGAGGGTCTGGATCTTCGAGTGTCAGCCGACGCGTCGGTCACCACCACTCGGGAACCGGGCCTGACCCGGAGCCCTACGCGGCCGGCTGCTTGCCGTTCCGCAGCCGTTGGCTGATCACCTTGGAGACACCGTCGCCCTGCATCGATACGCCGTACAGGGCATCGGCGACCTCCATCGTCCGCTTCTGGTGCGTGATCACGATGAGCTGCGAGCTCTCCTGAAGCTCCTCCATGATCCGGATGAGCCGCTGGAGATTGGTGTCGTCCAGCGCGGCCTCGACCTCGTCCATCACATAGAACGGACTCGGCCGTGCCTTGAAGATCGACACCAGCATCGCCACCGCGGTCAGCGAGCGCTCACCGCCCGACAGGAGCGACAACCGCTTGACCTTCTTCCCGGGCGGACGCGCCTCAACCTCCACACCTGTGGTCAGCATGTTGTCCGGGTCGGTGAGCAGCAGCCGACCCTCCCCACCTGGGAAAAGCCGCGAGAAGACGCCCTCGAACTCGCGGGCGGTGTCATGGAAGGCGGCGGTGAAGACCTGCTCCACCCGCTCGTCCACGTCCTTGATCACCTGGAGCAGGTCGGCCCGTGTCCTGCGCAGGTCCTCCAGCTGCTCGGTGAGGAATTTGTGCCGCTCCTCCAGCGCCGCGAACTCCTCAAGCGCCAGCGGGTTGACCTTGCCGAGCTGCGCGTACGCCTTCTCCGCCGCCTTCAGCCGCTTCTCCTGCTCGGGGCGGTGGTACGGGCGCGGCTGGTTGCGCGGGTCCTCCGGGTCCTCGGGCAGGATCTCGCCCTCGGCGGGCGGCGACGGCGGCACGAGCTGGTCGGGGCCGTACTCCGCGACGAGCCCCGCGGGCTCCATGCCGTGCTCCTCCAGCGCCTTGGCCTCCAGCTGCTCGATCCGCATGCGCTTCTCCGCGCCCAGCACCTCGCCCTTGTGGACGTCGCCGGTCAGCCGGTCCAGCTCGCTCTTCAGGTCCCGGCCGCGCCGCCGCTCCTGGCCCAGCTCCGCCTCGCGCTCCGCCCTCGCCTGCTCGGCGGCGGCCCGCTCCTCCTCGGCGCGGCCCAGCGAGATCTGGACGCAGTCCAGCAGCGCCCGGGCGCCCTCCACCACGGCCGCCGCGACGGACGTCTCGTAGGCGAGCCGGGCCCTGCGCTGCTGGGCGCGGGCCCGGGTCTCGCGCTCGGCGCGCGCCGCCCGGTCCAGGCCGTCGGCCCGGCCCGCCAGGCCCTTGACCCGCTCCTCGTGCGTACGGACCTGGAGCCGCGCCTCCATCTCGGTCTGCCGGGCGTTCGCGCCGTCGGCGGACAGCCGGTCCCGTACGGAGGTGTCCGGCTCCTCCTCGCCGGGCTCCTCCTCGGCCTCGCTCAGCCGGTACGACAGCTCCTCGAACTCCTCGCGGGCCGCCGCCAGCGCCTCCTCGGAGCGGCCCACGGCCGCGGCGGCCCGGTCCGCCTCCCCCGCCGCCGCCCTGGCCTGGCCGCCGAACCGGCCCAGCTGCTGCGCGACCGACGACTTCTCCTTCTCCGCCGCGCGGCGCAGCTGGGTCAGCGCCTCGACCTCGCGCGTCGCCACCGCCCGGCGCTCCTTGGCGTCCTGCTGCTCGGCCGCCAGCGCCGCACAGCGCGCGTCGAGCTGCTCCAGCTCGGCCGTCGCCTCGTCCACCTGCGCCTGCACTTCCAGCAGGCTGGGCGCCTTCGCCGAGCCGCCCTGCGCGAGATGCGCGGACAGCACATCGCCCTCCGCGGTCACCGCGGTCAGCTCGGGACGCCGTCCGACCAGCGCCTCGGCCTCCTCCAGCGACTCCACGACGACGATCCCGTCCAGCAGCCGCCGCACCGCGGGCAGCAGCTCCCCGTCCGCGGCGACCAGTTCCACGGCCCACCGCGCCTGCCCGGGCAGCCCTGCGGCCTCCGGCCTCGGACCCGGCACACCGGCGCCCGCCGTCGCCGCCGGAAGGCGACCCCCGTCACCGGACCCGGCGGAGCCGCCGCCCGCCTGCCCCGGCAGCGCGGCACGCCGCCCGCCCGCTTCGGCCGCGTCCGGCCCCGGGTCGCCGGAAACGCCCGCGTCTGCCGGGCCCGGGCCCGACCCGCCGGACCCCGCGCCGCCCCCGGAAACGCCCCCGCTCGCGAGGCCCTGACCGTCCCCGTCGGCCGCGTCGCGGGCGGCCTCCGTCGGCGGGCGGTGGTCGCGGGCGACGACGGGCTCGGCGGCCGGGGCCGCGAGGAGGAGGGCCGCGCGGCCCGCGTCCTCTTTGCGGAGCAGGCGCAGCGCGTCCGCGGCGGCGGAGGGGCCGGTGACCGCGACGGCGTCGGCGGCGGCGCCGAGCGCGGCGGCGAGCGGGATCTCGTAGCCGGGGGTGACGCGGAGCAGCGCGGCGGCCGAGCCCAGGATGCCGGGCAGGGCGTCGCGCCCCTCGCCCGCGCTGAGCAGCGCGCCGGTGCCGTCCTTGCGGCGGAGCGACGGCGCGAGCGCGTCCCGGCGGGCGGCGACGGCGGCCCGGCGGCGCTCCGCCGCGGTGGCGGCCTCGCGCGCGGCGCTGAACGCCTCCTCCGCCGCGGCCTGTTCGCGGCGCGCGGCCTGGAACCGCTCCTCCAGCTCCGAGTCGTCGGCGTCCAGGCCGTCGACCTGCGCGCGCAGTTCCTCGTACTCGCCCTGCGCGGACTCCGCCCGGTCGCGGGCCTCGTCGCGGGCGGCGGCGAGGCGGCCGATCTCGGCCTCGGCGGAGGCGGCCTTGGAGCGGGCGGCGTTGACCTGGGCGTGCAGCCGGGCCAGGCCCTCACGGCGGTCGGCGATGGCGCGGGCGGCGGTCCTGAGCCGGGCCTCCTCCTCGGCGAGCCGGCGCTCCAGCTCGGCGCGGTGGTCGACGGTGTCGTCCAGGGCGCGCTGGGCCGCGTCCAGAGCCTCGGACAGCTCGGCCTCCTGCTCGCGGATGCGGGCGGCCTCGCGTTCCATGTCCTCCGGGTCCCGGCCGCGCCGCTCCTCGGCGGGCTGGGACGTGGCGTGCCGGTGCCGCTGCTCGGCGAGGCCGATCGTGCCGCGTACGCGTTCGGCGAGCTGGGACAGCGCGTACCAGGTGGCCTGCGCGTCGGTCAGCCGCGGCGACAGGGCGCGTACCTGCTCCTCCAGGCGGGCCTCGCGCTGGACGGCGGCGGCCAGTTCCGTCTCGACGGCGTCGCGGCGCTCCTTGAGCGCGGCCTCGTCGGCGACCTCGGCGCTCAGCGCCTCCCGCAGCGTGACCAGGTCGTCGGCGAGCAGCCGCAGCCGGGCGTCGCGCAGGTCGGCCTGGATGACGGCGGCGCGGCGGGCGACCTGGGCCTGGCGGCCGAGCGGTTTGAGCTGGCGGCGCAGCTCACCGGTGAGGTCCGTCACACGGGCGAGATTGGCCTGCATCGCGTCCAGTTTCCGCAGCGCCTTCTCCTTGCGCTTGCGGTGCTTGAGCACACCCGCGGCCTCCTCGATGAAGGCGCGGCGGCCCATCGGGTCGGCGTGCAGTACGGAGTCGAGCTGGCCCTGGCCGACGATGACGTGCATCTCGCGGCCGATACCGGAGTCGGAGAGAAGTTCCTGGATGTCCAGCAGGCGGCAGGTGTCGCCGTTGAGCTGGTACTCGCTGCCGCCGTTGCGGAACATGATCCGCGTGATGGTGACCTCGGCGTACTCGATCGGCAGGACGCCGTCGCTGTTGTCGATGGTCAGGGACACCTCGGCGCGGCCCAGCGGGGGGCGGCCCGTGGTGCCGGCGAAGATGACGTCCTCCATCTTGCCGCCGCGCAGCGACTTGGCCCCCTGCTCGCCCATGACCCAGGACAGCGCGTCGACCACATTGGACTTGCCGGACCCGTTGGGGCCGACGACGCAGGTGATTCCGGGTTCGAAGCGCAGGGTCGTCGCCGAGGCGAACGACTTGAAACCGCGCAGCGTGAGGCTCTTGAGATGCACGCCGGTCGACTCTACTAGCCGTCCTCGGTTTCACCGAGGAAGGCGCAGGGCACATCATGCGTTAAGAAGCGAACGTCCAGGCGGGGAGCGGGTGGGGAGCAGGGCGAGGGGACAGCGCGCGGAATGACGAAAGGGACGCCGAAGCGTCCCTCGCGGATTCTGCAGATTCTCAGGCGGTGTCCGGGGACACCTGTCCGGGCCGGGGACCGGTTCAGGCGAGCACGGGCTCCGCGCGAGATACGTCGATGCTGCTGAGCAGCGACTCTTCGTGCGATGCGACAGTCAGAGCGTCGTTCTCGGCCTGCATCCGGACAAGCTCGGATTCCAGATCCTGAACGCGCTGCTGGAGCCTTCGCATCTCGGCGAGAAGTCGCGGGTCGGGACCGCCGACGTAACCGAGAAGCGCCTTTGCCATGATGGATGGTCCTCCACGCTGAGTGACCGACCGAATGCGGTTTGGGTCGTGGGTGAGGGTTGCTCGCCCGCGCAGGGTGAGTGCCGTGACCGCCGCTGAACAATCCTGGAGCCACGATGCGCGGGGCTTCCAGAGTCTCACCAAATAACGGGACGGTCAACACGATCACAGCCCAGTCGTCGGGTCCGCCTCAGAAAACACGGCGCTGACGGCGCCGCGGGCTGCCCGCGTGGCATAGGGATCATGCTCGATGGGGGCAGCCTGACACGGCGATCGTCGTATGGCAACCAAATTGCTCAGCGGATCTCGAAACCTTCGTATCCGCCCCGCGGCCGGCCCCAGATCTCGGTCACTCCGTCGACCCGTCCGGGCGTGTCCCCGCGGCGCAGCCACTCCAGCAGCCGCTCGCACTGTTCGCGCGTGCCCTCGGCCACGACCTGGACCCGGCCGTCGCCCAGATTGCCCGCGTAGCCGACGAGGCCGCCCAGTTCCAGGGCGGTGGCCCGGGTCCACCACCGGAAGCCGACGCCCTGGACGCGGCCGCGCACCCACGCGGTGAGCCGGACATCTTCGTTCATGTCCGCACGCTATCCCGCCAGTTGGATCAGCAGCACATCGGCGGGCGGCGTCATTCGCTACAGTCACCCGACAACGGGGTCACCCGTTCGGGTTAATCCGCCGAATCGGGCCGCCAGAACCGAGCCGACCAGAGGAGCGCGAAGGATGGGCCGTCACAGCCGTCATGCGCAACCGGCAGCGCCGGAGACGGGACCCCGCTCGCACCGCGGGCGCCGTAAGCACCACCCGGTCCGTACCGGACTGCTCGCCACGTCGGCCGCGATGGCCGTGGGCGCGGTCGCCGCGTCCTCCGGGATGCTCAGCGGCCTCACCGCCGGTCTCGACTACCGCCAGGGCGACGCGGGCCACACGCAGGCCGACGGCCCGGCGGACCCGTCGCGCGACGGCAGCGACATGCCCTCGCCGCTGGGCGACAGCACGGTGCCGACCCCCGGGCAGACCACCGGCTCCCCCGGTACCCCGTCCTCCGGTACGCCGTCGAAGCCGGGCACGATGCGGTCGAACACGGCGACGCCGTCCCGTACGGCCACCAGCCCGGCCGCCGCCCCCACGCCGACCCGTACGACGGCCGCGCCCACCACCCCGGTGCCGACCACCACCGCGGCCCGCACCCAGCCGCCCACGACCGCCGCCCCGGCCTCCGCCGACGCCGTCACGGCGGCCCGCGCGGCGATCCTCTCCCTGGTCAACACCCAGCGGGCGAGCGCGGGCTGCTCGCCGCTCACCGCCAGTTCCTCCCTCGACGGCCTCGCGCAGGCGTTCAGCGAGGACATGGCCGCCCGCGGCTTCTTCGACCACACCGACCCCGACGGCAAGACCCCGTGGGACCGCGCCAAGGCGCTGGGCATCACCAACCTCGGCGGCGAGAACATCGCCCGCGGCCAGGCCACCGCCCAGGCCGTCATGGACGCCTGGATGAACAGCCCCGGCCACCGCGCCAACATCCTCAACTGCGACTACAAGACCCTCGGCGTCGGCATTCACTACGGCAGCGGCGGCCCCTGGTGGACCCAGGACTTCGGCTTCTGAGGCCGCTGGAGCCGTCGCGGCCTGTGGAGCCGTGGGAGCCGCTGGAGCCGGAGCCGCCCTGGCCAGGGCGCTAACCGGTGGATCGCGCACCCCTGAGGTGAGCGCTGTGCGGGGGTACGCTGGGCGTATGACAGACAGCGACCGGACGGCGGAGTGCGCCGGGGCCACCGTGAAGGACGACGGCAGGCTCGCCTTCGACGTCTTCGCGCGCTCCTGCCCGTCGCGCGGGACGCTGGAGCACGTCACCGGGCGGTGGGGCGGCCTGACGCTGGGCGCGCTCTACGAGGACACGCTGCGGTTCAACGCGCTGCGCCGCCGCGTGGACGGGGTCAGCGAGAAGATGCTGTCGCAGACGCTGCACGCGCTGGAGCGCGACGGCCTGGTCGTCAGGGACGCGCGGCCGACGAATCCGCCGCACGTCGAATACCGGCTCACCCCGCTCGGCCGGGACACCGCCGCGCGCCTGCTGTCACTGATCGCGCTGGTCGAGGGCCGGATGCCGGAGGTACTGGCCGCGCGCGAACGCTACGACGCGGAGCGCGGCACCGGCTGACAGCGCGGGCAGAAGTAGCTCGACCTGTTCATCCACGGCCGGCGCCTGATCGGTGTGCCGCAGCGGCGGCACGGCTCGTCTTCACGGCCGTACGCGTCCAGCGACCGGTCGAAGTAGCCCGATTCACCGTTCACATTGACGTACAGGCTGTCGAAACTGGTGCCGCCCGCGGCGAGCGCGTCGCCCATCACCTCGCGGATGTGCGTGACCAGCTCCACCGTACGCGGCCTGGTCATCGACGCCGTCGGCCGCTCGTAGTGCAGCCGCGTGCGCCACAGCGCCTCGTCGGCGTAGATGTTGCCGACCCCGCTGATCAGCGACTGGTCGAGCAGCGCCCGCTTGATCGTGGTGCGCTTGCGGCGCAGCGCCGTGTGGAAGGCGTCCTCGTCGAAGGCGTCGTCCAGCGGGTCGCGCGCGATGTGCGCCAGGACCGCCGGGAGGCCGTCCGCCGCGCCCGGCACCGCCTCGTGCAGGGACAGCCCGCCGAAGGTGCGCTGGTCGACGAAGCGCAGTTCGGTGCCGAGGGTGTCCTGGAATCGGATACGGATCCGCAGGTGGGTCTCGGCCGCCGCGGTTTCCGGCTGCACCAGGAGCTGACCGCTCATCCCCAGGTGGGCCATGAGCGACAGGTCCTCGGTGACCGGCAGCCACAGATACTTGCCCCTGCGGTGCGCCTCGCCCATCGCCGCGCCCTTGAGCCGCGCCGCGAAGTCCTCGGGCCCGGCCACGTGCCGCCGTACGGCCCGCGGATGGAAAACGGTGGCCGTCTCGACGGTGCGGCCCGAGACCCAGCGCGAGAGTCCGCGCCGGACGACCTCCACCTCCGGCAGCTCCGGCATGACATCCCCTCATGGTCCACGCGGGTGCGTGTGCCCCTGCCATGGGCGCGGGGAACCGCGCGACAGGCCCCCCACGGCCGGTGGTCGGGAGACGACCGGTCTGCCCCGCCGGGGCCGGTGGTGACCTGCGGCCGCGTCGCGGCCGATCGCGCGGTTCCCCGCGCCCCTTCGGGGCTCAGCTCGCCGCTGAGGCGGCGGCTTCGCGGATGGAGCGCCAGGCGGACTCCGCCGCCTGCTGCTCGGCTTCCTTCTTGCTGCGGCCGGTGCCGGTGCCGTACTCGACGCCACTGACGCGGGCGGCAGCCGTGAAGGTCTTCTCGTGGTCGGGTCCTGATTCGGTGACCACGTACTCGGGAACGCCGAGCCCTTCGGCTGCGGTGAGTTCCTGGAGGCTGGTCTTCCAGTCCAGTCCCGCACCGAGGTTGGAGGACTGCTCGATGAGCGGGTCGAAGAGCCGGTGCACCAGCTCGGAGGCCGCTTCGAGCCCCTGGTCGAGATAGACCGCGCCGATGACGGCTTCCAGGGTGTCCGCGAGGATGGATGCCTTGTCCCGGCCGCCGGTGCCCTCTTCGCCCCGGCCCAGGCGGATGAACGCGCCGAGGTCGAGCCCGCGGCTCACGCCCGCCAGGGCACGCGAGTTGACCACCGCGGCCCGCAGCTTGGCCAGTTGGCCCTCGGGCAGGTCGGGGTGGGTGCGGTAGAGGGTGTCGGTGACCACCAGGCCGAGCACGGAGTCCCCGAGGAACTCCAGCCGCTCGTTGGTGGGCAGCCCGCCGTTCTCGTACGCGTACGAGCGGTGGGTCAGCGCACGCACCAGAAGGGCGGGCTCGAGGGTGTACCCGAGCCGCCCTTCCAGAAGCGTGGGGGACGAGGCTTTGTCCGCCGTGGCCGACTGTGGCGCTGAGGCGTCTGACATGGAGCCTGTCACCTGCCGATCAGACGTCGATGACCTGACGGCGGTTGTACGTGCCGCAGCTCGGGCACGCGATGTGCTGGAGCTTCGGCTCGTGGCAGCGCTCGCACGCCACCAGGCTCACGGGCGCAGCCTTCCACTGCGAACGGCGGTGGCGCGTGTTGCTGCGCGACATCTTCCGCTTCGGAACAGCCACGGCTACTTCTCCTGGTTCTCGTCGGCACCATGGTCGGTACCGAAACTCTGGTTGAGATCCTTCAAGGCCGCCCACCGGATGTCGGTGACCTCGTGGTGGTGGTCCGGGTCGTCCGCGAGGCGAACTCCGCATTCGGAGCACAGCCCTTCGCAGTCCTCCCGGCACACCGGCTGCAACGGCAGTGCGAGCACCACCGCGTCGCGCAGTACGGGTTCGAGGTCGAAGAGATCGTCCTCGAGTTCCAGCGCGTCCTCGTCCTCGGCGTCGTCACCGGCTTCGTCCTTGCGGGCGGTCCTGGTGTCGGCGTCGGGGTAGGAGAACATCTCCTGGAATTCCGCGTCCAGCTCACGCTCGACGGGTTCCAGACACCTTACGCACTCCCCCGTGACCGGCGCATGGGCGGTGCCGGTGACCAGCACACCCTCCATGACCGACTCCAGGCGGAGCTCCAGCTCGACCGTGGCGCCCTCCGGCACCCCGATGACATCGACGAGGCCGAGGTCCTTGGGGGCCGGCAGCGAGCGGGAGACCTTCCTCATCGCACCAGGACGCCGGCCCAGCTCGTGTGTGTCGAACACAAGTGGGTTGCGGTGGTCGAGGCGGGTGTTCAGGGCTTCCTGCTTTCATCGGTACGGCCTGCCCCGCGGCCCTCGCGGGCGACCCTTGCGGGCGGGCAGGCCAAAGCGCCGGGAATTCACACGGCTGGAAGTGACAGGATACTGGACCACCCCGCCCGCACCCAAACGGAGCCTGTCCGGGGCCGCCGGCAGGCTCCCGCGGGCGTCCTCAGCGGCCCTGCTCCAGCTCTCTCAGCCGGTTGAGGTCGATCAGTCCGGTGTCGAAGAAGCTGGTCTCGTCCAGCGCCGCGGGCTGCTGCCCCTGCGGCTGCTGCTGCGGATAGCCCTGCTGCTGGTACGGGATCTGCTGGTCGTACTGCTGCTGGTCGTAGCCGTAGCCGGCCGCGTCCTGCTGGTACGCGGGCTGCTGCTGGCCGTACGGGTCCTGGGCCTGGGTGCCGTAGTCGACGTAGGCGCCGGAGTCGGCGGCGGCCTGCTGGTACTCGGGCCGGTAGCCGCCGTCGCCCTGGTAACCGCCCTGCTGGTACGCGGTGTCCTGCTGCGAATAGCCGTAGCCGGGAGCCGCCGCGGCGGCGGCCTGCTGCGGGGCCGGGTCGTAGCCGTACTGCGCCAGGTCGGCCTGCTCGGGGGCGGTGGGCGCGGCCAGGCCCGCCATGTAGTCGGCGTCGCTCTGCCGCTGCCCGCCGTGCTCGCCGTCGCCGTCCGCGGCGTCCTGCGCGGCCATCTGCGCGGCGAGGTCGTCGATCGGATTGTGGCCGGTGAGCTTCAGGCGCCCGCGGCCGACGGCCTCCAGGGTCTTGCTCAGGACGGCCTCGAAGGCGCCCAGCTTGGCGTCCACGTACTCGTCGGCGCGGCGGCGCAGGGTCTCCGGGTCGGCGCTGCGCTCGGGGGCGTCCGCGTCCTCCTCGGCCTGGTCGTAACCCTGGTCGTAGCCGTTGGGGTCGTGGCCGAGCAGCTTCTCCCGGCCGCGGTCGACCGAGCCGATGGTCTTGGTGAGGACCACTTCGAAGTTGGCGAGCTTGCTGTCGACGTAGTCGTCGGCCTCGGCGCGGATCTCGGCGGCCTCGCGGCGCGCCTCGGCGACGATCCGCTCCGCCTCGTCCTGCGACTGGCGGGCCACCTGGGTGTCGGAGACCAGCGATCCGCGTTCGGCGTGGGCCGATTCGATGATCCGCTGGGCTTCGGCTCGGGCCTCCCCGACCATCGTCTCCCGGTCGCCGAGCAGTGCCTGCGCCTGGGAGAGGGAGTCGGGAAGCGCGGCGGCGACCTCGTCGAGCATGGCGAGCAGCTCGGCACGGTTCACCACGCAGGAGGCCGACATCGGCATCGACCGGGCGTTAGCCACGGTGGCCGCGATCTCATCGAGCTTCTTCTGGACGTCCACGGGGGAGAGCCTAGCGCTGTCGGAGTTTGGGCTTGAGCGCGTCGAGGACGACGGACGGCACCAAGTGGGAGATGTCGCCGCCCCATTGGGCGACTTCCTTGACCAGACTCGAGGACAGGAAGCTGTAGGCGGGGTTGGTGGGGACGAAGAGGGTCTCGACACCGGTGAGGCCGATGTTCATCTGGGCCATCTGCAACTCGTAGTCGAAGTCGCTGACCGCGCGCAGGCCCTTCACGATGGCCGGGATCTCGCGCTGCTTGCAGAAGTCCACCAGCAGGCCGTGGAACGACTCGACCTTGACGTTGCCCAGGTCGCCCGTGACCTCCTCGATCAGCGCGATGCGCTCCTCGATGGTGAACAGGCCCTGCTTGGACTGGTTGATCATCACGGCGACGTACACGGTGTCGTACAGCCGTGAGGCGCGGGCGATGATGTCGAGGTGTCCGTTGGTGATGGGGTCGAAGGACCCCGGACAGACGGCGCGGCGCAAGAGTGGTTCCTCGCTCTCCGTACGGCGGGTGCTACGGCTCATGGTGCGGGTTCATGTCGACTCCGCGGGCTCATGACCCGGCGGTGACCCGGGCGGCGCGACCGTACCAAAGCGTCGCTTCGCCGTACCGCCGGGACCGCAGGCCCGTGAAACCCGGGGGCCAGCCGAATTCGCCGCCCCGGGTCCTGCGCTCCACGGTGACCAGCGCTTCCTCCGTCAGCCAGTCATTGGCCAGGAGTGTGAGCAGGATCTCCCGCAGTTCGCCGTCCTCGACGTCGTACGGCGGGTCGAGGAAGACCACGTCGTACGGCCGCGGCGCCGGTCCCGCGACGATCTTCTCCGCGCGTCCCGAGCGCACCTCGGCGCCGGGCAGTTTCAGCGCCGCCACGTTCTCCCTGATCACCCGAGCCGCCCGCGGCTCGGCCTCGGCCAGCAGGACGTGTTCGGCGCCGCGCGAGAGCGCTTCGAGGCCGACCGCGCCGGAGCCCGCGTAGAGGTCGAGCACCCTGGCCCCCTCCAGCGTGCCGCGCAGCGACTGAAGGGTGGAGAACAGGCCCTCCTTGGCGCGGTCGGACGTCGGCCTGGTGCCGTCGCCCGGCGGTACGGCGAGGCGCCGCCCCCCGGCGGCGCCGGCGATCACGCGGGTCATGGAACTCACTTCCGGTGCGGGGACCTGGTCCGACGCGCCCCACGATACGGGCCCCGGCCCGGCTACCCCTTTTCCAGATACTCCTCGCGGTCCGCGTCCAGCAGGCTGTCCAGGGCGCTGCGGAGGTCGGGGTGCGCGGTGAGTTCGGGATCGGCGGTCACGACCGCGGTGGCCTCCTCGCGGGCGGCCTCGATGACGTCGCGGTCGTCCATGACGGTGAGCACCCGCAGCGAGGAGCGGCTGCCGGACTGGGCCTGGCCGAGGACGTCGCCCTCGCGGCGCTGCTGGAGGTCGATCTCGGAGAGTTCGAAGCCGTCCAGCGTCCCGGCCACCGCGTCCAGGCGCATGCGGGCCGGGGTCGCCTCGGGCGCCTCGGAGACCAGCAGGCACAGGCCGGGCGCGGAGCCGCGGCCGACCCGGCCGCGCAGCTGGTGGAGTTGCGAGACGCCGAAGCGGTCGGCGTCCATGATCACCATGGCGGTGGCGTTCGGCACGTTCACCCCGACCTCGATGACCGTGGTGGCGACCAGGACGTCCACCTCGCCCGCGGTGAACCGGCGCATCACGTCGTCCTTGGCGTCCGGCTGCATCCGGCCGTGCAGCACCTCGACGCGCAGCCCGCGCAGGGCCCCCTGGGCGATCTGCTCGGCGACGTCCAGCACCGCCAGCGGCGGCCTGCGCTCGTCGTCGTCGGGCCCCGGCTCCTTGTCCTTCTTGGCCGCCTTGGCCTTGCCGCTCCCCTTGCCCTCCTCCTCGTCGCCGATCCGCGGGCACACCACGTACGCCTGGTGCCCGCCCTCGACCTCCTCCCGTACCCGCTCCCAGGCCCGGCTGAGGAAGTGCGGCTTCTCGGCCGCCGGTACGACATGGGTGGCGATCGGCGAGCGCCCGGCGGGCAGTTGGTCCAGTACGGACGTCTCCAGGTCGCCGAAGACCGTCATGGCGACGGTCCGCGGGATCGGGGTGGCCGTCATCACCAGCAGGTGCGGCGGCTGGGCGGCCTTGGCGCGCAGCGCGTCCCGCTGCTCCACGCCGAAGCGGTGCTGTTCGTCGACCACGACCAGGCCCAGGTCGTGGAACTTCACCTTGTCCTCGATCAGCGCGTGCGTGCCGATCACGATCCCGGCCTCGCCCGTCACCAGGTCGAGCAGCGCCTGCCGCCGCGCGGGCGTCCCCATGGAACCGGTCAGCAGCACGACCTTCGTCCCGAGGTCCGAGCCGCCCAGCATGCCGGAGGACTCGGCCAGTTCGCCCATCATCTCGGTGACGGAGCGGTGGTGCTGCTGGGCCAGCACCTCGGTCGGCGCGAGCATCGCCGCCTGGCCGCCCGCGTCCACCACCCCGAGCATCGCCCGCAGCGCCACCATCGTCTTGCCCGAGCCGACCTCACCCTGGAGCAGCCGGTGCATCGGGTGCTCGGCCGCCAGGTCCTCGAAGATCTCGCCCGACACCCTCCGCTGGCCGTCGGTCAGTGTGAACGGCAGCTTCGCGTCGAACGCCGTCAGCAGCCCGTCCCGGCCCGGCCGGCGCGGCACCGCGGGCAGCGCGGAGTCCGCCGCCCTGCGGCGGGCCAGCGCCACCTGGAGCACGAACGCCTCGTCCCACTTCAGCCGGTCCCTGGCCGCCGCGATGTCCGCCTTCGTCCGCGGCCGGTGGATCCGCTCCAGCGCCTCCGGCAGCGGCGCGAGCCCGCGCGCCTCGCGCAGCGCCGCGGGCAGCGGCTCCCCCACGCCCTCCCAGCCGATCGCCGTCAGCGAGTTGAGCGCGGTGTCCACCGCCTGCCCGATCCGCCACGAGGTGATCTGCTTGCACGCTGGATACAGCGGGATCAGCCGGTTCGCGAACGCGTCCAGCGCGTCCTTCTCCGCCCCCTCGTCCGCGTCCAGCAACTGGTAATCCGGGTGGGCCAGTTGGCGCGTCCGGTTGAAGACCGAGACCTTCCCCGAGAACATCCCCCGCCGCCCCGGGATCAGCCGGTGGGCGTGCGCGTGCGCCGCCTTGCTGAAGAACACCAGGGTCAGCGAACCGCTGCCGTCGGTCACCACGACTTCGAGCCGCACCCCGGACCCGCGGCCGTACGTCCGCTTGTCCGCCTTCGCGATCTGCGCCACCACCGTGACGTACTCGTCCACCGGCAGATCCGCCAGCCGCGTCAGCTCCCCGCGCTCGGCGTACCGGCGCGGATAGTGATGCAGCAGGTCACCGGCGGTGTGCAGCCCGAGGTGGTCGGCGAGCACCTTCGCGGTACGGTCACCGACGATTTTCCGCAGCGGATCGTCCATGGGGTTCGACATCGGGATCTATCTTGGCGCACCCCACCGACAAATCCCCCTCGGGCAGGTCCGCGCGGCGGTCCGCGGGAGGGGCGGGTTACTCGACGCCCACTAGCAGGGGGCAGGTGCCCTGGCCGCCCTCGTAGGTCACGGTGTCCACCGCCAGGTGGGCCTCGCGGACGTGGGACTCGATGTGGGCGGTGAGGTCGGCGGGGGCGTCGGGTCCCGGGATCAGGGTGACGAGTTCGCCGCCGGCGGCGAGCATGCGGTCCAGGACGGCGGTGGCGGTACCGGCGAGCGTGGTGCCGATGACGGAGACGTCGCCGTCGATGAGGCCGAGGATGTCGCCGGCCTGGCAGATGCCGGCCGAGGTCCAGGAGCGGTGCTCGGCGACGGCGAGTTCGGCGTAGCGGGTGGCTCCGGCGGCGGAGGTCATGGCGACGACGTCCTCGTCGAAGCGCCGGGAGGGCTCGTGGACGGCGAGGGCGGCCAGGCCCTGGACGGCGGAGCGGGTGGGGATGAGGGCGACCCGGACGCCGTCGGCGCGGGCCTGTTCCGCGGCGGCGCCCGCCGCGTGCCGCAGGTCGCGGTCGTTGGGCAGCAGGACGACCTCAAGGGCGTGGGCGCGGCGGATGGCGGCGGCGATCTCGCCGCTGGCGGGCTGTTCGCCGGGGCGGACGGCGACGACGGTGGCCCCGGCGCGGGCGCACAGTTCCGACAGGCCGTCGCCGCGGACGACGGCGACGACGGCGCGGTGCGCGGGTTCGGTGCGCGGCCTGGTCTGGTCGGCGAAGTGGGTGACGCGGATGCGGTACGGGCGGCCGGCCTCGATGCCCGCCTCGATGGCGGCGCCGACGTCGTCCACGTGGACGTGCACGTGGAAGAGCCCGTCGCCGCCGACGACGACGAGGGAGTCGCCGAGCGCGTCGAGCCGGGCCCGCAGCAGGGTGACGGCGGAGTCGGCGGCCTCCAGCAGGAAGATCACCTCGAAGGCGGGGCCGTCGGGGACCGCGTCGTCGGGGCACAGGTCCTCGTCCTCGACCGGGACGGTGTGCCCGGCGCGGAAGTCCGTTCCGGCCAGGGGCTGTTCGGGGGCGTCGCCGGTCACGGCGTCGGCCAGCGCGCCGAGCACGGCGACCAGGCCGAGGCCGCCCGCGTCGACCACTCCCGCGCGGCGCAGCACGCCGAGCTGTCCCGGGGTGGCGGCCAGCGCGGCGCGCGCTCCGGCGTACGCGGCCCGTACGACCTCGTCGACGCCGCCCGTGGCGGCCTCCGCGGCGTCGGCCGCGCCGACGGCCACCGTGAGCATCGTGCCCTCGACCGGCCGGGCGACCGCGTCGTACGCCGATTCCGCGGCGATCCGCAGGGCCCGCCGCAGTTCGGCGGCCCCGATCCGTTCAGGGGCGTCGGCGGGCGAGGCGACCGCCTCGTTCATGCCGCGCAGGAGCTGGGCGAGGATCGTGCCGGAATTGCCGCGGGCGCCGATGAGGGCGCCGTGCGACATGGCGCGGAGCACGTCGGGGAGGGTGGGCCGGGTCGCGGGGGCGGCGGCCGTCGCGTGCGCGTCGAAGACCGCTTCCACGGCCTGCGCGGCGGACTCGAACGTCAGGTACAGATTGGTGCCGGTGTCCCCGTCCGCGACGGGATAGACGTTGATCGCGTCGATCTCCTCGCGGGCCCTGCCCAGTGCCTGGAGCGAGAGGCGGCACCAGGCGAGCACCGCGGAAGCGTCGAGCGAGGGCGGCAACAGGTCCTCCTGCGGAACACCGGGATATCGGGAACTGCCAGGTGAGCCTAGGCCCTTTCGGGGCGGTCGGGAGCGGGCCGGGCGGCGACGGGGCCGCCCGTGACCGCACGGAAACGGCCTGGTGGTGACCCCGGTCACGGGGGCGGGCGTCCGGATCTGGGCGCCCGCGGACCATGGTAGTTTCGTTGTACGGGAGCGGTCGTTGTATGCTGCTCCGGTTGCCTGGGGCTCTCTCAGGCTTTTCATCGTAAGTGCATCTGAAGTCTTTGGAGTGACCCGTGGCTGCCAACTGCGACGTCTGCGGCAAGGGGCCGGGCTTCGGCAACAGCATCTCCCACTCGCACCGCCGTACCCCGCGTCGTTGGAACCCCAACATCCAGCGCGTGCGTGCAGTGGTCGGGCGGACGCCGAAGCGCCTCAATGTCTGCACCTCGTGCATCAAGGCCGGTAAGGTCTCGCGCTGACGCGTCGTCGTACATCACGTCGTAGCAGCGCAGCCTTAGCGGCTACTCGAATGCCGGTCCACCTCAGGGTGGGCCGGTTTTCTTGCGTTGTACGGGTGCCCGTGCGGCTCGGGTGACGGCTCAGCGCGTGCGCCAGCCGTGGTCGACGGGGCCGGTCCCGGCGCCGAGCGGGAAGCCCGCCGCGATGGCGCCGGTCACGTACGTCTTCGCCCGTCCGACGGCGTCCGGCACGTCGCGGCCGAGGGCGAGGTGGCAGGCGATCGCGCTGGCCAGGGTGCAGCCCGTCCCGTGGGTGTGCCGGTTGTCGAGCCGCGGGGCGCGGTACCAGTGCTCGGCGGCGCCGTCGGTGAGCAGGTCGACGGCCTCGGCCGAGCGGCTGTCGGCGAGGTGGCCGCCCTTGACCAGGACCCAGCGCGGCCCGTGGGCGAGTACGGCGTCGGCGGCGGCCCGCATGCCGGCCTCGTCGTGCACGGTACGACCGGTGAGCTGGGTGACCTCGTCCAGGTTGGGGGTGGCGACGGTGGCGAGCGGCAGCAGCCGGGTGCGTACGGTCTCGACGGCTTCCTCGGCGAGCAGCGCGTCGCCGTGCTTGGAGATCCCGACCGGGTCGACGACGACGGGGACGCGGCCGTCCAGCGCGGCGAGGAGACCGGCGACGGTCTCGGTGAGGGCCGCCGAGGAGAGCATGCCGGTCTTGACCGCCGCCACCCCGATGTCGCCGACGACGGCGTGGAACTGGGCGCGTACGGCCGCCTCCGGCAGGTCCCAGACGCCGTGCACGCCCAGCGAATTCTGCGCGGTGACGGCGGTGAGCACGCTCATGCCGTGCACGCCGAGGGCGAGCATCGTCTTGAGGTCGGCCTGGATGCCCGCGCCGCCGCCGGAGTCGGATCCGGCGACGGTGAGCACCCGGGCGGGGGCGGCCCGCACAGGCGCGGGGCGCGGGAGGCCGGGGTTCGGGAGGGTCACTCCTCGTCCCCGAAGTGGTCCCAGCCGCCCGCCTTGTCCCAGGGCGCGCCGTCCACGGTGACCTGCGGGGTGCGGCCCGCGGGGGCGCTGACGGCGCCGATGACCCGCCAGCGGGCGGGCAGCTTCACATCGCGGGGGAAGGCGGCGACGATCGCGTGGTCCTCGCCGCCGGTGAGCACCCAGTGCAGCGGGTCGACGCCCACGGCCTGCCCGATGTCGGACATCTGGGCGGGTACGTCGATATCCGCGGAGCGCAGGTCGATGTCGACGCCGCTGGCGGCGGCGATGTGGCCGAGGTCGGCGACCAGGCCGTCGCTGACGTCGGTCATGGCGGTGGCGCCGAGTTCGGCCGCCGCGGGGCCCGCGTGGTACGGCGGTTCCGGGCGGCGGTGGGCCTCCACGAAGGCGCGCGGGGAGCGGAAGCCGCGGGAGAGCACGGCGAGTCCGGCGGCGGACCAGCCGAGCCAGCCGGTGACGGCGACGATGTCGCCCGCGCGGGCACCCGATCGGGTGATGGCCTCGCGGCTGCGGAGGTCGCCGAGCGCGGTGACGGCCACCGTGATGGTGTCGCCGCGTACGACGTCGCCGCCGACCACGGCCGCTCCCGCGACCTGGCACTCGTCGCGGATGCCGTCCATGAGTTCGACGGCCCAGGTGGCGGGGAGTTCGGCGGGGACGACGAGGCCGAGCAGCACGGCGGTGGGGAAGGCGCCCATGGCGGCGATGTCGGCGAGGTTCTGCGCGGCGGCCTTGCGGCCCACGTCGTAGGCGGTGGACCAGTCGCGGCGGAAGTGGCGGCCCTCGATGAGGACGTCCGTGGTGGCGACCACCCGGCGGTCGGGCGCGGCGACCACGGCCGCGTCGTCACCCGGTCCGATTTTCACCGCGGGTGTGGTGGTGAGCCGGGAGGTCAACTCCCTGATGAGCCCGAACTCGCCCAACTCGCCCACAGTCCCCTTCATCCCAACGTCCCCTCGAGTCGCGGCCTGAGCCGGTTCTGCTGCGTGTTTCCCGTCAATACGGGCGTGAGACCCGTCAATACGGGGGTCAGGTACCGCGCGGGTCTCCCCGCTGTGCGCGACGACGCGATAACGTGGCGTCCCCCTTCCCACATGATCCTCGAAGCCGCCCTGGAGGTTCCGTGGTACAGGCGTACATCCTGATCCAGACCGAGGTCGGCAAAGCCTCGGCAGTAGCGGAGGTGATCTCCAAGATCGAAGGAGTCATTCAGGCCGAGGACGTCACCGGTCCTTATGACGTCATCGTCAGGGCCCAAGCAGACACGGTCGATGATCTCGGCCGCATGGTGGTCGCCAAAGTCCAGCAGGCGGACGGCATCACTCGAACGTTGACCTGCCCCGTCGTCCATATCTAGCCCCCACTATGCTCACCGGTGATGCTGTATCGCCGAGTTGTACTGACCGCCGTGTCCGCCGTCGCGTGCCTTTCTGCGGCGGCGGTCTACGCGTTCACGTCCGGTACGGACGAAGCGATCGCCGTACCGGTTCCTGACGCACGTGTCGCCGGATACTGTCACGCGCTGTACGGCGATCTGCCCGCGAAGGTCGACGGTCTCTCCCGGCATGATCTCAAGCCGGAATCGGAGCTGACAGCCGGGTGGGGCAATCCACCGATCGTGTTGCGCTGCGGTGTCCCGCGGCCCGCCGCCGACGCGGACCCCTCCACTTACGGCGCCGAGGTGGACGGCGTCTCCTGGTCGGTGGAGCAGGGAGCCGACGGTGGGGTGCTGATGACGACAACGCTGCGCAAGGCGTATGTCGAGGTGGCTCTGCCGAAGCGTTTCGCCCATGACATCAGTCCGCTGACGGATCTCGCGGACGCGATCAAGCGCACGATCCCCGAGGGGGTCTGACCCCCTCGGGGTTCGGCTGTCCGTCCGAAGGCCGCGCACAGGCGCGGCCCCGGCGGGCTAGCGCAGGCCGGTCGAGCGGCGCAGCGCCGCCTGGATGAGCAGGTCGACCAGTTGCCGGTAGTCGACGCCCGTCTCCTGCCACATCCGCGGGTACATCGAGATCGGGGTGAAGCCCGGCATCGTGTTGATCTCGTTGATGACGAACTCCCCGCTGTCCAGCAGGAAGAAGTCGGCGCGGACCAGGCCCTCACAGGACGCGGCCTCGAACGCCTCGACGGCGAGCCGCCGTACCTCGGCGGTCTGCTCCTCGGTGAGCGGCGCAGGAACGATTCCCTCGGCGGAGTCGATGTACTTCGCCTCGAAGTCGTAGAACGCGTGGCTGGTGACCGGCGGGATCTCGGCCGGTACGGAGGCGCGCGGGCCGTCCTCGAACTCCAGGACGCCGCACTCGATCTCGCGTCCGCGCAGCAGCGCTTCGACGATGACCTTGGGGTCGTGCCGCCTGGCCTCGGTGATGGCCGCGTCGAGCCCTTCCGGGCCTTCGACCTTGGTGATGCCGAAGGACGATCCGGCGCGGGCGGGCTTCACGAACAGCGGCCAGCCGTGCTCGGCGGCGAAGTCGGTGACCTTGCGGCGTACGGCGTCGCTGTCGCGTTCCCATTCGCGGGGGCGGATGACGGTGTAGGGGCCGACGGCCAGGCCGAAGGAGGTGAAGACGCGCTTCATGTACTCCTTGTCCATGCCGACGGCGGAGGCGAGCACGCCCGCGCCGACGTACGGGACGCCGGAGAGTTCGAGCAGGCCCTGGAGGGTGCCGTCCTCGCCGTACGGGCCGTGCAGCATGGGGAAGACGACGTCGACCTCGCCGAGCGCCTTCGGGACGGCGCCCGCTTCGGTGTAGACGACCTCGCGGTTGGCCGGGTCGACCGGGAGCATGACGGCGCCCTCGTGGTCGGTGACCTGTTCGACGGTCGGCATCCGGCGGTCGGCGATGGCCATCCGCTCGGGGGCGTCCGCGGTCAGCGCCCAGCGGCCCTCGGTGGTGATGCCGATGGGCAGGACGTCGTACTTGTCGCGGTCGATGGCGCTGAGCACGCTGGCCGCGGTGACCACCGAGACGCCGTGCTCGGAGCTGCGTCCGCCGAAGACGACCGCGACCCGCGGCTTGCGCGGGTAGTTCTCGCTCGCGTGGCCTACCACGCGCCGGTCCGCGTACGGGTCCGCGGGCCGGTCCGGGCCGGATTCGCGCCGGTCAGGGCTCTGGGAGCTGTCGTGGGATGCAAGGTTGCTCATGTCGCGATGACCCTACCGTTCCGGCTTGGCGGAGCGTGACATCAACTCCTGTACGGCCACGACGGGCGGTTTCCCGTTGTGCACGATGTCGACCACGGTTTCCGTCAGCGGCATGTCGACGCCGTGCCTGCGGGCCAGATCGGCCACGGACTCGCAGGACTTGACGCCCTCGGCCGTCTGGCTGGTGACGGCGATGGTCTCGGCCAGGGTCATGCCGCGGCCGAGGTTCATGCCGAAGGTGTGGTTGCGCGACAGCGGTGAGGAGCAGGTGGCGACCAGGTCGCCCATGCCCGCGAGGCCGGCGAAGGTGTGCGCGTCGGCGCCCATCGCCATGCCGAGCCTGGTGGTCTCGGCCAGGCCGCGGGTGATCAGGGACGCCTTGGTGTTGTCGCCCAGGCCCATGCCGTCGGCGATGCCGACCGCGAGGCCGATGACGTTCTTGACGGCGCCGCCCAGTTCGACGCCGACGACGTCGGTGTTGGTGTATGGGCGGAAGTAGCCGGTGTGGCAGGCGGCCTGGAAGCGGCGGGCGACGGCTTCGTCGCGGCTGGCGACGACGGCGGCGGCGGGCTGCCTGGCGGCGATCTCCGGGGCGAGGTTGGGGCCCGACAGGACGGCGACGCGGTCGGGTCCTGCCTTGGCGACCTCCTCGATCACCTCGCTCATCAGCTTGGCGGTGCCCAGTTCGACGCCCTTCATCAGGCTGACCAGGACCGCGTCGGGGCGCAGCAGCGGTGCCCAGTCGGCGAGGTTGGCGCGCAGCGTCTGGGACGGGACGCACAGGATGACGAATTCGGCGTCGGCGGCGGCTTCCGCGGGGTCCGCGGTGGCGGTGACGGCGGCGGGCAGTTCGAGGTCGGGGAGGTATTCGGGGTTCCTGCGGTCGGCGTTGATCGCCGCGGTCAGCTCGGGGCGGCGGCCCCAGAGCGCCACCTCGCACCCGGCGTCGGCGAGGACCATCGAGAAGGCGGTGCCCCAGGAGCCGGTGCCGTAGACGGCGCAGCGGACCGTCATGCGCCCTCCCGTGCCTTGCGCGGGTCGTAGAGACCGGCGGGCGCGGGTTCCTGGCGTACCTCGGCGAGCAGCGCGGTGACCGCGAGCATGATGGTCTCGGTGACGGCGCGCAGCACGTCGGGGGTGGGGTCCTGGCCGTAGAACGCGGTCAGGTCGACGGGTTCGCCCGCGAGCACCCGCAGCGTCTTGCGCGGCAGCAGGCGTACGCGCTTGCTCTTGGCGTACGGCGGCACGGCCTCGTTGGCGCCCCACTGGGCGACGGGGATCACGGGCGCCTTGGTGAGCAGCGCGACGCGGGCGACGCCGGTCTTGGAGACCATCGGCCACATGTCGGGGTCACGGGTGAGGGTGCCTTCGGGGTAGAAGGCGACGCACTCGCCGGAGTTGATGGCGTCGACGGCGGCGCGGAAGGCGTTCGCGGCGTCGGTGGTCTCGCGGAAGACGGGGATCTGGCCGGTGCCGCGCAGCATCGTGCCGACGAAGAAGGGCTTGAAGAGCCCCGCCTTGGCCAGGAAGCGGGGGACGCGGCCGGTGTTGTACTGGAAATGCGCGTACGACAGCGGGTCCAGGTACGAGTTGTGGTTCACCGCCGTGATGAAACCGCCGTCGGCCGGAATGTGCTCCATTCCGTGCCAGTCCCGCTTGAACAGCACAATGAGCGGCGGTTTCGCGATGACGGCCGCCAGGCGGTACCAGAAACCGATTCTGCGGCGGGACACCAGGACTCCTCTTCGTTGCTGTGACGCTGCGCTCGTAGAGGCTCGCGCAGCACCACCCGTGCGGCAGCCGCACAAGTCTGCGGCTATGGACACGTTAACGCCAGGGCCCGGCGGCCCGTGGGGCGCCTGGGGAAGGCCGCACAATGGTGCGGTGGCGATAGATGTGACCTGGAAGTGGTCCCTTGTCGTGCCGCTGAAGCCGCTGGCCGTGGCCAAGAGCCGGTTGGCCACGGCGGCCGGTGCGGTACGGCCCGCGCTGGCCCTGGCGTTCGCGCTGGACACGGTCGCGGCGGCGCTGGCCTGCGCCGAGGTGGCCGACGTGACCGTGGTCACGGACGACGAGCGGGCCGGGGCGGAGCTGGCCGCCCTGGGTGCCTTCGTGGTGCCCGACGCCCCGGCGGCGGGGCTGAACGCCGCGCTGCGGTACGGGGCGGACCGGGTGCGGGCCCGCGATCCGTACGCGGCGGTCGCGGCGCTGAACGGCGATCTCCCGGCCTTGCGGCCCGCTGAGCTGGCGTGGGTGCTCCGGGAGGCCGCGGGCGGCCAGGAGCGGGCTTTTCTGGCCGACGCGGCCGGTGTGGGGACAACCTTGCTCGCCGCTCCGCGCGGTTCGGCCCTCTCCCCCGCCTTCGGCGGCGCCTCCCGCGCCCGCCACCTGGCCACCGGGGCCCGCGAGATCGCCCTGCGGCGGGTGCCGTCGGTGCGGCAGGACGTGGACACCGGCGACGACCTGCGCGCGGCCCTGGCCCTGGGCGTCGGCGAACGTACGGCGCTGGCCGCCGCCGGGCTGCTGATCGCGGACTGAACCACCGGCCGGGCCGGGCACCCGTGCCGTGACCGGCGGTCTCCCCGGGGCCGGGCACTAGGCTGCGGCCCATGCAGGCAACCGCGTTCACCTACGACCCCGAGACCCGCGGCGGCAGCGTGCTCCTCGACGACGGGACGCCGCTGCCCTTCGACGCCGCCGCCTTCGACGCGGGCGGCCTGCGCCTCCTGCGCCCCGGCCAGCGCGTCCGCATCCGCACCGACGGCTCCGCCGACACCCGCCGGGTGGTCTTCATCACCCTCCAGACCTTCCCGGACCCTGCGGTGTAGCGAAGGGGCTCCCTGACGCAGGGCGGTTCGCCGGTAGCCGGCGAGCCGAAGGCGGGTCCAAGCCGCCCATGGGGGCGCCCCCGGACGGAGTCCGGGGGAGAGAAGGCGGCCAAAAAAAACGAGCGCGGGCCGGGCTCCCCTGGGGGAACCCGGCCCGTCGCGGTCCGTGGGACGGACTACTACCTGGTGGCGCTCCGCTTGGCGGCGGTCTTGCGGGCGGTCGCGCGCTTGGCCGGGGCCTTCTTCGCGGCGACCTTCTTGGCCGGGGCCTTCTTGGCCGCCGCCTTCTTGGCGGTGGTCTTCTTCGCCGTGGCCTTCTTGGCGGTGGTCTTCTTGGCCGCCGTGGTCTTGGCCGCGGCGGTCTTCTTGGCGGCGGAGGCCTTCTTCGCGACCGTCTTCTTGGCCGCGGTGACCTTCTTGGCCGCCGCCTTCTTGGTGGTGGTCCTCGTGGTGGTGGAAGCGCCGCCGCTGAGGCTGCCCTTGGGCGCCTTCTTCACCGCGACGTCGTTCTTCGGGAGCTTCTTGGTGCCGCTGACCAGGTCCTTGAAGCCCTGACCCGCGCGGAACCGCGGCACCGAGGTCTTCTTGACCCGGACCCGCTCCCCGGTCTGGGGATTGCGGGCGTAACGGGCCGGACGCTCCACCTTCTCGAACGAACCGAAACCGGTGACCGAGACCCGGTCGCCCGAGACCGTCGCACGGACGATCGCGTCGAGAACCGCGTCAACCGCGTCCGCGGCGGCCTGGCGGCCACCTACCTTGTCGGCAATCGCTTCTACGAGCTGCGCCTTGTTCACGTCTTCCCCTTCGGAAACTTGCCCGGCGAATGAGTGCGGGCTTTTTCGCACGCTAGGCGGATATATACCGCAAATCAAATACGAAACGGGCGAATCACCCTTGTGCCGCAACGAACTCGGTGCTCTACGGGATCAGCGATCCGGGATTCCGAGGTCGTCCAACTCAGCCGTTAACACGTCCAGGCGCCGTGCCGCGTCGGCGAGATCGTGCTTCGCCACAGCGGTCACCGCGAGCAGCCGGCGACTCAACTCCCGCCGTGTCCCATCAGGGACTTCGGGATTCGCGACGCGCAGATGCGCCTGCTTCAGACGCGCGGCGAGAACCCCGTAGAGCTGGAGTTGGCCGTCGCGTTCCATGCGTCGATTGTGCCATCTGCGGCGAGTTGTCGGGAGCGACAGGGCCAACCGGGTGTTCCGGGCCGTTTTCCGGACACTCCTGGACCGCCCGGACGGACCCTCCTGGGCCGCCCCCACGGGCACTTCGGGACCGGCCCAGACATCGCCCGGACACGCAGAAGCGCCCTCTGCGGACGGGCAGAGGGCGCTTCTTGGGGCCGAACAGGGCCGAACGGGTCGGTCAGACCTGCACGGTGCTCGGCTTGAAGGACGGGCGGCCGGCTTCGAACGCCGAGATGTCGGCCTCGTTGGCGAGGGTCAGACTGATGTCGTCCAGCCCTTCCAGCAGCCGCCAGCGGGCGTTGTCGTCCAGCTCGAACGGCTCGGTCAGCGACACACCGGGGCCCTCGGCGCGCACCTCGCGGGCCACCAGGTCGACGGTGATCTCGGCCTGCGGGTCGGCCTCGACCAGCTTCCAGAGCGATTCCACCGTCTCCTGCGGCAATACGACCGTGAGCAGGCCGTTCTTCAGCGAATTGCCGCGGAAGATGTCCGCGAAGCGGGACGAGATCACGGTCTTGAAGCCGTAGTTCTGCAAGGCCCAGACCGCGTGTTCGCGCGACGAACCGGTGCCGAAGTCGGGTCCGGCGACGAGCACGGTGGCGCCCTGCCGCTCGGGGGCGTTGAGGACGAAGTTCTCGTCCTTGCGCCAGGCTTCGAACAGGCCGTCCTCGAATCCGTTGCGCGTGACCTTCTTCAGCCAGTGCGCGGGGATGATCTGGTCGGTGTCCACATTGCCGCGGCGCAGCGGTACGGCCCGGCCGGTGTGCGTGGTGAAGGCTTCCATGGGGGCTCAGACCTCCGTCAGGACAGGGGCGTCGGACAGGTCGGCGGGCGAGGCGAGGTGGCCGAGCACCGCGGTGGCGGCGGCCACCTGCGGCGAGACCAGGTGCGTACGGCCGCCCTTGCCCTGCCGTCCCTCGAAGTTGCGGTTCGAGGTGGACGCGGAGCGCTCGCCGGGGGCGAGTTGGTCCGGGTTCATACCCAGGCACATCGAGCAACCCGCGTGCCGCCATTCGGCGCCGGCGGCGGTGAACACCTTGTCCAGGCCCTCCTCGACGGCCTGCAACGCGACCCGTACGGAGCCCGGCACGACCAGCATGCGGACGCCGTCGGCCACCTTGCGGCCCTCGACGACCGACGCGGCGGCCCGCAGGTCCTCGATCCGGCCGTTGGTGCAGGAGCCGACGAAGACGGTGTCCACGGCGACCTCGCGCAGCGGCTGGCCCGCGGACAGGCCCATGTACTCCAGCGCCTTCTCGGCGGAGAGCCGGTCGCCGGGGTCGGCGAAGGACGCCGGGTCCGGCACGGCCGCGCTCAGCGGCGCGCCCTGGCCGGGGTTGGTGCCCCAGGTGACGAACGGCGCCAGGGTGGCGGCGTCGATCCGCACCTCGTGGTCGAAGACCGCGTCGTCGTCGGTGCGCAGCGTCTTCCAGTACGCCACCGCCGCGTCCCAGTCCGCGCCCTTGGGGGCGTGCACGCGCCCTTCCAGGTAGTCGAACGTGGTCTGGTCGGGGGCGATCATGCCGGCCCGCGCGCCCGCCTCGATCGACATGTTGCAGACGGTCATCCGCGATTCCATCGACAGCTTCTCGATGGCGGAGCCGCGGTATTCGATGACATAGCCCTGGCCGCCGCCGGTGCCGATCTGCGTGATCACGGCGAGGATCAGGTCCTTGGCGGTGACGCCGGGGGGCAGTTCGCCGTCCACGGTGATCGCCATCGTCTTGAACGGCGCGAGCGGCAGCGTCTGGGTGGCCAGCACGTGTTCGACCTGGGAGGTGCCGATGCCGAACGCCAGCGCGCCGAAGGCGCCGTGCGTGGAGGTGTGCGAGTCGCCGCAGACCACGGTGGTGCCCGGCTGGGTCAGCCCGAGCTGCGGGCCCACCACGTGGACGACGCCCTGCTCGACGTCGCCCAGCGGGTGCAGCCGCACGCCGAACTCCGCGCAGTTCTTGCGCAGCGTTTCGAGCTGGGTGCGGGAGACCGGGTCGGCGATGGGCTTGTCGATGTCGAGGGTGGGGGTGTTGTGGTCCTCGGTGGCGATGGTGAGGTCGGTACGCCGCACCGGTCGGCCGTTCATCCGCAGCCCGTCGAACGCCTGGGGGCTGGTCACCTCGTGGAGCAGGTGAAGATCGATGAAGAGCAGATCGGGCTCGCCCTCGACGCGGCGGACGACATGGTCGTCCCAGACTTTTTCCGCGAGTGTCCTACCCATCGCTGTCCCTCCGGCCCGCACCCTCGCGGGCCAACTCGTGTGTGGTGCACGTGTATGCCGGACGCCGTCGGTTCCCCTGGTGTCTCCGCGGGAGCACGGCGGTCCTGCCCTGTGCCCCCAGCCTGACGGCTTCCCCGGAAAATTGAGCTTGCGTTTCACAGTGTGAGACGCGAATATCGTTGCATGGACAATTCTAGCGGCGTCGGCGTTCTCGACAAGGCGGCTCTGGTGCTCAGCGCACTGGAGTCGGGACCGGCCACCCTGGCCGGCCTCGTCGGCGCCACGGGCCTGGCCCGCCCCACCGCGCACCGCCTGGCGGTCGCGCTCGAACACCACCGCATGGTGGCCCGCGACATGCAGGGCCGCTTCATCCTGGGACCGCGGCTGTCGGAGTTGGCCGCCGCCGCGGGCGAGGACCGGCTGCTGGCGACGGCGGGCCCGGTCCTGACCCACCTGCGGGACGTCACGGGAGAAAGTGCCCAGCTCTACCGCCGTCAGGGCGACATGCGCATCTGCGTGGCCGCGGCGGAGCGCCTTTCCGGCCTGCGGGACACCGTGCCGGTCGGCTCCACGCTCCCGATGAAGGCCGGGTCCGCCGCGCAGGTCCTGATGGCCTGGGAGGAGCCCGAGCGGCTGCACCGCGGCCTCCAGGGCGCGCGCTTCACCGCCACCGCGCTGTCGGGCGTACGCCGCCGCGGCTGGTCGCAGTCGATCGGCGAGCGGGAGCCCGGGGTCGCCTCGGTGTCCGCGCCCGTCCGCGGCCCCTCCAACCGCGTGGTCGCCGCCGTCTCCGTCTCGGGACCGATCGAGCGGCTGACCCGGCACCCGGGCCGGATGCACGCGCAGGCCGTCATCGACGCCGCGGCCCGGCTGAGCGAGGCGCTGCGCCGCAGCGGCTGAACCGTCCTCGGCAGGGGCCGCCGGTGCGCGAACGCCCCTGCCCGGTACGGCGGTTGGCCCGTGGGAGAGGACGACGGCCGGGAACGGCGGCCGGAAACGAAAAAGGCCCCCACCTGAGTGAGGACCTCGGCCGTACCGTTACTTCTCTGCTTGCGTACCCCCGACCGGATTCGAACCGGCGCTACCGCCTTGAGAGGGCGGCGTGCTAGGCCGCTACACAACGGGGGCCCTAGCGATCCTGCATCATGACCAACGGGTGCGACCCAGGTGATCACGCGAGAAGGATCTGTACCCCCGACCGGATTCGAACCGGCGCTACCGCCTTGAGAGGGCGGCGTGCTAGGCCGCTACACAACGGGGGCTCGCACTGCAATGCACTGAACTATGCGCTGGGGTACCAGGACTCGAACCTAGAACAACTGAACCAGAATCAGCCGTGTTGCCAATTACACCATACCCCATCAAAACGCAACCCCTTGCGGGATTGTGCTTGGATCACGCCCCCCTGCCGGACCTTTCGGCCCTCTCGGGCGGCGCAGGAAGAACATTACCCGATGCGGGACACCGCTCCAAAACGAGTATCGCCGCGCAGCAGGTCAGCAAGCTCGGCGAGACCGGTGATGCGGGTGAGGTCGGGACGGGAGCCGAGGTCGTGGCGGTCCAGCCAGATGCCGACCAGGCCCGCGTCGGCCGCGCCGCGGGCGTCGATGTCCGGCTCGTTGCCCACGTACGCGACCTCGTGCGGCTCCAGGGACAGCGCCTCGCAGGCCGCGTGGAAGGCCGCGGCGGCGGGCTTGGAGACCCCCAGCTCCGCGGCGCACAGCAGCACCTCGAAGCGGTCCCGTACGCCCAGCGCGCGCAGCTTGCGGTCCTGTACGACGAAGGCGGAGTTGGACAGCACCGCGTGCCGGTAGTGGGGGGTGAGGCCGTCCAGGGCGGGTACGGCGTCGGGGAAGAGGGACCAAGCGGCCTCGTAGTGCGTGCGGTGGCGGTCGAACCACTCCTCGGCCTCCGCGTCCGTCAGCGGCAGCCCCAGGAAGTCGCGCACGCGGTCCCTGCGCTGCGCCTCGAAGTCGCACTCCCCCGCCGAGAACCGCGCCCAGTGGAGCTCGGTCAGCTCGGCCCAGCGCAGCACGGCGGCGTCCACGCTCCCGCACCCGTCCGGCAGTCCCTCGACGGCCAGATGGGCCCGCAGGCCGACGCGGTCGGCGCTCGCGTAGTCGAAGATCGTGTCGTCGATGTCCCAGAGAACCGCTCGTATCGGCATAACGCCCAGGGTACGAAGCGGGTCAGCTCCGCGCGACGACCTTGTTGGTCAGGGTGCCGATGCCCTCGACCGTCACGGAGACCTCGTCACCCGGCCGGATCGGGCCGACGCCCGCGGGGGTGCCGGTGAGCAGCACGTCACCGGGGAGCAGCGTCATCGCCTCGGTGATGTTGACGATCAGGTCCTCGATCGAGTTGATCATCTGCGCGGTGCGGCCCGCCTGGCGCAGCTCGCCGTTGACCGTCGCGGTGATGGCGAGGTCGGAGGGGTCGAGGTCGGTCTCGATCCAGGGGCCGAGCGGGCAGGAGGAGTCGAAGCCCTTGGCGCGCGCCCACTGCTTCTCGGTCCGCTGGGTGTCGCGGGCCGTCACGTCGTTGGCGCAGGTGTAGCCGAGGATGACGTCGCGGACCCGCTCGCGCGGCACCTCGCGGCACAACCGGCTGATGACGACGGCCAGTTCGGCCTCGTGGTGCACCTCCTGCGAGAAGGAGGGGTACACGATCGGGTCGCCGTGGCCGATCACGGAGGTGGAGGGCTTGAAGAAGGCCCAGGGCGCCGTCGGCACCTCGTGGCCCAACTCCTTCGCGTGGTCCGCGTAGTTGCGGCCGATGGCGACGACCTTGTTCGGCAGCACGGGCGGCAGCAGCCGCACCTTGTCGAGCGGGACCCGCGTACCGGACAGCTCGAAGTCCGCGAAGGGGATGCCCTTCATGATGTTGATGACGAGGCCGTCGTGGCCGGCTGTTCCGCCGTCGCCTTCGCCGCCGTCGGTGCCTTCGGCCGCTTCGACAGCCCCAAAGGCGACATTGCCGTCGATCGAGAACCTCGCGATACGCATGGGCCCAGCTTAGTGGCCGGGCCCATACGCGCCGATCAGGCGGTGGGCAGCTCGTGCAGGACGGTGCGGCGCGGGTTCGCGGTGACCTGCGGCAGGGGCTCGGCGACGGCCTGCTCGGCGGTCGTGGCGGCTTCGGTGTCCGACGCGGCGGGGACCCCGAGTTCAGCGGCGTCCTTGAGGTGCGCGAGGGTGGTGCGGCGCGGGTTCGCGATCGGACGGAACAGCATGGTGGTCTTCATCGGCCGTGTGGACCTCGGTGACTCGGGGCGCCCGCAGGGCGCGGGTTGACAGAAAACCGCGATGTGTAAAGCACCAGGCTAGTGCGGCCCTTTCCCGGAACAACGTGGCCCAGACATGCACCAGGCTGTGATTTTGCTCACTAAGTGAGTCGCAAAGCAGGCATTGCGCGCATCCGACCGGCAGACTCAAACCGGTCAAGTCCCACACAGTCGTACGATTCAGCTGTCATCGACCCGGCTGGGACAGCGAGTGACTCGTGCGAACAGGGGGGTGCTAGGTCCGGAATCCCCCGCTTTCACCACATCAAATGTCAACACTCAGTGCTTGGCCCGACGCGACGAGTAACGGATTCCAACAGGTCGGCTACGGCCCTTGTTGGGAGATCCAGCACTGTGCTGGAATTCCCCGGACCGCCGCATCACATCGAGCCGGCGCGCAGGGGGCGCGTTCGAGCACCGAGCGGTGGTGAAGGGCATCAATCGGCCTCCTCGCAACCCGGGGCGGCCTGAGCCCCCATGACTCGACACCGTCCTGTCCGCTTCATCGCGGGGGACGCCTGGTCCAGAGGTTGCGACGCTAGTGCAGGGACGTTTCAAGAGGGACAGCGGCGCTGCGGGCGACCCGGAGCAGCAGCCCGGCGGGACCGGCAACGGCCCGACACCGCAGCAGGCGGGTGACTCGGCGAGCACTGCGCCGGGCACGACGGCTGCCACCGGACGACCGAGCACGCCCAGCGGCATCGAGGCGGGCAAGATCACCGGTCTCGCGGGCAAGCCGGGGCCCCGAATAGCCATGCGCAACTGGCGCATCAGCACCAGACTCGTCTCCCTGCTCGCCCTCCCGGTGGTCACGGCCACCGTCCTGGGCGGCATGCGCATCAACAGCTCGCTGGACAACATCAACCAGCTCGAGCACATGAAGACGCTGACCGACATCACCGAGCACGCGACGCAGCTCGCCGCCGCGCTCCAGGAGGAACGGGACAGCTCGGCCGGACCGCTGTCGTCCGGCGACAAGACCAACGACGCGGTGGAGGCCTCCCGGCAGGCCACCGACCGCGAGTACAAGCAGTATCTGAACGCCAGCGACAACGTCTCCGAGCGCGACCCGGTCTTCTCCGGCGTCCGCGCCACCCTGCTGGCGATCGGCACCCAGCTCGCCAACCTGGCGGAGATCCGCGACGAGGCGTACACCTCGACCTCCACCATCTCGCAGACGGTCTCGCAGTACGACGACCTGGTGCAGTCCCTGCTCTCGCTGTCCCAGGACATGGCGCAGGCGACCAACAACCCCGAGATGATCCAGAGCACCCGCGCGCTGGCCGCCTTCTCCTCCGCCAAGGAGTACGAGTCGATCCAGCGCGCGGTGATCAGCGCCGCGCTCGCCACCGGCGGCAAGCTGAACGCCAACGACTACCAGTCGGTGAAGTACGGCGCCGCGAACGAGGACACCGCGCTCACCCGGTTCCAGAAGATCTACGGACCCAAGAGCGCGGCGCTGCTGACCCCGATCGAGGGCGGCAACCTCACGATCAGCGCGCACGACACCACGCGCCAGCGCATCGCCGCCTCGCAGAACGCGATCACCAAGATCGACAGCTCGTACCTCGACTGGGACGACGCGGCCAAGACCAAGATCCAGGCGATGAGCCAGATCGAGCGGTCGCTGCTCAACGAGATGCAGCAGAAGGCCCTCAAGCTGCAGAGCGAGGCCAAGCAGTCCGCGCTGATCTCCGGCGCGATCATCCTGCTGGTCCTCGGCGTCGCCGTGGTCGGCGCCTTCATCGTGGCCCGCTCGATGATCCGGTCGCTGCGCAGGCTCCAGCAGACCGCCAACGACGTGGCCCAGAAGCGGCTGCCCGAGCTGGTCAAGCAGCTCTCCGAGACCGACCCGCAGGACGTCGACACCTCGGTCGAGTCGATCGGCATCAACAGCCGCGACGAGATCGGCCAGGTGGCGCGGGCCTTCGACGAGGTCCACAGCGAGGCCGTACGACTCGCCGCCGAGCAGGCCCTCCTGCGAGGGAACGTCAACGCGATGTTCACCAACCTCTCGCGCCGCAGCCAGGGCCTCATCCAGCGTCAGCTCTCGCTCATCTCCGAACTGGAGTCCCGCGAGGCCGACCCGGACCAGCTCTCCTCGCTCTTCAAGCTCGACCACCTCGCGACCCGCATGCGCCGCAACGGTGAGAATCTGCTGGTCCTCGCCGGTGAGGAGCCGGGCCGCCGGTGGACCCGCCCGGTCCCGCTGGTCGACGTGCTGCGCGCCGCCGCGTCCGAGGTGGAGCAGTACGAGCGGATCGAACTGACGTCGGTACCGTCGGCCGAGGTCACCGGCCGTATCGTCAACGACCTCGTCCACCTGCTCGCCGAGCTGCTGGAGAACGCGACGTCGTTCTCCTCGCCGCAGACCAAGGTGAAGGTCACCGGTCACTCGCTGCCGGACGGCCGGGTGCTGATCGAGATCCACGACACCGGTATCGGCCTGTCGCCCGAGGACCTCGCGGACATCAACGAGCGGCTGGCGAACCCGCCGACGGTGGACGTCTCCGTCTCCCGCCGCATGGGTCTGTTCGTGGTCGGCCGCCTGTCCCTGCGGCACGGCATCCGGATCCAGCTCCGCCCGTCCGACTCCGGCGGTACGACCGCGCTGGTCATGCTGCCCGTGGACGTCACGCAGGGCGGCCGTAACCCCAAGAACATCGGCCAGATGGGCGGCGGGCGCCCCGCGGGCGCTCCCCCGGCCGCCGCGGGCTCCGGCATCGCCGGCGCGTTCGGCAACTCGCCCAACTCCGCGCCGGTCAACCGGCCGCCGCAGCGCACCCCGGTCGCGGGCGGCCAGCAGCGTCCGGCGCTGAGCCCCGGAGCGGGCCGTCCCGGCGGTCCCCCGCAGCAGGGCGGCACGCCGCGCTGGGCGCAGGACCAGAACGGCGGCCAGCAGGGCTTCCCCGACGACCGCGGTCTCCAGGACACCCCGCGCGGCCACGAGGACGTCGAGGCGGCCTCCGCCTTCGACGCTCCCGGACAGGGCCCGCGCGGCGACTTCCAGCAGCCCGGTGGCGCCTTCGGCCGTCCCCCCGGCGGCGGTCAGGACTTCGGCCAGGGCGGCCAGGGCGGTCAGCAGGGCGGCCAGAACTTCGGCGGCCGGCAGGGCGGTCAGCAAGGCGGCCAGCAGAGCGGACAGCAGCAGCCGGGCCAGTTCCCGCCGCCGCAGCCGCAGAGCACCGGCCCCTCCGGCTTCCGTTCCGACGTGTTCGGCGGTCGCTCGGGCCCCGCGCCGCGGCAGAACGGCCCCGCTGACACCGCGCAGTTCCCGCCGGTCCGCGACGACGACTTCGCACCGACCGGCCAGGGCAACCAGAGCCAGGGCGGCCAGGGTCAGGGCAACCAGGGCAACCAGGGCGGCGGTCGCGGCACCAGCGACACCGGGCAGTTCCCGGTGCAGGGCGGCCCCCACCCGGGCCTGCCGCAGCGCGGCGCCCGCAGCCCCGAAGAGACGTACAGCACGGGCCAGTTCGCGATGCCCGGCCAGCCGCAGGGCGGCCAGGGCCAGGGCGGTCCCGGCGACACGGCGCAGTTCCCGGCCGTGCAGGCCGACGGCACCGGCGAGTTCCGGATGCCCGGCCAGCAGCCGCAGGCCCGTCCGGGCCAGGGCGGTCAGCAGGGACAGGGCGGTCAGCCCGGTCAGCAGCAGGGCTTCCCCGGCAGCAACCAGTACCAGGGCCCGCCCCCCAGCGGCCCGCGCCCCGACGCCTTCCCCGGCCAGGGTCTGCCGCAGCGCGGCGGCCCCCAGCAGGGCAACGGCGGCCAGGGCTACGACCAGAACCAGCAGCAGTACCAGGACCCGTACGGGACCGGGCAGTTCCCCGTGCAGCCGCAGCAGCCGCAGCAGGGCAACACCGGTCAGTACCCGGTCCAGCAGCCGATGCAGAGCCCGCAGCAGCCCCAGGCGCCGCAGCCTCAGCAGCAGCCCCAGCAGCCCGCCGAGCCGATGGCGCTGCCCCCGGCCCCGACCCGCGGGGACGAGCCGACGCCGATCTTCTCGTCGATCGAGTCGGACTGGTTCCGCACCGGCCAGGCCGAGCGGATGCAGCAGATCCACGTGGAGCAGAGCGCGCGCGGCCAGGAGGCCCCGCCGGTCCGCCCGGTGGGCCGTACGGCTCCGCCCGCGGCCCCGCAGCGGTTCCGCCCGCAGCGCCCCGGCACGACGGCGCCCGGTGTCGCCAATGGCAACGGCAATGGAAACGGCAACGGCGGCAACGGCGGGAACGGCAACGGGAACGGCGTCCAGCGCCCCGGCGGCGGTCAGCAGCAGCCCGTACAGGCGCCGCCCGCCTCCGTGCCCGCTTCGGCGCAGTACCAGGGCCAGGCTCCCGCCGCTCCGGTGGCGCAGCCGCTGCCCAGGGAGACCCCGAACTGGCGGACCTCGCCCAACGACGCGCTGCGTCAGCGGGCCGAGCAGATCCGCGAACCTTCGGCCGGCGGGGTCACTCCGTCGGGGCTGCCGCGCCGGGTGCCGAGGGCCAACCTCGTCGCCGGTGGCGCGGCGCCGCAGCAAGCGCCGCAGGGCGGCCCGCAGATCTCGCGGGCGCCCGACGACGTACGCGGACGTCTGACCAACCTCCGCCGTGGTATCCAGCAGGGCCGCGAGGCCGGGGGCAACACCGACGGCCGTGGTTTCGGTACGAATCAGGAGCGTTAGTTGAGTGCGATGAGCCAGGCGGCACAGAACCTGAACTGGTTGATCACCAACTTCGTGGACAACACCCCCGGGGTGTCCCACACGGTGGTGGTCTCCGCCGACGGCCTGCTGCTCGCGATGTCCGACGGATTCCCCCGCGACCGCGCCGACCAGCTCGCCGCCGTCGCCTCCGGGCTGACCTCCCTCACGGCCGGGGCGTCCCGGATCTTCGAGGGCGGCGCGGTCAACCAGACCGTGGTGGAGATGGAGCGCGGCTTCCTCTTCATCATGTCGGTCTCCGAGGGTTCCTCCATCGCCGTGCTGGCGCACCCCGAGTGCGACATCGGCCTGGTCGGCTACGAAATGGCCCTGCTCGTCGACCGAGCGGGCACCGTCCTCACCCCGGATCTCCGTGCAGAGCTCCAGGGCAGCCTCATGCACTGAACCATCCGTCTCCCCCCATGTTTTTCCGTACTTCCCGCACCGCGACAGCACTGCCCGGACACGGAGGACCCTCATGACCCCGCCACCCGCTTCGCCGGGCCCGTACGGCGCGTCCCACCACGCGCCGTACGGGGTGGAAGGCGATCAGCCGCTGGTTCGGCCGTACGCCATGACAGGTGGCCGCACTCGGCCCCGCTACCAGCTCGCCATCGAGGCGCTGGTCAGCACGACCGCCGACCCGGGGCAGTACGCGGGGCTGCTGCCGGAACACCAGCGGATCTGCCATCTCACGCGCGAGATCAAGTCGGTCGCGGAGATCTCCGCTCTGCTCGCCATCCCGCTCGGTGTGGCCAGGATTCTTGTGGCCGACCTCGCCGAGGCCGGCATGGTCGCCATCCATCAGCCGGGCAGCGGCGAGGCGGGCGGCCAGCCTGATGTGACACTGCTTGAGAGGGTGCTCAGTGGACTTCGGAAGCTCTAGGCCGCAGCCGCAGCCGGCGTACGGCGCGCAGCAATCGGTGCGGTCCACCACGTCTGCGAAGATCGTGGTGGCGGGTGGCTTCGGTGTCGGCAAGACCACGTTCGTGGGTGCCGTGTCGGAGATCAACCCGCTGCGCACCGAGGCCGTGATGACCTCGGCCTCGGCCGGGATCGACGACCTGAGCCACGTCCAGGACAAGACCACCACCACGGTGGCCATGGACTTCGGCCGTATCACCCTGGACGACGACCTGATCCTGTACCTGTTCGGGACGCCCGGCCAGGACCGTTTCTGGTTCATGTGGGACGACCTGGTGCGCGGTGCGATCGGCGCCGTGGTGCTGGTGGACACCCGCAGGCTCGCGGACTGTTTCCCGGCCGTCGACTACTTCGAGAACAGCGGCCTGCCGTTCGTCATCGCCCTCAACGGCTTCGACGGACACCAGCCGTACCGTCCGGAGGAGGTGCGCGAGGCCCTCCAGATCGGGCCCGAGGCACCGATCATCACGACCGACGCCCGCCATCGCGGCGAGGCGAAGAGCGCGCTGATCACGCTGGTCGAGCACGCGCTGCTTGCCCGGCTGAAGTAGCGGGCAGGCTCGGAAGAAGGCTCAACAGACAGGCGCCAGCGGCGAGTTGCTGGTGAAAACAAGCCACGGGGACCGGCTGTGTCAGGAGACACGGCCGGTCCCCGTCTTCATAACATTTCGAGAGAGTTTCGGCGGGCGTCGAACACGGCTCGCGCTCAGCCGGTGTCGCAGCGCGTACATCTGTCATATGGTTTGACGGGGGATTTTACTTATGCCCGTTTTATCTTCGCCGTTACTGTGCCGCGTCCCATATGCCGGACGTTTGGCTGGGGCCTACATGACGTGCTGGAATTCGCAGAACCCGAGAGTAGTAACGGCCTTCGTTCGTGCCGTCGCCGAGAGGTTGTTGGTCCAGTGAGGAACACGAGGCGAGCAGAAGCGGGCCCTGCTCAGGGTCCGCGGGGGAACTTCACGCCGCCCCAACGTCCCGGGGGCGCACCCGCCATCTCGGCTCCCGAGCCGCCGGACGACCCGGGCACCCGGCTGAGCATGCGCAACTGGCGGGTCGCGACCCGCCTCAACGTCATCCTGCTGATCCCGGTCCTGGTCGCCCTCGTCTTCGGCGGCTTCCGGGTCAAGAGCTCGGTCGACACCTGGAGCCAGGCCGACGACGCCGTACGTACCGCGAATCTGGTACGCGCCGCCACGACCTACAGTCACGCACTGATCAACGAACGTGATGTCACCGCGGTTCCGCTGCTGGCGGGAAAACGTGACGATCCGGCGGTCTCCACCGCCCGCGCCGCCACCGACGAGGCGGCCCGCGAATTCGACGCCGCCGCGGCCAAGATGCCGAACGAGGCCGGGCTCAAGCGCCGGATGGCCAACTTCAGGACCGTCGAGCCGCAGCTCGCCACGCTCCGCAAGGTCGCGTACACCCGTCAGCTCTCCGGGGTGCAGACCGAGGAGTTCTACGTCAAGATCCAGCACCCGCTGTTGGAACTGGACAATGAGCTGGGTTACGGCACCAGCAATGTCACCGCCTACGGCCGCACCCTCTACGCGGTGTCACTGGCCAAGGCCGCCGAGTCCCTGACCAGGTCGATCGGCACGCACATCCTGGTGCAGAAGCCGGTCTCCGACAAGGAGCTGGCCCTCCAGAAGACCGCGCTGGGCTCGTACCAGTACCTCCAGGGCATCTCGGTCGCGGAGTACAACGGCAGCGGTACGGCCGCGGACGTGCAGCGGCTGAAGGACGCGCAGGCCGCCGCGGAGAAGAAGGGCACCGACCTGATCGGCGAGGCGCAGCGCAAGGCGGAGGCCGCGCACACGGCGTTCGTCGTACCGCCGGACCTGCCGAAGATGGTCACCGAGATCGCCACGCCGGGGAAGACCGTCGCGCAGCTGCGCGCCGAGGGCATCACGCCCGAGTCGTACTTCGCCGCCTCCACGCTCTCCTTCGACGCGTACCACACGGTCGAGAACTCGCTGGCCGACCAGGCCGCCGCCGACGCCTCGACGATCGCGTCGAACGCCAAGCGGGACGCGATCGTGAACTCCGCGATCGTGATCGTGGCGCTGATCCTGGCCTTCATCGTGGCGGGCATGATGGCCCGCTCGATGAGCCGGGCGATGCGGCGGCTGCGCGGCGCGGCCTTCGAGATCGCCGAGACGCGGCTGCCGTCGATGGTCGACCAGCTCTCGCGGACCGACCCGGGCCGGGTGGACACCACCGTGGCGCCGATCCCGATCAACAGCCAGGACGAGATCGGCGAGGTCGCGCGCGCCTTCGACCAGGTGCACCGCGAGGCCGTGCGGCTCGCCGCGGAGCAGGCGCTGCTGCGGGGCAACGTCAACGCGATCTTCACCAACCTCTCGCAGCGCAACCAGGGCCTCATCCAGCGCCAGCTCACCCTGATCACCGAGCTGGAGAACAACGAGGCCGACCCCGACCAGCTCGAGCACCTCTTCCAGATGGACCACCTCGCCACCCGCATGCGCCGCAACGGCGAGAATCTGCTCGTCCTCGCGGGTGAGGAGCCGGGCAGGCAGTGGAATCAGCCGATTCCGCTGGTCGACGTGCTCCGCGCCGCCGCGTCCGAGGTGGAGGCGTACGACCGTATAGAGCTGGTCGGCATCCCGGAGACGGACATCCACGGCAGCGCCGTGACCGACCTGGTGCACCTGCTGGCCGAGCTGCTGGAGAACGCGACGACGTTCTCCTCGCCGCAGACCAAGGTGCGGGTGACCGCGACCCGGCTGCCGGACGGCCGGGTGATGGTGGAGATCCACGACAAGGGCATCGGCCTGACCGCCGAGGACTTCGCCGACATCAACCACAAGCTGGCCGACCCGCCGACGGTCGATGTGGAGATCGCCAAGCGGATGGGCCTGTTCGTGGTCGGGCGGCTGTCCGACCGGCACGGCATCCGGGTGCAGCTCAGGCCGTCGGGCGAGCAGGCGGGTACGACCTCACTGGTGATGCTGCCCGAGCCGATCACCCACGGCGGTGGCGGCGAGGCCCTGCTGCCGGAGGACGACGAGCGCGACTTCACCGTCTCGCGGATCGTGCCCGAGCAGTCGGTGCAGGACGTCGGCCACATGCCGACCGCGGCCGAGCTGGGCTTCGACGACTCGCGTTACGAGACCGCCGACGGTACGGCGGCGCCGACGCTCGACCCGGTGGGCCGGTCGCTGGTCCGCGAGGAGCGCCGCGCCCAGCTCGAAGCGGCCACGTCGGACCGCCAGGGCGACGAGCCCGGCTTCCCGGAGCAGAACGGTTTCCCCGGACAGGGCGGCTACCCGGAGCAGGCGGAGCAGAACGGCTACCCGGAGCAGGGCCGGCAGGCGCAGCCCGCGTACGACCCGAGCTTCGACCCCGGCTATCAGCAGCAGACCTACGAGCAGGGCTTCCAGTCCGGTTACGAGCAGCAGGGCTACCAGGGGAACGGTTTCCCCGAGAGCGCGCGGGCCTTCGACGACGGCGCGGTGCCGGGGTACGGGCAGGGCGCTCAGCAGGGCTATGACCAGGGCGTCCCGCAGGGCTTCGACCAGGGATTCGACCAGCCCTACGACCCCGCGTACGGCCAGAGCTTCCAGCCGGAGTTCACCGGTTACCAGGCCCCGTCGCAGGAGTGGCCGGTTCCGGAGCCCCCGCAGGAGCCCGAGCCGCGGGCGGACGTAACGGAATCCGCTCCGCCGCTCCCCCAGCGGCCGTCCGAGAGCGTAGGCTCCCCTTCGCTGACGGACGCGGGTTTGCCGCGCCGTGACCGCCAGCGGCCGGAACCACCTCAGGAACAGCCTGCCCAGGAGGCTCCAGAGCCCCGGCAGCACCGGGAACCGGAGCCGACGACCGAATGGCGGTCGACGAATGACGAGAACTGGCACCGGGCCGAGCAGGTCCGCGAGCCCAAGGCGGGCGGGGTCACCCCCTCGGGCCTGCCCCGACGGGTGCCCAAGGCCAATCTGGTCCCGGGTACCGCGGCGCAGACCCCGCAGGGCGGCCCACAGGTCTCCCGCGCCCCCGAGGACGTACGCGGCAGGTTGAGTAACCTGCGGCGTGGCGTCCAGAAGGGACGCACTGCTGGAACTGATACGAACGGACAGGCCACCGAGCACCCATTCGGCGGCCCCCAGAACCAGGAGCGCTAGTTGAGTCCGATGAGCCAGGCGGCACAGAACCTGAACTGGTTGATCACCAACTTCGTGGACAACACCCCCGGGGTGTCCCACACGGTGGTGGTCTCCGCCGACGGCCTGCTGCTCGCGATGTCCGACGGATTCCCCCGCGACCGCGCCGACCAGCTCGCCGCCGTCGCCTCCGGGCTGACGTCGCTCACCGCCGGGGCCTCCCGCATCTTCGAGGGCGGCTCCGTCAACCAGACCGTGGTGGAGATGGAGCGCGGCTTCCTCTTCATCATGTCCGTCTCCGACGGATCCTCGCTGGCCGTACTGGCGCACCCCGAGTGCGACATCGGCCTGGTCGGCTACGAAATGGCCCTGCTCGTCGACCGAGCGGGCACCGTCCTCACCCCGGACCTGCGGGCCGAGCTTCAGGGCAGCCTGCTCAACTAGCTCGAACAGCGTCAACAAAGCGAAGGGCAGCGGTCGTCCGAGTACCAGCCGGGTACTCGGACGGGGGATCGCAGCCGTATCAGGAGGAGGACTCGTGAGCACGTCCCCCGGTGGAGACCCGTACGGCAGCCAGCATCAGCCGCCCCTCAACCCCTACAACTTCCCCTCGGCGCCCTCTCCGGAGCCCGAGCCGCAGTACCGGCAACCGCGTATCCAGCCCTACGCGCCGCCGCAGGGCCCCCGCCACGGCGGCGGCAGCGGCGGTCACGGGGGCGGCGGCAGTTACGGGAACGGCGGTGGGAGCGGCGGCGCGAGCAAGCGGCCCCCCGCCCCTTCCGGGCTCGTGCGCCCTTACGCGATGACCGGCGGCCGTACCAGGCCGCGTTACCAGCTCGCCATAGAGGCGCTGGTCAGTACCACCGCCGACCCCGAGCGACTGCGTGGGCAGTTGCCGGAACACCAGCGGATCTGCCTGCTCTGCCGGGAGATCAAGTCGATCGCGGAGATCTCCGCTCTGCTGACGATTCCGCTCGGTGTGGTCCGGATTCTCGTGGCCGACCTGGCTGAGGCCGGACTGGTCCAGATCCACCAGCCCGGCGGCGACGAGTCCTCGGGCGGACAGCCAGCCGTGACATTGCTTGAAAGGGTGCTCAGTGGACTTCGGAAGCTCTAGCGGGGGCTCCAGCGGGGGCGATACGGTCCGCCGGTCGACCACGTCTGCGAAGATCGTGGTGGCCGGCGGGTTCGGCGTGGGCAAGACCACGTTCGTCGGGGCCGTGTCGGAGATCAATCCGTTGCGCACCGAAGCAGTGATGACGTCCGCGTCGGCCGGGATCGACGATCTGACGCACGCGCCGGACAAGACCACGACGACCGTGGCGATGGACTTCGGCCGCATCACGCTCGACGAGGATCTGATCCTCTATCTGTTCGGGACGCCGGGGCAGGACCGTTTCTGGTTCATGTGGGACGACCTGGTGCGCGGCGCGATCGGCGCGATCGTGCTGGTCGACACGCGGCGCCTGGCGGACTGCTTCCCGGCCGTCGACTACTTCGAGAACAGCGGCCTGCCGTTCGTCATCGCCCTCAACGGCTTCGACGGACACCAGCCGTACGGTCCCGAGGAGGTCCGCGAGGCCCTCCAGATCGGGCCCGAGGCCCCCATCATCACGACGGACGCGCGCAACCGCGGCGACGCCAAGAGCGCGCTCATCACGCTGGTCGAGCACGCCCTGATGGCGCGGCTGCGGTAGGCGCCGGGTCCCCTCTCCCGTAACGGCTTCGGGCCCCACCGCGAAAGCGGTGGGGCCCGAAGCCGTCGTGGGTCGCGCCGGGCGGCCCGTGGAAGGTGCGGCTCAGCCCTGCCAGGAGTGCGGGGCGCGGAAGCCGGGGGTGCGCTCCAGGCGGCGCCAGCCGGCCGTGGAGCGGCGCTTGGGGGTGTCGGCGGCCTCGGGGGCGTCACCGGCGGCGGCACGCGCCAGCAGGATGGCGGTGAGCGCGGCCAGCTCCTCAGGAGCGGCGTGCCCCTTCTCGACGCGCACGAGGGAATCGGCGGGAGTGCTCAAGGTGGTCTCCATGACTACTGGGGCGGGTTGCCGTGCTTGCGCGACGGCAGGTCCGCGTGCTTGGTGCGGAGCATCGCCAGCGAGCTGATCAGCACCGCGCGGGTGTCCGCGGGGTCGATCACGTCGTCGACGAGGCCGCGCTCGGCCGCGTAGTACGGGTGCATCAGCTCGGACTTGTACTCCTTGACCATGCGCGTCCGCATCGCCTCGGGGTCGTCGGCCTCCGCGATCTGGCGGCGGAAGATGACGTTGGCGGCGCCTTCCGCTCCCATCACCGCAATCTCGTTGGTGGGCCAGGCGTAGGTCAGGTCGGCGCCGATGGACTGCGAGTCCATGACGATGTACGCGCCGCCGTACGCCTTGCGCAGGATGATCGAGATGCGCGGCACGGTGGCGTTGCAGTACGCGTACAGCAGCTTCGCGCCGTGCCGGATGATGCCGCCGTGCTCCTGGGAGACGCCGGGCAGGAAGCCCGGCACGTCCAGCAGCGTGACCAGCGGGATGTTGAAGGCGTCGCACATCTGGACGAAGCGGGCGGCCTTCTCGGACGCCTCGATGTCCAGCACACCGGCCAGCGACATCGGCTGGTTGGCGATGATGCCGACCACCTGTCCGTCGAGCCGGGACAGCGCGCAGATGATGTTGGTCGCCCAGCGCTCGTGGATCTCCAGGAACTCGCCCTCGTCGACGATCTCCTCGATGACCTTGCGCATGTCGTAACCGCGGCTGCCGTCGGCCGGCACCAGGTCGAGCAGGACGTCGCCGCGCCGGTCGGCCGGGTCGTGGCTCTCGACGGCGGGCGGGTTCTCGCGGTTGTTCTGCGGGAGCAGCGAGAGCAGGTAGCGCACCTCTTCGAGGCAGGTCTGCTCGTCGTCGTACGCGAAGTGCGAGACGCCGGAGACCTCGGAGTGGACGTCGGCGCCGCCGAGCCCGTTCTGCGTGATCTTCTCGCCGGTCACGGCCTGGACGACGTCGGGACCGGTGATGAACATCTGCGAGGTCTCGCGGACCATGAACACGAAGTCCGTGAGCGCCGGGCTGTACGCCGCGCCGCCCGCGCACGGGCCGAGCATCACCGAGATCTGCGGGATCACGCCCGACGCCTTGGTGTTGCGCTGGAAGATGCCGCCGTATCCGGCGAGCGCCGAGACGCCCTCCTGGATGCGGGCCCCGGCACCGTCGTTGAGGGAGATCAGGGGCGCGCCGGCCGAGATGGCCATGTCCATGATCTTGTGGATCTTGGTGGCGTGCGCTTCGCCGAGCGCGCCGCCGAAGATCCGGAAGTCGTGGGCGTAGACGAAGACCGTACGGCCGTGGACGGTGCCCCAGCCGGTGATGACGCCGTCGGTGTAGGGCCGCTTGGCTTCGAGACCGAAGCCGACCGCACGGTGCCGCCGCAGCGGTTCCACCTCGCGGAAGCTGTCCTCGTCGAGCAGCAGATCGATCCGCTCGCGGGCGGTGAGCTTGCCCTTGGCCTTCTGGGCCTCGGTCGCCCGCTCGCTCGGCCCGCGACGGACCTGCTCGCGGATGGCGAGCAGATCGGCTACGCGACCGCGGGCGTCGTTCACGTCCGCAGGCACCTCTTGCGATGTGGTCATGCCTCGACAGTACGAGCGGGAACCGAATAACGGGCCATCTACTTCGTACAGTGTCCGTCCGCACTTCATGGTGGATCCCAACAGAAGCGCATGCGGGCGGGGCCCCGCCGCCGGTCGGCCGGGCCCCGCTTCTTGTCGCTTTTTGCCCGTCCTTGACGGGCATTCGGGTCAGCGTCCGGCGACGGCCTCGGCCAGGGTGAGGACCCTGCGGGCCTCTTCCACGTGCAGATTCTCGATCATCCTGCCGTCCACGGTGACCACGCCTCGCCCCTGTGACGTGGCCTCTTCGAAGGCTTCGACGATCCGGCGGGACCTGTCGATCTCCTCCTGCGCGGGGGCGAAGATCCGGTTGCACGGTTCGAGCTGCGTGGGGTGGATCAGCGTTTTGCCGTCGAAGCCGAGCTGCCTGGCTTGTCGGGTCTCGGCTTCGAAGCCGGGCAGATCACGTACGTCGTTGTAGACACCGTCCAAGACGGCCTTGCCGCTGGCGCGGGCCGCGAGCAGGGCGAGCGACAGACCGGTGAGCAGCGGGGCCCTGCCCGGTACGTGCTCGGCGCGCAGTTCCTTGGCGAGGTCGTTGGTGCCCATGACGAGGACGGTGAGCCGCGGGGAGGCCGCCGCGATGGCCGCGGCGGCGAAGACGGCCCGCGGGGTCTCGATCATCGCCCAGATCGCGGTGCGGTCCGGGGCCCCGGCCCTCACCAGGGCCTCCTCGACCTCCCGTACGGTCTCCGGGGAGTCGACCTTCGGTACGACGACGGCGTCCGGGGCCGCTTCCGCCGCGGCCTTCACGTCGTCGGCGTGCCAGGGGGTGCCGGGCGCGTTGACCCGGACGGTCACCTCGCGGTAGCCGTACTCGCCGCTCGCCGCGGCCTCGGCGACGCGCTTGCGGGCGTCGGCCTTGGCGTCGGGGGCGACGGAGTCCTCCAGGTCGAGGATGAGGGCGTCGGTGGGGAGGGTCTTGGCCTTCTCCAGGGCGCGGTCGTTGGCGCCGGGCATGTAGAGGACGGAGCGGCGGGGGGTGATCCGGTCGTTCATCGGGTGTCCTCCTTCTCGGCCTGCTCGGCCTTCTCCACTTGCTCGGCCTTCTCCGCCTTCTCCGCCTTCTCCGCCGCCGCGTAGGCGTCGGCCAGCTCCGGGTCGCGGGCGGCGAGGGCGTCCGCCAGTTCCGACACCACCAGGCACTGCTTGTACGTGGCGTCGTCCTGCATCTTGCCGTCGATCATCACCGCGCCCGTACCGTCGCCCATGGCGTCGATCACCCGGCGCGCCCAGGCCACGTCCTCGGGGGCGGGCGAGAAGACCCGCTTGGCGACCGCGATCTGCACCGGGTGCAGCGACCACGCGCCGACGCACCCGAGCAGGAAGGCGTTGCGGAACTGGTCCTCGCAGGCCGTCACGTCCTGGATGTCCCCGAAGGGGCCGTAGTACGGCAGAATCCCGTGCGCGGCGCAGGCATCGACCATTCGGGCGATCGTGTAGTGCCACAGGTCCTGCTGGTACGTCGCCCGGGGCGCGCCGTCGCCCTTCGGGTCCTCCCGCACCAGGTAGCCGGGGTGTCCCCCGCCGACCCTGGTGGTCTTCATCCGGCGGCTCGCGGCGAGGTCGGCCGGCCCGAGCGACAGCCCCTGCATCCGGGGGCTCGCGCCCGCGATCTCCTCCACATTGGCCACGCCGGTCGCCGTCTCCAGGATCGCGTGCACCAGGATCGGCCGTTCGACGTGTGCCTTGGCCTCGAGCTGCGCCAGCAGCCGGTCCACGTAGTGGATGTCCGCCGCGCCCTCCACCTTCGGCACCATGATGACGTCGAGGCGGTCGCCGATCTCCGTCACCAGCGTCAGCAGGTCGTCCAGCGCCCACGGCGAGTCCAGGCTGTTGATCCGCGTCCACAACTGCGTGTCGCCGAAGTCGTTCGCCTTCGCGACCGCCACCAGGCCCTCGCGCGCCACCACCTTGCGGTCCGCCTGTACGGCGTCCTCCAGATTGCCCAGCAGCACGTCGACCTGCGGCGCCAGCGTCGGCACCTTCGCCGCCATCTTCTCGTTGCCGGGATCAAAGAAGTGGATCATCCGCGAGGGCCGGAACGGCACCTCCCGCACGGGGGCCGGTGCCCCCACGGCCAACGGCCGAAAGAAGTCCTTCGCCGAGCGCATTCCATCTCCCGTTTCATCGATCGAGGGTGGGGAGCCTACGTCTGTGCCCGCACGTATGAGCCCGCCCGCGCCCATCCGTACGCCGCTCACCTTATGACCGCGCCCCTCTCCGGGTTACCCGACAGTACGTGTGCCGTTCGTCACCGGCCCGTTTTCGATATCGAGCGAGATATACTCGACACCTAAGTTGATATCACCAGAGGTGCATCATATGAGCCGGACCGTGATCGACCTGGACGACGAACTGCTCGCCGATGTGGCCCAGGCCCTTGGCACGGGCACGAAGAGAGAGACCGTCAACACAGCCCTGCGTGAGGTTTTGGAGAACCGGAGACGAGCGCTCGCCCTCACGCGTTTGCGTGCCCAAGCCGCCAACGGGGCCTTCGACTTGGAGATCTTCGAGGACAAGACGAACTACCGCCGGTGAGCGCGGCGCAGTTTCTGATCGACACCAGCGCCCTCGCACGGATCATGCGCGGCGACGCGGAGCAGTTCGGCTGGGACCAAGCGGCAGCGGCCGGTCTGATCGCCACCTGCCCGATCACCGAGTTGGAGTTCTTCTACAGCGCACGGTCGGCCGCCGACCGTGCGCAGGCCACCGCCGACATGCGCATGCTGTTCGGCCGGGTGCCCGTGGACGACCGCGCGTACGACCGCGCCTGGCAAGTGCAGGGCCTGCTCACGGAACGCGGAGAGCACCGTAGCGCCGGCGCCGTGGACTTGGTGGTCGCCGCCACAGCGGAACTGCAGGGCCTCACCCTCCTGCACCGCGACCGCGACTTCGAGCGCGTCGCGGCCGTTACCGGCCAGGCACTCCAGTGGTACGGGCCTCCGGCCGGGAAGTAGTCGCCCCCAGGGCAAGCCGGGCTCTGGGGGCCTCCTACGGGTCCACGGAGTCGGAGACGGTGGCCGAGTCGCCTCGGACGACGTAGATGGCGCTGCCCGGCGGGGACTCGTCCGAGCGGGAACGGAGGTCGGCGAGGTCGAAGCCGGGGGGCCAGCGGGTGCCGGTCTCGGTCCAGCGGACGGCGGTGAGGTCGGCGCCGCGCAGGTCGACCGAGGTGAGGTCGGTGACGGTGAAGTCGTCCAGGAGCAGCGCCATCCGCTGGTCGTCGTGGGTGACCAGGTGAGTGGCGAACTGGCTCCGCACCAGGGCGATCCGGACCGCGCCGAGGATGCGGGCGGCGCGTTCGGCCAGGGCCCGGTCGAGGCCGGGGGCGGCGGCGATTTCGTAGGCCAGATCAGCCGTCCGCGACAGGTAGGAGTCTCCTCCGGCGGCCATTCCGTGCGTCGCCTCGCGGGCGAGTCGCAGAGCCTCCCTGAGATAGCCGTCCGCGGTCAGGGGCCGGCCGGGCGCCGGTTCAGCGCGCCCGAGGAAGGTCGCCGCACGGCGGAAAGCGCTGACGAACTCGGGTTCCCTGACCATATGCCGGGCGAAGTCGAGGACCGCCGCGAGCAGATCGACGCGGTCGAGGGCGCGCCCCCGGTCTCCGCCGTCGTCGTCCGCGAGGCGCTGTGCCAGGAAGACGGCCCGCGTACCGGCGGCGATCTGCGGCTGGCTCCGCACTTCCATGCGCCCGACGGCCGGGGTCAGCGTGGATTCAAACTTGGCCATGCCAGCAGGGAAGTTGACGTGCAGCATCGCCTCCACGAGGTTCGGACTCCTGGGCGGGGCGTACTTCGTGGTCGGGGCGGGTGGCGGCGGCGCGCCGGGAATCCGGTCCGGGTCCGGCGCGGGGAGTACGGACGCGAGGCCCGCGTCGACGTCGAGGGGCACGTCCTGCGTGAGAGCCGCGTGGCGGGACTGGAGCAGCACCTCGGACAGACCCGCCTCGATGTCGAGGACGCCGTCGAGGTCCCCGGCGAGGGAGCGGGCGCGCTCGGCGAGCAGCCGCTCGTCGTGGTGGTGTTCCGCGGTCACCGGTCGTCCTCCTCGGCGAGGAGACGCACGGCGGCGCGCCGCGCCTTCTTCAGACTGGCGCGTACGGCCTCGGGAGTCATCGTCAGTTGCTCGGCGATCTCGGCGGGCGCGTACCCGTCCAACGTCCAGGCCAGGATCTGCCGTTGGCGCGGCGGAAGACTCCGGAGCAGGGCGAGCGTCACATGCCGCTCCTCCCAGTCGGCGTACGCGTCCGGACGCGGCAGCAGCGAGGTGGGTTCCGGCACCTCGTCCACCGGGTCCTCCCGGACCGCCGCCGTCTTGCGGGCGAGCGCGCGGGCGGCGACGGTGCGGACGTACGCGCGCGGAGTGCGGACCGTGGTCCAGTAGCGGTGGACCTGGATCATCGCCTCCTGCGCCATGTCGGCCGCGACGGCCAGCGCGGCCCCGTGGTGCAGCAGAAAGACGACGAGGCCGCGTATCTCGGCGCGGTAGAAGTCCGAGAACTCCTCGTCCACGGTGCCGCGTACGCGCTCGGGGGCCCCGGTCTCCCCCGGTAAGCGCTGTGCCGACGCGGTGGTCGGCGGTTCATGGTCGGTCACGTGCTCTCATCGTCCCTTCGGCCCGCCGCGCGGCTGATCGTCAGGTGGAGCCGGTGGCCGCCACCGCGTGCGTCGTCCAGTTCCAGCCGGTCCCCCGCCCCGAGGCCGTTGACAGCCTCGGCGAGATACGCGGCGCGCGCGTGCTCGTAACGCGCCCGCCAGCGCAGCCGCAGCCAATACCCCAGCAGCGCGCACCCCTTGGCCGTGAGAACCGAGAGAACGGTGACGGCAAGCGTGGCCCGGTCCATGGTGTCCCTCCCCGAGGGGCCGTGGATTTCGGCCCGCTACAGAAGAAGAGGCGCGGGACCGTACCCCGCGTGAACCCGTACAACCGGACTGTACGAGCCGGACGAGGGTGGCGCGGGTTTGGGACGGAAATAGAGATCGCATGCCCTACGGAAAGCGACCACGAAAAAACTCAGCGTGGCGCGTCATCGGCGCCACGGTCGGCCAGTTCAGGCGTGCGAGCGGTATGTCGCAGCAGCGGCTCGCCGACGAGGTGAACCTCAGCCTGGACCAGATCGCATCGATCGAGCAGGGCCGCAGACCGCTCGGCCTGCGGCTGGCCCGCCAGCTCGACCAGTTGCTCCGCACGAGCCAGACGCTGGAGGTGGCCGTCGCCGAAGTCCCGCAGGCGGAGCGGTATCCGCTGTTCGCGCAGGACTACATGGAGGAGGAGCCGCTGGCGCTGAGCCTGATGTCGTACGAAAACGCCCTGGTACCGGGCTTGCTCCAGACCGAGGAGTACATGCGGGCGGTCTTCAACGAGCAGTTTCCGCCGCTCAGCCCCGACGAGGTGGAGCAGCGGGTAGCCGACCGGCTCGTCCGACAAGCAATGTTCGAGCGCAAGCCGTCGCCGCCGCTGATGTCGTACGTCCTGGAAGAGGCTGTGTTCGACCGGCCTCTTGGTGGCAAAGCGGCCATGCGCCGCCAGATCCAGCGTCTCAGGGAGGTGGCTGACCTCCCCTTCAGCTGTCTCCAGGTCATGCCACGAGACCGCCCGCACGCTTCCCTCGCCGGTCCCATGGTGCTCCTGGAGACCCCCGCCCACGAGCACTTGGGCTACTTCGACGCACACGGCTTCAGCGTGCTCGTCGATGATCCGGATGAAGTCAGCGTGCTCCATCAGAGATATGCGATGCTGCGTTCACAGGCCCTCACTCCTGAGGAGAGCAAGCGCCTGTTGGACGATTTGCTAGGAGAGCAATGAACCACGTTGTACGGCCGCAGCCCTCCCCCGACCTGATCTGGTTCAAGTCGAGCCACAGCAGCGGCGATGGCGGGAACTGCGTCGAACTCGCCTACGACTGGCGCAAGTCCTCGTACAGCGGCAGCGAGGGCGGGAACTGCGTCGAGGTCGCGTGCGACTGGCACAAGTCCTCACACAGCACCGGCGACGGCGGCAACTGCGTCGAGGTCGCCGCGCATCCGCAGGCGATTCACATCCGCGACTCGAAGGACCCCGAGGGCCCGGCGCTCACCGTCACGCCCGCCGCGTGGTCGGCGTTCGTGACGTTCGCCGCCGCGCAGCAGCCCGCGCTCTGACGTATCGGGCGACACGTCCGACGGATCGCCCGCACGGCGTGAGTGCGGGCGCCGCCGTTGCGGTCCTAGACTCGGCTCATGGGTAGGACCGACCGCGCCAGCCGGGTGATCGCGGCACCACCGGCGACCATCTACGGCGCCCTCATCGACCGCGACTCCCTCGAAGCCTGGCTGCCGCCTGACGGTATGCGCGGCCGGATCGAGCACTGGGACCCCCGCCCCGGCGGCGGCTTCCGTATGGTGCTCACGTATCTCGACGCGGCCGACAGCCCGGGCAAGTCCTCGGACGCGACGGACGTCGTCACGGTCGCCTTCACGCAATTGGTCCCGCACCGCCGCGTCGTCCAGCAGGCCGTCTTCGAGGCGGACGACCCCTTGTATGCGGGCACCATGACGATGACCTGGTCTCTCACGCCCACCGACGACGCCGCCGACGCCACCGAGGTCGCCGTCACCGCCACCGACGTACCGCCCGGTATCGACCAGGCCGACCACGAAACCGGCATCGCCTCCTCGCTCGCCAACCTCGCCACGTACGTCGAACCGATCGGCTGACCGGCCCCGGCTGGGCGAGTGGTACGCAATCGTTGCAGGTAGAGGGTTGTCTCCTGCCGGTAGGCCCTGTGTACTCGGCGGCATGAGTGACAGACAGCCACCTCCATACGACGGCGACAACGGCGGACAGTCCGGCCCCTGGGAGCACAACCCGCAGGGGCAGCAACAGCCCAACCCCTATGGCCAGCCCGGCCCTTACGGGCAGGGACCCATACCGTCCTACCCCGGCAGCGGCCAGCCTGACGTCGCGAACTACGGTCAACAGCCGACCGGAATGCCCCCGTTGGCCAACTGGGGGGCGCGGGCGGGTTCGTATCTCATCGACGCGCTCATCCTCGGTGTCCCGTACGCGATCCTGCGCTTCGGCATCGGCGGCACGGCCGGGGCCCTGCTGGGCGCGGTCGTCGCCCTGGCCGGTTCGATCTACTTCTCCTACATGGAGGGTACGACCGGGCAGACGCCGGGCAAGAAGGTCGTGGGCACCCGCACGCTGCGCGAGGCGGACGGCCAGGTCCTCGGCTTCGGTCTGGCCTTCGGCCGGCGCCTGCTGCACATCCTGGACGCTCTGCCCTGCTACCTCGGCTTCCTGTGGCCCGCCTGGGACGCCAAGAAGCAGACCTTCGCGGACAAGATCGTCCACTCCGTCGTCATCAAGCCCTGACCCGCACCCTGTTGTCCGTGTGCCCCGGCCCTGCCGCCGGGGCGCCCGGACACGGATAGGCCCGCCTCCATGGACTGGGACCGCGAACGTCCCTGGCGCGACAACATATGGGTCCGCCTCGCGCCCGCCGTGCTCTACGTCGCCGTGTGCCTGTTCTGGCTGCCCGCCCCCACCGTCCCGCTCGTCGGCGGCATGGCCGGCGGCTTGGTGTTTGCGTGGCGAGACCTGAGAAGCCGGCGGCACATCGCCTCAGAGACCGGGCTCACCCCCCGGCAGGTCACCGTGGCCGCCCGCCTCATGCGCAAGGAGGTCATCCCCTCCGACCCCGCGGCCCGCCACGCCATGACCCTCCTCCTGCACCGCCAACGCCGGGCAGCCCGCACCACCCGCCGTCTGGCGCTCGTCGTTGCCACGCTCTTCGCCGCCCTGGGCGCCGCCGTGCTCCTGTGGGGCCCCACCGCCAAGGACCTCGCCGCCATCTACCTGGCCCTCGCCGCCCTCCTTCTCCTCACCACCCTCCCCTCCACCCGCCGCACCACCCACCGCCTGGCCCGCACCGAAGCCCACCTCACCCCGCCCCCTCCCCTGCTGGAGCAGTGATCCGCAGGCCGCGACCACCTGTTCCGGTCATCGGGAACCCCGCCGCAGTTCCCACACGTCACTTATGACCGAGGTGAAACAATGCCCCGGAGCTGACGGGGACCACGGGGGGACGGGCGTCACCACGCCGGACGGCAGCGTCTGGCGCTATCTGTACGACGCGCTGGGCCGCCGGATCGCCAAGCAGCAGTGGGGCGACAGCGGCCTCATCGCGGAGACCGTGTTCGTCTGGGACGGCGCGCGCATGACGGAAGAGGTGACGGGGCAGGCCGCCACGACCTGGGAGTACGCGCCTGGCACACACCGTCCGCTGGCCCAGATCGACGAACGCTTCTACGCCATCGTCACCGATCTCATCGGTGCCCCCAGCGAACTCATCGGCTCCGACGGCGATGTGGCGTGGCGGAGCACGCGCACGGTATGGGACCGGCAACCAGCCGTCGGCGGGCAGACCGACTGCCCGCTGCGCTTCCCCGGCCAGTACGCCGACGCCGAGACCGGACTCCACTACAACCATCTGCGGTATTACGACCCGGTCACCGCCCGCTACCAGAGCCCCGATCCCCTCGGCCTGGTCCCGGCTCCCAACCACCACACGTATGTGGAGAATCCATACGACGAGATCGACCCGTTCGGCCTGAGTCCCTGTACGGAACTGGGTCGCGCCCTCAAGCCGGGCGAGATCTTCATCTACCGTGCCGTCCAGGCCAAGGAGCTGGCACAGCTGCTCAAGACGCGGCGGTTCGAGAACGTCCTCGGCATCGAGACCAAGTACTTCTCGACGACGATGGAGGGCGCGGCGGCTTATGCCCGGGCCGCGTTCAAGGCGTACAAGGAAGAAGGTCCTTATACCCTGGTCAGATCGGTGATCCACAAGGACGCGATCAACCCCGAGAGCCTGATCGACCACCTGGCGGACGCGGGCGGCGGAATCGACGCTCTGGCCCTGTCCGTGGAAGAGATGGCCCACGCGGGACGAGTTCGCGTCCTTCCCTTCATGCCCCTGCCCTGATGCACCCCTTCTGAGTGGAACGCGACGTGGACATCATCATCGTTTCGGACAACGCACGGCTTCTTGAGGTGTGGCGGCGGCATTTGGGGGATGGTCTGCCGGTGGAGTTGTGGGAGGCCGAGGCCCGGGATGTGGGCGCTGATGCCGTGATGGTGGCCGGGGTGTTCGCGCACGGGCGGTACGGGGGGAGGCCGACGCCGGGGCGGGCGCAGATTTTGCGGAACGTGCGGGGGGACGGTTATCCGGGTCTTGTCGTGGTGCCCGCCACTCGCCCGGCGATGCTGGACGGCGAGGGGCGACCGGTGGTGCGGCCGGAGTACGCCGACGTCAGCCCCGCGTATTTCGGGGTGTCGCGGGCGCTCGAGGCGGTGCGGGAGTGGAACGCGGGCGGGGAGGTGCCGCGAGTGGACGTACTGCTGTTTCCGCTCGGGCTGTTGGGAATGGAGTCCGTCGAGGACACGGCTACGCCGGAGGCTGTGGGGAGGGCGGTGCGTGAGGGGTGGGAGGCGCTGGGAGGGGCTAGCTGAGCCAGAGGGCTATCGCGTCGCCTTCGGCGGCTGCCGCTTGGAAGAAGGGGACGAGGGCCTCGTAGTGCTGGGTCGCGTATTCGAGCGTTTCGAGGGCCTGGCCCTCGACGCTCGGGTAGAGGACGCCCTCTTCGACCTCGGCTTCGGTGAGGTCCTTGGTGAGGGCGGCGGCGGGGAGTGCGGTCAGGGCGGCGGCGGCCGTGCGGACCTGGTCGGGGGTGAGGTAACGGGGCGGGCCGTAGCCCCAGTCGCCGGCGCCGGGTATCGGCTGGCCGCCGTGGACGATGTCGAGCGGGAACTCGATCCGCCGGAACAGGAAGTCCAGGGCGTCCCACGCCTTGTCGATGTCGAGACAGCGCGGCTGACCCGCGCCCGTGGTCTCCTCCGACTCGGCGTACATCAGGTCGAAGACGAACTCCTGCGTCCAGTCCGGTTCCCGGACGGCGCGGTCGAGTTCGGCGGGTGTCAGACGTGCGTAGTTCTCGATCATGCCCATGCGTCGCATGCTAGCGCCGGGGTCTGACACCCGCCGCCCCCGGAATGGGAGTTACGGCCAGCGCATGGAGAGGTCGGGCTCCTTCTCCATGTTGCGGGAGCCGTCGTTGGTGTCGACCAGCGTGAAGCCGTGGTGCTCGTAGAAGGCGCGGGCGTCGGTGTTGCGCTGGAAGGCGAAGAGGGTGAGGCCGGCGGGGCTGTGCGCCTTGGCGCGGGCGAGGAGGCGGCTGCCGATGCCCTGGCGGCGCACCTCCGCCAGGAGGTAGAGGGCGTCGAGGACCCCGTCCTCGACGGACGCGTAGCCGACGACGGCGCCGCCCTGCTCGGCCACCCACACCGCCGAGCCGGGCAGCACGATGTCCCGCACCCACGCCTCCACTTGGGCATCCGTCCGCTTGCGCGGCGGCAGGTACGGCATGGTCACCTCGCGCGAGGTGACGTGGACGTGCGCGATGGCGGCGGCGTCGGCCGCCACCGCGTCCCTGACGATGGTCTCGGGGGTGTCTGTCACCCGCGTGACCTTACGTATCGGGGGCCGTGGGCTCGACCCATTTTCCGTCACCCCTGCCAGGACGGCCCCGCCCGGGACGGCCCCGCCCGGGACGGCTGCCGCCGTGGGCGGGGCTCGGGGTGCTGGCCGCGTGGGCGGCGGCGGCCCTGCTCGGGGGCGGGCTGCTGCTGCGGGGACGGGACGCGTGACGGAGCAGGGGGGCGCGCTCCTCACAGGGCGGGCAGGTGCAGGCGGCCCCGGCCCTCCCGCACGTGGGGCAGGACGGTCGGGTCGCCGACCAGCGCGCCGTCCAGGTCCGTCGTCACGCGCAGGGCGTGTTTGCCGAGGTAGACGGGGCCCGGCTCGGGCTCGTCGCGGTAGAGGACGAAGCCGGTGACGCGGTCGACGCGGTTCGGGAGCAGCCGCCACACGCCGGTCGCGGAGCACACCGTCGCCTCCGGGACCGCCTCGGCCAGCCACGCGGCGGCGCTCGCCTCCACGGCGGCGGCGAAGCGCTGGCTGTCGTCGAAGGGGCGGACGAGGTCGAGGCGCCCCGAGCCGGGGACGGGGACGCCGTCGCGCCATTCGAACCAGGCGCGGTAGTACGGGCGTTGGCCGGACAGGGCGGCGAGCCGCCGTCTCGCGGTCACCCGCAGCAGCGTCGGGGCGCTCGGGTCGCGGTCCTTCAGGCCCGCCACCAGGTCGGGGTGGGCGATCAGTACGGTCGTGGGCGTGGCGCCGGACCAGCGGGTCAGGCACGCGGCGATACGGGTGAGGAGGTCGTCGACCGTTCCGTTACGGGGGTCGGCCGCGATCCAGGGCTCGGCGACGACGTTGCCGAGGGCGTACACCTCGTAACCGCCTGCGCGGAACGCCGCGTCGAGGCCGCGCCAGGTACGCGCCCGGTCCAGGGCGTCCGCCACCGCCTTGCGCAGCTCGTCCTCTTCCGGCTCCGCCCGGTCCACCCTCAGCCGCACGACGGCGTCCGGGTCGTCCGTCACCCGGAACATCACCTCGGCGCCGCCGGCCGCGGGGAAGCGGGAACGCGCGCCGTAGACGGCCAGTCGGCCGGGGAAGAGGCGGTCGCCCATGCGGGCCGCCGTGCGGCGCTGCCGCCGCGTGCCGAGCAGACCTGTCGCCGCTCCGAGCAGCATCACCAACCACAGCACGGGGGGCTCCTTTCGCCTGACCCGACGCTAGCCGTCCGCCTCCGGCGCGGGCCTGAGCATCCGTACTCATCCTTCCCGGGGCGCGGCCCCGTGCGGTTCCTCTGCTGTGGGGCGGTTCGCCGATCTTTTGAGGGGCGCGGGGAACCGCGCGCTCAGCCACCGACGGTGGCGCGGCCTTCTGAAGACCGGCGCCAGCGGGGCAGATGCCGTTGTCTTCGGGCTGACAGCCCGGTGGGGGCTGGTCGCGCGGTTCCCCGCGCCCCCAAGAACAAGGCCCTGCGCTGCGGCAGCGCACGTTCCCCGCGCCCCGGAGGGGGTCAGCAGCCGCCGCAGGTGTAGAAGAGGGCGTCCCAGTGGCTGCCCTCGTCGGCGTAGATGTTGCCGGAGGCAGCCTGGTACTGGGGGTAGCCGTCACCGCGGAGACCGATGTAGGTGAAGGCGCTGTGGATGTAGTTGGTGATGCAGGTGTTCTTGCCGAAGTCGAGCTTGTAGCCGTTCCAGTGGGAGTACGTGCCGCTGGCGTGGCCGGTCTCGGTGCCGCCGGTGATGTTGAGGGCGCAGCCGCTGGCGTGCTTGAGGGTGACGGCGCCCTGGGCGGTGGTGAGGTTGAGCTGGTCGAAGGACGTACACGTCGAGACGTTGCGGTTGGAGCAGCCGCCGGAGGACGACCAGGTGATGCCCGCGCCGCTGAACATGCTCGTCGCCTGGGCGTGGGTGAGCTTGGTGACGGCGAACGCGTCGGTGGAGCTGGCCAGTCCGATGCCGGGGGCGAACACCGCGGTGAGGACGAGAGTCAGGACACTGAGCACGGATCGGGCGCGCAGACGTAGCGTCATGCGATTCCTCCTGCTGTTTCCGCTGGGGTGGGTGGTGTGCGGGTGACCGGTGTGCAGGTGGCGCAGGAGGAGTGTGCCCGAGCTCTACGCGCGTCCGCCAGTGTCCGCACATGAACGGTCCCGGTCGCGGGGAACACGACCGGGACCCGGAGCACGGCAAAGACCGGCAAAGACCGGTAAAGGCCGGTAAACGGCCCGCGAGGGGTGACGCCCAGGGGGCCAAATCCCGCTACTGCTCCTGGGGTTCGAGGCCCGCGCGCAGCAGCCCGTACGTGTAAGCGTCGTCAAGTGCCGCCCAGGACGCGGCGATCACGTTGTCCGCGACGCCGACCGTGGACCACTCGGCGGCGCCGTCCGTGGTGGTGATCAGGACGCGGGTGGTGGAGTCGGTGCCCGAACGGCCTTCGAGGATACGGACCTTGTAGTCGACCAGCGCGAAGGCGGCGAGCTGCGGGTAGATCCGGCCGAGGGCCGCGAGCAGGGCGCGGTCCAGGGCGTTGACCGGGCCGTTGCCCTCGGCGGTGGCGACGATGCGCTCGCCCTTGGCCCACATCTTCACCGTCGCCTCGTTGGCGTGGGTGCCGTCGGGGCGGTCCTCGGTGATGACGCGCCAGGACTCGGTGCGGAAGAAGCGGCGCGGGCCGCCGTTCTCAGCGCGTTCCAGCTCCTCGCGCAGCAGCAGCGCGAACGACGCGTCGGCGGCCTCGTAGGTGTAGCCCTTCAGCTCCCGTTCCTTGACGCGCGCGACGACCCGGCCGACCAGCTCGCGGTCGCCGCCGAGGTCGATGCCGAGTTCCTTGCCCTTGAGCTCGATGGAGGCGCGGCCCGCCATGTCGGAGACCAGCATCCGCATGGTGTTGCCGACCTGCTCGGGGTCGATGTGCTGGTAGAGGTCGGGGTCGACCTTGATCGCGGAGGCGTGCAGACCGGCCTTGTGCGCGAAGGCGGAGACGCCGACGTAGGGCTGGTGGGTGGAGGGCGGCAGGTTGACGACCTCGGCGATGGCGTGCGAGATGCGGGTCATCTCGCCGAGCGTGCCGGGCGGCAGGACGCGGCGGCCGTGCTTGAGCTCCAGCGCGGCGACCACCGGGAAGAGGTTGGAGTTGCCGACGCGCTCGCCGTAGCCGTTGGCGGTGCACTGGACGTGGGTGGCGCCCGCGTCCACGGCGGCCAGGGTGTTGGCGACCGCGCAGCCGGTGTCGTCCTGCGCGTGGATGCCCAGGCGCGCGCCGGTGTCGGCCAGGACCAGCCCGGTGACGGCCTGGACCTGGGCGGGCAGCATCCCGCCGTTGGTGTCGCACAGGACGACGACGGACGCGCCCGCCTCGTGCGCGGCCCGTACGACGGCGGTGGCGTAGGCGGCGTTGGCCTTGTAGCCGTCGAAGAAGTGCTCGCAGTCGACGAAGACGCGGCGCCCTTGGGCGACGAGGTGGGAGACGGTGTCCGTCACCATCGCCAGGTTCTCTTCGAGAGTGGTGCGCAGGGCCAGTTCCACATGCCGGTCGTGGGACTTGGCGACCAGGGTGATCACCGGGGCGCCGGAGTCCAGCAGGGCCTTGACCTGCGGGTCCTGCGCGGCGACCGCGTTGGGGCGGCGGGTGGCGCCGAAGGCCACCAGCGTCGCGTGTTTCAGGTCCAGTTCGGTGGCGGCTCGGGCGAAGAACTCGGTGTCGCGGGGATTGGCGCCGGGCCAGCCGCCCTCGATGAACCCCACTCCGAAGTCGTCCAGGTGCCGGGCGATCGTCAGCTTGTCGGCGACGGTGAGGTTGATTCCCTCGCGCTGGGCGCCGTCGCGCAGCGTGGTGTCGAAGACGTGGAAGCTGTCGTCCAGTTCGGCGGTCATGGCTGTCGTAACTCCTGTCGGGTGAGTGGGTTCCCGTCCGGACATGCGGATATCGGGAGGATCCAGCTCCACTTGCCCCCATCGTCCCTCGCGCCCCGCCTCCCGGCGGTGGTGGGCCGGAAAACGAAAAAACCTCTCGCGGATGCGAGAGGTCTGCACGCGGGTCTGGGCGGGTGACGCTCCCCTGTGGTCAGGGGATCAGTCACTGCGGACCGGCGTGCCTGCGGCCAATAATCACGTTGGCGTACGGGTGCACGTTGGCAGTGTGCCACAAACCGGCCCGCTCGGGACGCCGGTCTCACCATTCGGTCGCTTCTCTGCTGGGCGGCGCCTCGCGGTCCGACGCGCCGCCCCCGCCCGCGCTCAGCCGCCCAGCGGGTGCATCCAGCCGTACGGGTCGGCGGCCCGGCCGCCCTGGATGTCGAGAAGCGCCTCCCGTAGGCGCATGGTGACCGCGCCGGGCGCGCCGTCGGCCACCGGCCAGCTCGCGCGGGTGGACTTGACGGACCCGACCGGAGTGATCACGGCGGCGGTGCCGCACGCGAAGACCTCGGTGAGGGTGCCGTCGGCGGCGTCCCGCTTCCAGTCGTCCACGGAGATCCGGCCCTCGCCGACCTCGTAGCCGAGGTCCGCGGCGATGGTGAGGAGGGAGTCGCGCGTGATGCCCGGCAGGAGGGAGCCGGACAGCTCGGGGGTGACGATGCGGTTGCCGTACACGAAGTACAGGTTCATGCCGCCCATCTCCTCGATCCAGCGGCGCTCGATCGCGTCGAGCCAGACCACCTGGTCGCAGCCGTGCTCGATGGCCTGGGCCTGGGCGACGAGGGAGGCGGCGTAGTTGCCGCCCGCCTTCGCGGCGCCGGTGCCGCCGGGCGCGGCGCGCACGTACTCCTCGGACAGCCACACCGAGACCGGCTTGACGCCGCCGGAGAAGTAGGAACCGGCCGGGGAGGCGATCACCAGGAAGAGGTACTCGTTGGCCGGGCGCACCCCGAGGCCGACCTCGGTGGCGATCATGAAGGGCCGCAGGTACAGGGACGCCTCGCCCGCGTCCGGCACCCACGCCTTCTCCTGCCTGACCAGCACGTCGCACGCCTCGATGAAGGTCTCGACCGGCAGCTCGGGCATCGACAGGCGGCGCGCGGAGGACTGGAAGCGCCGCGCGTTGGCCTCGGGCCTGAAGGTGGCCACGGTGCCGTCGGGCTGGCGGTACGCCTTCAGGCCCTCGAAGATCGTCTGCGCGTAGTGCAGCGTCATGTTCGCCGGGTCGATCGAGAGCGGGGCGTACGGCACGAGCTGGGCGTCGTGCCAGCCGCGGCCCTCGGTCCACTTGATGGTGACCATGTGGTCGGTGAAGTACCGGCCGAAGCCGGGGTCGGCCAGGATCGCCTCGCGCTCGGCGGCGGCCAGCGGGTGGGCGGAGGGCTTCAGCTCGATCGTGGGTGTCGTCATGTCCGTGTCCTTCGCCGTGTTCGCTGTCGTTCGCCGTCGTTCGCCGTCGTGCGCTGGCAGGTGCTGTCAGCGCAGGTCAGCCGTTGTCGTTCGCCGTCGTGGCGGCGGGGACACCGGGACAGGTCCTAGGACGTCCGAGCATCCGGTCGCACCGCGGCCCCACCGCCGATTATCGCAGCGGTGGGGCCGGGTACCTACAGGTGGGGCCGGGGCAGCCCCTGGCCTCGAGGTCGGACCGCCGCGTCAGGCGGATACCCGGGCGGCCAGCGCGTCGCCGATCGCGACCGTGCTGCGGGCGGGCTGTCCGGTGCGCTCGGACAGGTCGGCCTGGACGGCGGCGTCGATCCGCTCGGCCTCGGCCTCGTAACCGAGGTGCCGCAGGAGCAGGGCGACCGAGAGCACGGTGGCGGTCGGGTCGGCCTTGGACTGGCCCGCGATGTCGGGCGCGGAGCCGTGCACCGGCTCGAACATCGAGGGGAAGTCGCGGCTGGGGTTGATGTTGCCGCTGGCGGCCACGCCGATGCCGCCGGAGACGGCCGCGGCCAGGTCGGTGATGATGTCGCCGAAGAGGTTGTCGGTGACGATCACGTCGAACCGCTCGGGCTGCGTGACGAGGAAGATCGTCGCCGCGTCCACGTGCAGGTAGTCGGTGCTGACCTCGGGGAACTCGGCGCCGACCTGCTCGAAGATCCGGGTCCACAGGTGGCCCGCGTACACGAGCACGTTGTTCTTGTGCACGAGCGTGAGCTTCTTGCGGGGGCGGGCCTGGGCGCGGGCGTACGCGTCGCGCACCACGCGCTCGATGCCGAAGGCGGTGTTCAGGCTGACCTCGGTGGCCACCTCGTGCTCGGTGCCGGTCCTGATCGAGCCGCCGTTGCCGGTGTACGGGCCCTCGGTGCCCTCGCGGACCACGACGAAGTCGATCTCCGGGGTGCCCGCGAGCGGCGAGGCGACACCGGGGAACAGCTTGCTCGGCCGCAGGTTCACATGGTGGTCGAAGGCGAAGCGGAGCTTGAGCAGGAAGCCGCGCTCCAGCACGCCCGACGGCACCGACGGGTCGCCGATCGCGCCCAGCAGGATCGCGTCGTGCGCCTTGAGCCGGCCGAGGTCGTCGTCGGTCAGCGTCTGACCGGTGGCGTGGTAGCGCTTCGCGCCGAAGTCGAACTCCTCCGTCTCCAGCTTGACGTCCTGCGGAAGCACGGCGGCAAGGACCTTGAGGCCCTCCGTCACGACTTCCTGGCCGATTCCGTCACCGGGGATCACTGCGAGGCTGATGCTGCGAGACATGCCGTGCACCCTACTCCGCGTCCCAGCCCCTGACACGGCGTGTCCGCATGCCGGACGACCGGAGGTATCCGGCATCCTGGGCGTCAGCCGGTCGCCACGCCGCGTTCACCGCACGGACGGACGCCAGTCGGGCCACGGTAGGACGGCGCTGGGAGATTGCGCGTCATGGACACACCACAGATGGGTATCGACGCCAGGCTCGCCGGTCGGATGAGCATGGCGGAGCAGCACGAGTACCTGCGCGCCAAGCTGACCCGCCGCCGGGTCATCGGCGGCAGTGTCGCGGCCGCGGGCACGATCGCCGCCTCCGGCCTCCTCAGCGGCGTCGCCGCCGCGAGCACCCCGAGCCCCGGCGCGGGCCCGACGCTGCTCGGCCGGCCCGCCACCGGGCACCACGTCGACGGCGCGCTGGTCGCCCCGTTCGGCCGCCACCTCGCCTTCGGCCCCGACCCGAAGACCCAGTTCCGGGTCTCCTGGCAGGTGCCGCTCGCGGTCCGCAGGCCGTTCCTGCGGGTCGGTCTCCAGCCCTGGTCGCTCAGCCACAAGATCGAGGCGGAGGTGCGGGCGCTGCACACCCCGCAGCTCCTCAACAGCAAGCTGCCGCCGGTCGACCAGTTCTACCTGCACGTGGCGCTGGACAAGCTGCGTCCCGACACCACCTACTACTACGGCGTCGGCCACGAGGGCTTCGACCCGGCGGACGCCGCCGCCTTCGCGACCGTGGGTTCCTTCACCACCGCTCCCTCGCAGAGCAAGCGGGAGCGCTTCACCTTCACCGCCTTCGGCGACCAGGGCGTCAGCTACCACGCGCTGGCCAACGACTCGCTGATCCTGGCCCGCAACCCGGCATTCCACCTGCACGCGGGTGACATCTGCTACGCCGACCCGGACGGCGCGGGCCTGCCCGCGGACGGCGCGGACTACGACGCGCGCACCTGGGACTCCTTCCTCGCGCAGACCGAGTCGGTGGCCGCGCGGGTGCCGTGGATGGTGACCACCGGCAACCACGACATGGAGGCCTGGTACTCGCCCAACGGCTACGGCGGCCAGGAGGCCCGCTGGGCGCTGCCCGGCAACGGCCACGACCCGAAGAACCAGCCGGGCTCGTACTCCTTCGTCTACGGCAACACCGCGGTGATCGCGCTGGACGCCAACGACGTCTCGTACGAAATCCCGGCCAACTACGGGATCACCGGCGGCAAACAGACCGCGTGGCTGGACCGGACGCTCGGCCAGTACCGCAAGCAGCACGGCATCGACTTCCTGGTGGTCTTCTTCCACCACTGCGCGTACTCGACCACCAACGCGCACGCCTCGGACGGCGGTGTGCAGGCGCAGTGGGTGCCGCTGTTCGAGAAGCACCGGGTGGACCTGGTGATCAACGGCCACAACCACGTGTACGAGCGCACCGACGCGATCCGCGGCGGGCAGGTGTCCCGGCAGGTGGCGATCGGTGCGACGACCCGGCCGGAGACGGACGGCGTCGTCTATGTGACCGCGGGCGGCGCGGGCCGCAGCCTGTACGACTTCCCGGCGCCGGACTCGGTGGAGGGCGCGGAGCACCACGTGGACTCGGTCACGACGTGGCACTCCGCGAAGGGCGGCGGCAAGGTCGCCGACACCGTCGAGTGGTCGCGGGTCCGCTACACCGGCTACTCGTTCATCTCCGTGGACGTCGAGCCCGCGCGGCCGGGGCGGGAGTCGACCCTGACCGTGTCCGCGCTGGCGGAGACGGGTGCGCGGATCGACCACTTCACGGTGGCGCGGCGCGCGCGGTAGGGCCGGAACCGTGAGACCGGTGGTGGGGAGCCGGTCTCATGAGGCCGGGCCACGGGGCCGGCCGCGGGCCGCGCGCCGCTCGTGCGGGGTGCGGTCAGCGGGCCTCGTGGCCCGTGCTGCCGCCGTTGTCGCGGCGGTCCATGCTGCGCTGGAGGGCGCGGAGGGCGTTCTGGCGGGCGGTCTCGTCCATGGTGATCAACTCCAGGGAAAACTTGAGGAGATGGATGGCGGTCGCCACGGAACGGGGCGGGGAGCGGGCGCCGCGGGGGTGACCCGCGCGAAGGGCGCTGCTCGCATCCGCCGCTCGCTCGATGGAGCGAGACGTTCGGCTCCTTACAAAGTTAGGTCAGCGTGGCCGTCCTGTCGCCACAATTACTCGGACTTCCTACTATCTGAGACGACCGTCACCCATGAGGAGGCCCCCGCCACCGGATGGGGACCGGTGACGGGGGCCGCTGAGGGCAGGGCGTGGTCAGCCCTGGTGCGGGTAGCGGTAGTCCGTCGGCGGGACCAGCGTCTCCTTGATGGAGCGCGTGGACGTCCAGCGCAGCAGATTCTGCGCGGCGCCCGCCTTGTCGTTGGTGCCCGACGCCCGGCCGCCGCCGAACGGCTGCTGGCCGACGACGGCGCCGGTCGACTTGTCGTTGATGTAGAAGTTGCCCGCGGCGAACCGCAGCTTCTCCATCACGTCGGCCACCGCGGCCCGGTCCTGCGCGATGACCGAGCCGGTCAGGCCGTACGCCGAGACCGACTCCATCTGCGCGAGCATCGTCTCGAAGTCGGCGTCCTCGTAGACGTACACACCGAGCACCGGGCCGAAGTACTCCTCGCGGAAGATCTCGTTGGCCGGGTCGGTGGAGACCAGGACGGTCGGGCGGATGAAGTACCCGACCGAGTCGTCGTACGTGCCGCCCGCGACGACCTCGATCGTCGGGTCGGCCTTGGCGCGGTCGATGGCGGCCTTGTTCTTGGCGAAGGACCGCTCGTCGATGACGGCGCCGAGGAAGTTGGACAGGTCGGTGACGTCGCCCATGGTGATGCCGTCGACCTCGGCGGCGAACTCCTCCTTGAAGCCGCCGTCCCAGATCGAGCGCGGGATGTAGGCGCGGGAGGAGGCCGAGCACTTCTGGCCCTGGTACTCGAAGGAGCCGCGGGTCAGCGCGGTCTTCAGGATCGCGGGGTCGGCGGACGGGTGCGCGACCACGAAGTCCTTGCCGCCGGTCTCGCCGACGATCCGGGGGTAGGACTTGTAGCCCTCGATGTGCTCCCCGACCGTGCGCCACAGGTGCTGGAAGGTCTTGGTGGAGCCGGTGAAGTGGATACCGGCGAGGTCCGGGTGGGTCAGGGCGACCTCGGAGACGGCGATGCCGTTGCCGGTCACCAGGTTGATGACGCCGTCGGGCAGCCCGGCCTCGCGCAGCACCTTCATCAGCAGGACGGCCGAGTGGGTCTGCGTCGGCGACGGCTTCCACACCACGACGTTGCCCATCAGGGCGGGCGCGGTGGGCAGATTGCCCGCGATGGCCGTGAAGTTGAACGGCGTGATCGCGTAGACGAAGCCTTCGAGCGGGCGGTGGTCGAGGCGGTTCCAGACGCCGGGGGCGTTGGCGACCGGCTGCTCGGCGAGGATCTGCCGCGCGAAGTGGACGTTGAACCGCCAGAAGTCGACTAGTTCGCAGGGGCTGTCGATCTCGGCCTGCTGGGCGGTCTTGCCCTGGCCGAGCATCGTGGAGGCCACGATCGTCTCGCGCCAGGGTCCGGCGAGCAGTTCCGCGGCGCGCAGGATGATCGCGGCGCGGTCGTCGAAGGCCATCGCGCGCCAGGCGGGGGCGGCGGCCAGCGCGGCGTCGACCGCGTCCTGCGCGTCCTGCGCGGTGGCCTCGGCGTAGCTGCCGAGCACGGCGCCGTGGTTGTGCGGCTGCACGACGTCGGAGCGCTCGCCGCCGCCCATGCGCTGCTCGCCGCCGATGAACATCGGCAGGTCGACGGGGTTGCCCGCCAGTTCCTTGAGCTTCGCCTCCAGACGGGCGCGCTCCGGGCTGCCCGGCGCGTACGAGTGCACCGGCTCGTTGACCGGCGCGGGAACCTGGGTCACGGCGTCCATGAAGCGTTTCTCCTTCGGTGAAGAAAGGGGGATCAGCGGGCGGGAGTCGACGGGCGGATCAGGGGCCCGGGACCGGCGGGCCGGATCAGCGGGCGGGGAGGAAGGAGCGGAGGAAGAAGGCGAGGTTCGCCGGGCGCTCCGCGAGGCGGCGCATGAAGTATCCGTACCAGTCTGCGCCGTACGGCACATAGATGCGCATACGTTCGCCTTCATCCGCGAGCCGCCGCTGCTCCGCGGCCCGGATGCCGTACAGCATCTGGAACTCGTACGACCCGGCCGGCCGGTGGTTGCGCGCCGCCAGGTCCTGAGCGATGGCGATCATGCGCGGGTCGTGCGAGCCGACCATCGGGTAGCCGTCGCCCGCGAAGAGGATGCGCAGCGCCCTGACGTACGCCTTGTCCACGTCGGCCTTGGCCTGGAAGGCGACCTCGGCGGGCTCCTTGTACGCGCCCTTGACCAGCCGTACGCGCGAGCCCGCGACCGCCAGCGCGCGGGCGTCGTCCTCGGTGCGGAAGAGATACGACTGGAGGACGGCGCCGGTGCCGGGGTGCTCGCGGCGCAGCTCGTGGAGTATCGCCAGCGTCGAGTCGACGGTGGTGTGGTCCTCCATGTCGAGGGTGACGGTGGTGCCGACCTCGGCGGCCAGTTCGGCGACCCGCCGTACGTTGGCCAGCGCGATGTCGTGGCCGCCGTCGGGCAGCGTCTGGCCGAAGGCGGACAGCTTCACCGACACCTCGGCGCGGCTGCCGAGGCCGTCGTTCCGCAGCGCTTCCAGCAGCCGCAGATACGCGTCCCTGGTGGCCTGCGCGGTGGCCCGGTCGGTGACGTCCTCACCGAGGTGGTCGAGGGTGACGTCGAGGCCGGAGGCGGTCAGCGACCGCACGGTGTCCATCGCGGGGCGCAGTTCGTCGCCCGCGATGAAGCGGTTCACCACGGGACGGGTGACGGGTGCGGCGGCGACGACGCGGCGCATACGGTCGCTGCGCGAGGCGGCGAGCAACACGGGACCGAGCACGGTGGCTCCTCCGGGACGAGGGCGGTACGGGGGAACGGCCGTCCCCGGCCGTCGCCCCGAATCTAGGATTCGCCTACCCGTTGGACCAGCGACACCTGTCACGCATCAGGGTGTGGTCCCTCATACAGATGTATGAGGGAGAATGGACGAGTGCGTAGTGACTACGGCGGCAGCGGCGGTTTCAGTGGCTTCGGCGGCGATCTCCAGGAGCTGGTCGACGAGGTGTCGGCGCTGCTGGGGGCGCCCGCGACCTTGGAGGACCGGGACTTCCGGCTGATCGCCTTCGGCGTGCACGACGGTGACGACGGCGCGACGGACCCGGTGCGTACCCGGTCGATCCTCACGCGCGGCTCCACCACCGAGGTCCGCGCCTGGTTCGAGCAGTTCGGCATCACCCGCGCCACCGGGCCGGTACGGATTCCGGCCGCGCCCTCGGCGGGCGTCTTCCGCGGCAGACTCTGCCTGCCCGTGCGGCACGGCGGCGTGGTGCACGGCTACGTCTGGCTGCTGGACGAGGCCGAGCACACCGCCACCCAGCTCGACGCGGCGATGGCGGTGGCCGCCAGGATCGGCGACCGGCTCGCGGTGACGGCCCGCGAGGGCGCGGGCACCGGCCGGGCGCTGCGCGACCTGCTGACCGCCCGCACCCGCGCCGCCCGCGACAACGCGGAGGACGCGCTGCGGACGGCGCTCGGCCCGGACGCCGACGAGCCGCACGCGCTGGTCTGCATCCGGCCGCCGTCCGGCGGCGAGGACGACCTGCCGGGGCCGCGGACGATCCCGTCGGCCGCCGCGCTCTGTTTCGTGCCGGGCCCGCGCGGCGACTGCGTCGCGCTGCTGGTGCGGCTGCGCACCGTACAACTGCTGGCCACGGCCAGGTCGGCGGCGGCGCGGGTGCTCGGGGAGGTGGCCTCGGAGGGCGCGGTGGCCGGGGTCAGCGACGGGCGCAAGTCGCTCGCGGAGCTGCCGGAGGCGTGGCGGGAGGCGGGGGACGCGGCGCGCGCCGCGCTCGCGCAGCCGCTGCACGGGCCGATCGCGAAGTGGTCGGGCATCGGCCCCTACCGTTTACTGACCGCGCTCCCGGCGGACGTCCCGCCGGACCCGGTGATCGCCCCCTTGCTCTCCCCCGCGCACCGCGAACTGGCCCACACCGCCGAGGCGTTCCTCGACAACGCCGGGCAGGCCGGCCGCACCGCCACCGCGCTGGCCATCCACCGCCAGACTCTCTACTACCGGCTCTCGCGCATCGAGCAGTTGACCGGCCTCGACCTGGCCGACGGCGAGTCGCGGCTGCTGCTCCACATGGCCCTGAAGGCGGCGCGGCTGTAGGGCGGCCGGGACATACGGCGGTGCCGCCCCCCACACCCGGTGGGAGGCGGCGCCGTCGTACGCGTGCGGACCGTCAGTCCGTCAGGTTCACCGCGCGGGCGGACGTCGCGCCGATCTCCGCCGCGATGTCGCTGAGGACACCGGCCGGGATCGTGGAGTCGACGGTGAGGGCGACCAGCGCGTCGCCGCCTGCGGCGGCGCGGGCGACCTGCATACCGGCGATGTTGACGCCGACCTCGCCGAGGATGCGGCCGAGGGTGCCGACCACGCCGGGGCGGTCGGTGTAGCGCAGGAAGGCCATGTGGTCGGCGAGCACCAGGTCGGTGTCGACGTCGCCGACCGCGACGATCTTCTGGATGTTCTTCGGCCCGGCCAGCGTGCCGGAGACCGAGACCTCGGTGCCGTCGGCGAGCGTGCCGCGCACCGTCACCAGATTGCGGTGGTTGGGCGACTCGGAGCTGGTGGTGAGGCGGACCTCGACCCCGCGCTCCTGCGCGAACAGCGGCGCGTTGACGTAGGAGACCGTCTCGGCGACGACGTCCTCGAACACGCCCTTGAGCGCGCTGAGTTCCAGCACCTTCACGTCGTGCTGGGTGATCTCGCCGGAGACCTCGACGTCGAGGCGGGCCGCGACCTCCCCGGCCAGCGCGGTGAAGATCCGGCCGAGCTTCTCGGCGAGCGGCAGAGCGGGCTTGACGTCCTCGGCGATGACGCCGCCCTGGACGTTGACCGCGTCCGGGACCAGCTCACCGGCGAGCGCGAGGCGCACCGAGCGGGCGACGGCGATGCCCGCCTTCTCCTGCGCCTCGTCGGTGGAGGCGCCCAGGTGCGGGGTGGCCACCACGTTGTCGAACTGGAACAGCGGGGAGTCGGTGCACGGCTCCTTGCTGTATACGTCCAGACCCGCGCCCGCGACCCGGCCCTCCTTGAGCGCCGAGGCCAGCGCCTCCTCGTCCACGATCCCGCCGCGCGCGGCGTTCACGATCCGGACCGACGGCTTGACCTTGTGCAGCGCCTCGTCACCGATCAGGCCGAGCGTCTCGGGCGTCTTGGGCAGGTGCACGGTGATGAAGTCCGCGGCTTCGAGCAGCTCGTCCAGCGTGAGCAGCTTGACGCCCATCTGCGCGGCGCGCGCGGGCTGCACATAGGGGTCGTACGCGACGATGTTCATCCCGAAGGCGGACATCCGCTGGGCGACCAGCACGCCGATCCGGCCGAGGCCGACGACGCCGAGGGTCTTCTCGCTCAGCTCGACGCCCGTGTACTTGTTCCGCTTCCACTCGCCGTTCTTGAGCGCGGCGTTGGCCGGGGCGATGTTGCGCGCGGTGGCGATGATCAGACCGCAGGCCAGCTCGGCGGCGGTCACGATGTTGGAGGTCGGCGCATTGACGACCATGACGCCGGCCTTGGTGGCGGCGGAGACGTCGACGTTGTCGAGGCCGACGCCCGCGCGGGCGACGACCCGGAGTTTGCTCGCGGCGGCTACGGCTTCCGCGTCGACCTTGGTGGCGCTGCGGATCAAGATGGCGTCGACATCGGTGATCGCGGACAGCAGGTCGGCTCGGTCCGCCCCGTTGCAGTGCCGGATCTCGAAGTCCGGGCCGAGCGCGTCCACCGTGGCGGGCGACAGCTCTTCTGCGATGAGTACGACAGGCTTCTGGCTCACGTGGTCCTCACTTGTCCTTCGTGGGCGGCCGGTCCCGCGGTCGCTCCAGGGAGGGAGGGGATGGCATGCCGCGTGGAAGACGCACGACGCTGTGAGCCTGACGCGCTTGTTAAGGCAGTGTATCGGCGCGTTGACGGGCACCCTACGCCTTGGTGTAAGGATCACCCGAAGGTGGTTGTACGCCACGGCCAAGGGGCTTCTCACCCGCCGGACAGACCCCTTGGCCCGCCCGGCGGCCGAGAGCCCCCGAGACCGCGTGAGGGGTGTTACGCCTCTTCGTCGACCCAGCTCATCAGCTTGCGCAGCTTGCGGCCGGTCGTCTCCAGCAGGTGGTCCTCGTCGGCCTTCTTGTACTCGTTGTACTTCGGCAGACCGGCGTTGTACTCGGCGATCCAGTTGTTGGCGAAGGTGCCGTCCTGGATCTCGCCGAGGATCTTCTTCATCTCGGCCTTGGTGTTCTCGTTGATGATCCGCGGGCCGGAGACGTAGTCGCCCCACTCGGCGGTCTCGGAGACCGACCAGCGCATCTTCTCCAGGCCGCCCTCGTACATGAGGTCCACGATCAGCTTCAGCTCGTGGAGGCACTCGAAGTACGCGATCTCCGGCTGGTAGCCCGCCTCGACCAGGGTCTCGAAGCCGGCCTTGACCAGTGCGGAGGTGCCGCCGCACAGGACCGCCTGCTCACCGAAGAGGTCGGTCTCGGTCTCCTCGGTGAAGGTGGTCTTGATGACGCCGGCGCGGGTGCCGCCGATGCCCTTGGCGTACGACAGGGCCAGCGGGAAGCCCTTGCCGGTGGCGTCCTGCTCGACGGCGGCGATGCAGGGCACGCCGCGGCCTTCCTCGTACTGACGGCGGACCAGGTGGCCGGGGCCCTTGGGGGCGACCATGCACACGTCGACACCGGCCGGCGGCTTGATGAAGCCGAACCGGATGTTGAGGCCGTGGCCGAAGAAGAGGGCGTCGCCGTCCTTCAGGTTGTCCTTGATGGACTCCTCGTAGACCTTGGCCTGGATCGGGTCCGGGACCAGGATCATGATCACGTCGGCCTCGGCGGCGGCCTCGGCCACCGACACCACGCGCAGGCCCTGCTCCTCGGCCACGGTCTTGGACTTGGAGCCCTCGTGCAGACCGACGCGCACGTCGACGCCCGAGTCACGCAGCGACAGCGCGTGGGCGTGGCCCTGGCTGCCGTATCCGATGACCGCGACCTTGCGGCCCTGGATGATGGACAGGTCGGCGTCGTCGTCGTAGAACAGCTCGGCCACTTCGGGTCTCTCCTTGGATCGGGTTGTACGGCCCACCGTACGACGGGTGGGGACACGGGGGTTGCGGGGTCTCGCCATACGGATTCGGGCGAGGAGGCGTTACGTGACGCCGCGGTGCTACGCGGAGCGGTCCAGCGCGCGCAGGCTGCGGTCGGTGATGGAACGGGCGCCCCGGCCGACGGCGATGGTGCCGGACTGGACGAGTTCCTTGATGCCGAAGGGCTCCAGCATCTTGAGCATGGCCTCCAGCTTGTCGGCGCCGCCGGTGGCCTCGATGGTGACGGCCTCCGGGGAGACGTCCACGGTCTTGGCGCGGAAGAGCTGGACGATCTCCACGATCTGGGAGCGCGAGTCGTTGTCGGCCCGCACCTTCACCAGAACGAGTTCGCGCTGAACCGCCGACGCGGGGTCGAGTTCGACGATCTTCAGCACGTTGACGAGCTTGTTGAGCTGCTTGGTGACCTGCTCCAACGGCAGTTCGTCCAGCACGTTGACCACGATGGTGATGCGGGAGATCTCGGGGTGCTCGGTGGTGCCGACCGCGAGGGAGTCGATGTTGAAGCCGCGCCGGGAGAACAGCGCCGTGATCCGGGCGAGGACACCGGGCTTGTTCTCCACCAGGACGGAGAGGGTGTGCTTGGACATGGTCGGGATTCCTTCTCTCACGTGTCCGCGGTCGCTTCAGTCGTCCAGCTCGTCGCTGAAGTCCGGGCGGACGTCGCGGGCGGCCATGATCTCGTCGTTGGAGGTGCCTGCGGCGACCATCGGCCACACCATCGCGTCCTCGTGGACGATGAAGTCCACGACGACGGGGCGGTCGTTGATGGAGTTGGCCTTGGCGATGACCGCGTCCAGCTCCTCGGGGGTCTCGCAGCGCAAGCCCACGCAGCCCATCGCCTCGGACAGCTTCACGAAGTCCGGGACGCGGGTGCCGCGGTTCTGGATGGAGCCGACGCCCTGCGTGGAGCCGGGGACGTTCTCGGCGCCGGAGTGCAGCACGGTGTTGGAGAACCGCTCGCCGTAGAAGAGGTTCTGCCACTGGCGGACCATGCCCAGCGCGCCGTTGTTGATGATCGCGATCTTGATCGGGATGTTGTTGAGCGCGCAGGTGACCAGTTCCTGGTTGGTCATCTGGAAGCAGCCGTCGCCGTCGATCGCCCAGACGGTGGCGTCGGGGCGGCCGGCCTTGGCGCCCATGGCGGCCGGGACCGCGTAGCCCATGGTGCCCGCGCCGCCGGAGTTGAACCAGGTGGAGGGCTTCTCGTACTTGATGAACTGGGCGGCCCACATCTGGTGCTGGCCGACGCCCGCGGCGAACAGCGTGCCCTCCGGGGCGAGTTGGCCGATCCGCTCGATGACCTGCTGCGGGGACAGGCTGCCGTCGGAGGGCAGGTCGTAGCCGAGCGGGTAGGTGTTGCGCCAGAAGTTCAGGTGCTCCCACCAGCCGGTGTAGTCGCCCTTGTGACCGGCCTCGTGGTCGGCCTGGACGGCGACGATCAGATCGGCGAGCACCTCGCGGGCGTCACCGACGATCGGGACGTCCGCGACGCGGTTCTTGGAGATCTCGGCCGGGTCGATGTCGGCGTGCACGACCTTGGCGTACGGCGCGAAGGTGTCGAGGCGGCCGGTGACGCGGTCGTCGAAGCGGGCGCCGAGGGCGACGATCAGGTCGGCCTTCTGGAGCGCGGTGACCGCGGCGACGTCGCCGTGCATGCCGGGCATGCCGACGTGCTGCGGGTGGCTGTCGGGGAAGGAGCCGAGCGCCATCAAGGTGGTGGTGACGGGCGCGCCGGTCAGTTCCGCGAGGATGCGCAGCTCGCCGGTGGCGCGGGCCTTCATGACGCCGCCGCCGACGTAGAGCACGGGGCGCTTGGCCTCGTTGATCAGCCGGGCGGCCTCGCGGATCTGCTTGGCGTGCGGCTTGGTCACCGGGCGGTAGCCGGGCAGGTCCTGCTGCGGCGGCCAGGAGAACGTCGTCTCGTTCTGCATCGCGTCCTTGGCGATGTCGACCAGGACCGGGCCGGGGCGGCCGGTGGAGGCGATGTGGAACGCCTCGGCGATGGTGCGCGGGATGTCGGCCGCGTCGGTGACCAGGAAGTTGTGCTTGGTGATCGGCATGGTGATGCCGCAGATGTCCGCCTCCTGGAAGGCGTCGGTCCCGATGGCCTTGGCGGCGACCTGCCCGGTGATGGCGACGATCGGCACCGAGTCCATGTGGGCGTCGGCGATCGGCGTCACGAGGTTGGTCGCGCCGGGGCCCGAGGTGGCCATGCACACGCCGACCTTGCCGGTGGCCTGCGCGTAGCCGGTGGCGGCGTGACCGGCGCCCTGCTCGTGCCTGACCAGGATGTGCCGGACCTTCGCGGAGTCCATGAGCGGGTCGTACGCGGGCAGGATCGCGCCCCCGGGAATGCCGAATACCGTGTCGGCGCCAACGGCCTCGAGGGAGCGGATGAGCGACTGCGCGCCCGTCATGCGCTCGGGGGTGGCTGCTGCGGCGGGAGCCGCGCTGCGGGTCCGCGGCTGCGGATGGTGGGACCCGTTGGCCTGCTCGGTCATCTGCGTTCTCTTCTCTCGAAGATGGGGGTGATGAGGGTTTTGTGGGGGTGTCCGACGGGGGCCGGACAACAAAAAACCCCTCGTGCCGTGAGGCAAGCGAGGGGAGCGCGTCGGTGCGTGTGCGAGGCTGTACGGCCTCGGTCAGCCGACGCGCTTTCCAAGTACGAGAATTCGGGTGCGCATGGCCTTGACCTTCCTCCCGGACCCCGGCGGGTGTCAAGCCGGTGGGACACGCGTCTCAGTATTTGAGCGACGCGAGGGCAGCGGAAGTCCGTTCGATGTGACCTGTTCACGGGGTGTTTCCCGCGGTACGGGATAGCCGCCGCGGGTCAGCGAGCCGCGCAGCCGGTGCTCGTCCAGCGGCCCCGAGAAGGCCATGCCCTGGCCGTGCGTACAGCCCATGTCGCGCAGGACGTGCAGCTGCTCGGGGCGGTCCACGCCGTCGGCGACGCTGCCCACGCCCAGGTCGTGGGCGATCCGCAGCAGACCGCGGGTGATCTTGTGCAGCCGGGCCGACTCCACGACGCCCTCCACGAAGCAGCGGTCGAGCTTGACGAGGTCGACGGGGAGTCTGCGCAGCGCGATGAGCGAGGCATAGCCGCCGCCGAAGCCGCCGAGCGCGATCCGTACGCCCATCCTGCGCAGCGCCGACAGCCGCCGTTCCAGGTCGTCCAGGGCGATCCGGGGGTCGCCGCCCGCCAGCTCCAGGACGAGGCCGCCGGGGGGCAGTCCGTGCCGGGTGAGCATGGTCTCGATGCCGGACACGGGGAGGTCGCGGTGGAGCAGGCGGTGGGCGGGGAGCCGGACGGCGACGGGGACGGTGTGACCGGCCCCGTACCGCAGCGCCGCCTGCTCCACCGCCTGTTCCAGCAGCCACCGCCCCAGTTCTAAGGAACGGTCGGTGTCCTCGGTGGCGCGCAGGAATTCGGCGGGGGTGAAGAGGATGCCCTGCGCGGACCGCCAGCGGGCCTGCGCCTCGACGGAGGTGACCCGGCCGCTGTCCAGTTCCACCACGGGCTGGTGGAGCAGGGTGAACTCGCCGTCGTGCAGCGCCTTGCGGAGCCGGCCGGCCAGTTCGGTGCGGCGGACGACGTCGGCCTGCATCTGCGGTGCGTAGACCTCGACGCGGCCCTTGCCCGCCTGCTTGGCGCGGTACATCGCCAGGTCCGCGTTGCGCATCAGCTCGCCGGGGGTGGCGCCGGGTTCGGCGAAGGCGATGCCGATGCTGGCGGCGACCCGTACCTCGCCGCCCTCCACGCGGTACGGCTCGCAGAGCACCGACCGCAGGCGCTCCGCGATGTCGAGGATCTGGAACTCGCGCTCACGCGGGTCGGCGCTGGCGCCGCAGACCAGGGCGGCGAACTCGTCGCCGCCGAGCCGGGCCGCGGTGTCGCCGGAGCGCAGCGCGTCCCGTATCCGCCGGGCGGCCTGGACCAGCAGTTCGTCGCCCGCCTGGTGGCCGACCGTGTCGTTGACGGCCTTGAAGCCGTCGAGGTCGACGTAGAGCAGGGCGGCGTGGGCGTCACCGGCCCTCCGGCCGCTCAGGGCGCGGGTGACGCGCTCGGTGAACAGCGCGCGGTTGGGCAGGTCGGTGAGCGGATCGTGCGAGGCGTTGTGCTGCAACTGGGCCTGGAGCCTGACGCGTTCGGTGACGTCCCGGCTGTTGAAGATCAGGCCGCCCTGGTAGCGGTTGACGCTGGACTCGACGCTGAGCCAGCAGTCGTCGGCCATCGAGCCGTCCTGGTTGCGGGTGTGGCCGGAGCGGATGCGGCACTCGATCCGGGTCGCGGGTTCGTCACCGGGCGGCGCGGCGAGGAATCTGCGGACCTCGTGGACGACGCGTCCCAGGTCGTCGGGGTGGATGTGCGCGGCCAGTTCGGTGCCGACCAGTTCCTCCGGGTCGCGGCCGTAGACGCCCTGCGCGGCGGGGCTGACGTAGCGCAGCACTCCGGTGGGCGCGGCGATCATGATGACGTCGCTCGACCCCTGGACCAGGGAGCGGAAGTGGTTCTCCTTCTGGGCCAGTTCCTGGGTGAGCGAGATGTTGTCGAGCAGCATGATGCCCTGGCGTACGACGAGGGCGAGGACGACGGTGCAGCCGGTGAAGAGGACGACGCGGTCGCACTTCTGGCCGGTGATCACGTTGTAGAGGATGCCGAGGGTGCAGACGGCGGCGGCCAGATACGGCGTGAGGGCGGCGAGCGAGCCGGTGACCTTGCGGGTCGCGGTGGCGGTGCGCCGCACCGGGTCGGTGCGGGTGCCGGTCCACGGCGCGTACGCCAGCAGCATGCTGCCCGCGAACCAGCCCGCGTCGAGGATCTGGCCCGAGCGGTAGTGCTCGCGCAGGATCGGCGAGGTGAACAGGGCGTCGCACAGCACGGTCATGGCGAGCGCGGCGATGGCGGTGTTGACCGCGGCGCGGTTGGCGGCCGAGCGCCGGAAGTGCAGGGCGAGCACCATGCTGACCAGGACGATGTCCAGCAGCGGGTAGGCCAGCGAGAGCGCCATGCGGGCGGTGCTCGGGCCGTCCCAGGCCGCGGTGTGGGCGAGCGCCAGGCTCCACGACAAGGTGAGCAGCGAGCCGCCGATCAGCGACGCGTCCAGCGCCAGGCAGACCCAACCGGCTCTGGTGACCGGGCGTTTGGCCAGGACGAGCAGACCGATGATGGCGGGCGGCGCGAACATCAGGAAGCAGAAGTCGGCGGCGGAGGTCTGCGGCACCGGGCGGCGCAGCACCACCTCGTACCAGCCCCAGATGCCGTTGCCGAGCGCGACCATCGCGGAGGAGACCGCGAACAGCAGCCAGGCGGGGCGGTGTTGGCCGCAGACCTTGCGCGCGTAGACCAGCGAGGAGACGGTGGCGGTGGCCGCGGCGGCGGAGAGTCCGAAGTCGCCCATGACCAGGGCGACTTCGCTGGAGCCCCAGCCGAGCACGGCGCCGGTGGTGTAGCCGCCGCACAGGACCGCGACCAGGAGTTGGGGCAGCAGGCCCGCCCGGCCGCCGCGCGCCGAAGGGCGGGCGAGCACCGCCCCGGTGGAGCTCACCGTGCGGTCCGGTGTCGTCGGCGCGGGCCGAACGGCCGCGGTGTGCTGCTCAGTACGGCGCTCTGGGCCCGCGCGCTGGAGTGACCGGAGTGAATCCATCGGCCGTGCATCGCCCGTCGCCCCCCTTCACTTGCTCGTCGTTCACATCACCGTGGCCGTCCCTCCCGGCCCCGGTGAGTCCCCCGATCGGGACGATACACCAGATCCGTCACTCAGGGACATAGTTCCTCTACTCAGCGTAACCACAGGGAAGATGGCGGACGCGCGTGCGGTCGCCGCGTGCCGAAGGGCCGTCCTCCCCCGTGCTGTAGGCGTGCCCGTCCCGCCTCACGCATACGCGTCGGCCGCGCCCCGACGGCCGTGCGCGGGACGTCTCGGTCCGCCCATCGGCCGGTCGGCCGGTCGCTCGGCCAGCCGGGTCAGCTCGTCGCGACGACGTTCTCCAGCGGCTCACCGGCCGCGAAGCGTACGAGCTGCTCGCGGATCAGCCGCTGGGCGCGCGGCATGAAGGCCGAGGTGCTGCCGCCCACGTGCGGGCTGATCAGCACGCCCGGCGCGTGCCACAACGGGTGCCCCGCGGGCAGCGGTTCGGGGTCGGTGACGTCGAGCGCCGCGGTCAGCCGCCCCGCCCCGGTCTCGGCGAGCAGCGCCTCGGTGTCGACGACCGGGCCGCGCGCCATGTTCACCAGCAGCGCGCCGTCCTTCATCCGGGCCAGGAACTCCGCGCCGGCCAGACCGCGGGTCTGCTCGGTCAGCGGAGTGGTGAGCACCACCACGTCGGCGGACGGAAGGAGGCGCGGCAGCTCGGAGAGGGCGTGCACCGGTCCGCGCGGCGCGTTCCTGGCGCCGCGCGCCACCCGCACCACCTCGCACTCGAACGGGATCAGCCGCTCCTCGACGGCCGCGCCGATCGAGCCGTACCCGACGATCAGCACCTCGCGGTCGGCGAGCGCCGGGTAGAAACCGCCGTGCCACTCCTCGGCGTCCTGGCCGCGCACGAAGCGCGGGATGCCGCGCAGCGAGGCGAGGACGAGCGCGAGGGCGAGTTCCGCGGTGCTCGCCTCGTGCACCCCGCGCGCGTTGCACAGGCTCACGCCGGGCGGCAGTCGCTCCAGGTGCGGCAGGATGTGGTCCACTCCGGCGCTGAGCGTCTGCACGGCGCGCACCCCGGTCATCCGCGGCAGCGGCAGCGCTCCCGCGGTCGCGCCCTTCATGTAGGGGACGACGTAGAAGGCGGCGTCCGCCGGGTCGGCGGGGAAGTCGCCGTCACCGTCCCAGAAGACGTACTCGAAGGCGTCCGGCAGTCCGTCCACGCCCTCGGGCGGCACGGAGAGCCACACCTGGGGACGGCGGTCTCGGGTCATGTCGTTCATGGTCAGGAGGCTATGACACAGTGGGGCGGCGGCTGGGATCGGTCCGGCGGATCACGAACGGCCCTTTGAGGGAGGACGGTCGGGTGGAGCGCAGGACAATCGGTGCAGCAGCTCTCGAAGTGGGCGCCGTGGGCCTGGGATGCATGCCGATGAGCTGGGCGTACAGCACCTCGCGCCAGGACGGCGAGACGTCGCTGCGGGCCGTGCACACCGCGCTCGACACGGGTTCGACGCTGCTGGACACCGCCGACATGTACGGCCCGTTCACCAACGAGCTGCTGCTGGGGCGGGTGTTGAGGGAGCGGCGGCGCGACGCGTTCGTCTCCACCAAGTGCGGGCTGCTCGTCGGCGAGCAGCACATCGTCGCCAACGGCCGCCCCGGGTACGTCAAACGCGCCTGCGACGCGTCGCTGCGCCGCCTCCAGACCGACGTCATCGACCTCTACCAGCTCCACCGCGTGGACGCCGAGGTGCCCATCGAGGAGACCTGGGGCGCGATGGCGGAACTGGTCGCGGCGGGCAAGGTGCGGGCGCTCGGCCTGTGCGCGGTCGGCGCGCGCGGCAACCGCCGTACCGGCGCGCACCTGCACGACGAGACGATCCGGCACCTCGTACGCGCCCAGCAGGTCTTCCCGGTCAGCTGTGTGCAGGCCGAGCTGTCGGTGTGGGCTGCCGAGGCCCTGGAGTCGCTGCTGCCGTGGTGCGCGGCGCGCGGGATCGGCTTCATGGCCGCGATGCCGCTGGGCAACGGCTTCCTCACCGGCACGCTGACGCCCGGCGGCGGTTTCGAGCCGGACGACCTGCGCGCCCGGCATCCGCGCTTCACCGCCGAGATGATGGCCGCCAACCAGCCCGTGGTGGCCGGACTGCGCCGGGTGGCCCAGCGGCACGACGCGACCGCCGCCCAGGTCGCCCTGGCCTGGGTCCTCGCCCAGGGGCCGCACGTCGTGCCGGTCCCCGGCGCCAAGTCGGCCCGCTGGACGGCCGAGAACGCCGGGGCCGCGCGGCTGCGGCTGACCTCGGAGGACCTGTCGGAGATCGCGGAGCTGCCCGCCGCGCGCGGCTCGTGGGACTGACGCGGGTCTGCCGTGCGGCCCCGGCGGGTACGGGTGATCGGCGGGCGGGACGCCGCTCGCGTGTGATGTGCTGGGGCGAAACGAGGGAGTGAGCGCCGTGAGGTCTTGGAGCGCAGTGCGCCGCGGGCCGGTCCGCCGGACGGCGGCCGGGACTGTGGCCGCCGTGGCCGTACTCGTCCTCGGCGGCTGCTCGTCGGACGGCCCGAATCTCGTCACTCCCCGGCCGTCGGGCAGTGGCGCCTCGCCGTCCGCGCCCTCCCCGAGCGGCGGCACGGCCGGGACCACCGCGCCGCCCGCCAGCCCGTCGGAGTCCGCCGCGCCCGCCAAGGGCACCGCGAAGGTGACCGGCACCGTCGCCTCCGGGCTCGACACCCCGTGGGGCGTCGCGACGCTGCCGGACGGCACGATGCTGGTCGGCTCCCGCGACACCGGCCGGATCGTCCGCGTGGACCCGGTCAAGAAGACCACCAGCGCGGTCGGCACCGTGCCCGGCGTCCAGGCGGGCGGCGAGGGCGGGCTGCTCGGCCTCGCGGTCTCCCCCGACTTCGGCTCCGACCGGCTGGTCTACGCGTACTTCACGACCGCGTCGGACAACCGCATCGTCCGGATGCTGTACGACACCTCGCACGCCGAGGGCCAGCAGCTCGGCGCCCCCGACACGATCCTGCGGGGCATCCCCAGCGGCACCATCCACAACGGCGGGCGGATCGCCTTCGGCCCCGACAAGATGCTGTACGCCGGGACCGGCGAGACCAACCAGCGCGGGCTCGCGCAGGACAAGTCCTCGCTCGCCGGGAAGATCCTGCGGATGACGCCCGACGGGCAGCCGCCCAAGGACAACCCCACGCCCGGCTCCCTCGACTACTCCGACGGCCACCGCAATGTGCAGGGCCTGGCCTGGGACGACAAGGGCCGCCTGTGGGCCTCGGAGTTCGGCCAGGACACCTGGGACGAGCTGAATCTCATCGAGCCCGGCAAGAACTACGGCTGGCCGGTCGTCGAGGGCATCGCGCACCGCGCGGGGTACGTCGACCCCGTCGTCCAGTGGCACACCGACCAGGCGTCGCCCAGCGGGATCGCCTACGCCGCCGGGTCCATCTGGATGGCCGCCCTCCACGGCGCCCGCCTGTGGCGCATCCCCCTCGACGGCGCCCACGCCGCCGCCCCGCAGTCCTTCTTCACCGGCGCCTACGGCCGCCTGCGCACCGTCGTCGCCGCCGACGACGGCACCTTGTACCTGACGACCAGCAACACCGACGGCCGCGGCACTCCCGCCAAGGGCGACGACCGCATTCTGCACCTCACGGTGAGCTGACCCGCGCGGGCGGCGTCAGGACGCCGCCGGGGCGAAGAGGTTCAGCCGGTGGGCCAGCGCGGCGGCCTCACCGCGGGTGGACAGCGAGAGCTTGGCGAGGATGTTGGAGACGTGGACGCTCGCCGTCTTGGGTGAGATGAACAGGACTTCGGCGACCTGACGGTTGGTGAGGCCGTCGGCGACCAGGCGGAGCACGTCGCGTTCACGGGCGGTGAGCCCGAGGGATTCGACGGGGTCCGCGGCGGGGGGCGCGGGGCTGTCCAGGGGCAGGCGACCGCGCTGGGCCAGTCGGGTGATCCGGTCGCGCAGGGGGCGCGCGGCGAAGGCGTCCGCCGTCGCGTACGCCTGCGCGAGCAGGCACCCGGCCTCCTCACGGCCCTCGGGTCCCGCGGCCAGCAGCGCCTCGGCGTGCCGGTGGCGTACGGCGGCCAGTTCGTACGGCCGTTCCTGGCGGGCGAAGGCGAGCGCGGCGGCGGCCCACAGGTCGGGCTCCGTACGGCCTTCGGCGCGGGCCAGTTCGGCGTCGACCACCAGGGCGTACGCCTCGGCGAGCGGCGTCGGCCGGGACAGCTCGCGGGCGGCGGCGCGGATACGTTCCAGGACGCGCGGTTCGGCGGCGCCGTCGGCCTCGGCGGCGGCTCCCGCGGCGAGCAGGGGCCAGGCGAAGCGGGTGGTCCCGGTGGCGAAGCCGCTGTCGATCGCGCCGAGGAGTTCGCGGCGCGCGTCGTCGAACCGGCCCTGGGCCGAAGCCAGTTGGAGCGCGAGGGTGCGACTCGGGATGAGGTGCTGCGGCTGCGTGTCGTGGAGGAGACCGGCCCGGGCGGCGGCCTGGTAGCGGACGGCGGCCTCGGTGTCGCCGAGCAGCAGGGCGAGGAATCCGTGGTGCATCTCGATGCCCGCGCGCGGATACGAGCCGTCGGCGTACCGCAGCGCCTCGGCGAGGGCGACGGCGGCCTCCGCGTACCGGCCGAGCGAGATCAGCGACTCCCCCTCGTTGGTGAGCAGCCACGAGCGGATGCCGAGCGAGACGCGCGCGCCGATCAGCCGCTGGCCCTCGCGGGCGACGGCGACGGCCTCGCGGGAGCGGCCCGCGCCCTCCAGGACGGAGGACAGATTGCCGTAGGTGCGGGCGATGGCGCCGGGCACCGCGTGGTCGCCGCTGAGCAGCCGCCGTACCTCCTCGACCTCCGCGATGCCGCCGTCGATGTCACCGCCGTCGGCCTGGAGCAGGCCGAGGGTGACGCGGGCGTGCAGTTCGGTGTCGCGGGCGCCGGCCTGCCGGGCGTACTCGACGGCGCGGCGCCCGATGTCGATGCCCTCGGCGCCGGATTTGTGCACCATGATCCAGCTCGCGATCATCGTGAGGACCTCGGCGTGCGCGGCGGACGGCGGCTGGCCGCGGACCAGTTCGCGGGCGCGCGACAGCTCGTCCCAGCCGTCGCCGCGGCCGAGCGCCTCGGTGACGCGGGAGCGCTGCGCCCAGAACCAGGCGGCGCGCAGCGGGTCGTCGCCGCTGTCGGCGCGGTCCATCAGCCGCAGTGCCCGCTTGGCCATCGCGTGCGCGCGTTCCCGCTCGCCGCCGAGCCGGGCGGCGACGGTGACCTCGGCGAGCAGGTCGAGCAGGCTCAGCGGGGTGTCGGGGTGGCAGCCGCACGCCGGGTACGCCTCCGCGTAGTCGGCGGGCCGCAGCTCGGCGCGGGTCTCCTCGGGGGCGTCGTCCCACAGTTCGAGCGCGCGTTCCAGCAGCCGGTACTGCTCGGCGTACGCGTGCCGCCGCCTGGCCTCGACGGAGGCGCGCAGGACGGCGGGCAGCGCCTTGGCCGGGTCGTGGGCGGCGTACCAGTAACTGGCGAGCCGCGCGGCCCGCTCGTCGGCGCGGACGAGCGTCGGGTCGGCCTCGACGGCCCGCGCGTACCGCCGGTTGATCCGGCTGCGCTCGCCGGGCAGCAGGTCGTCGCCGACGGCCTCGCGGACCAGGGAGTGCCGGAAGCGGTAGCCCTCACCGCTGTCGGAGGGCAGCAGGATGTTGGCGCCCACGGCGGTGCGCAGCGCGTCCAGCAGGGCGTCCTCGTCCAGTCCCGTGATGGCTTCGAGCAGCCGGTACTCCACCGTGCTGCCGCCTTCCGCGACGAATTTCGCCACCCGCTGGGCGTCGTCGGACAGCGCCTCGACGCGGACCAGCAGCAGGTCGCGGAGGGATTCGCTGATGCCGGTGGCGCAGCCGCGGGTGATGCTGCACGCCAGCTCCTCGACGAAGAAGGGGTTGCCGTCCGAGCGGGTGAAGACCTCGTCCACGACGGCGTCCGCGGGCTCCGCGCCGAGGATCGACGCGAGCTGACGGCGCACTTCGGCGCGGCTGAAGCGGGGCAGCTCGATGCGCTTGACGGTCCGCAGCCGGTCGGTCTCGGCGAGGAAGGGCCGCAGCGGGTGCCTGCGGTGGATGTCGTCGGCGCGGTAGGTGCCCGCGATCAGCACGCGGGCGCGCTGGAGGGAGCGGAAGAGATACGCCAGCAGCTCGCGGGTGGAGCGGTCGGCCCAGTGCAGGTCCTCCAGGACGACGACGAGCGTACGGTCGGCGCCGAGCCGTTCCAGCAGGCGGGCGGTGAGCTCGAAGAGGCGGACCCGGCCGTCCTCGTCGTGCGGGTCGCGGGGCAGGCCGCCGCCGGATTCGGCCAGCTCGGGCAGCAGCCGGGCCAGCTCGGCCTCCTGCCCGGCCGCGGCGGCCGTCAGCTCGGCGCCGAGCGCCCGGTACAGGGCGCGCAGCGCCGTCGAGATCGGGGCGAACGGCAGTCCGTCCGCGCCGATCTCCACGCAGCCGCCGACCGCGGTGACCGCGCCGGCCGCCCGCGCGGCGGCCACGAATTCCTCGGTCAGCCGGGTCTTGCCGACCCCCGCCTCCCCGCCGATCAGCACCGCCTGCGGCTCCCCCGCCGCCGCGGCGGCCAGCGCGGCGCCGAGCTTCGCCAGTTCGGCGTCACGGCCAATGAACTCGGGACTCAGCGACTGCGTCTGCACGCTGCCGAGCATCGCACGCCCACGCCTTCTCCCGACACCGATTACCCGGGCGGCGCCTTGCCCATCCCTCCCGCCGGGCGCGGGAGAGGGGCCGCCCGCCGGGGGCGGCCCCTGCGCCCGCGCACCCGGCAGCGCGGTCGCGGTGGTCCGGGCCGGCGCCGGGTGCGGCGCAGTCATGCGGCTTGGTGGCGGGCTCGGCCGCGGGACGGGCGCGGGGAGGCGGGGGCCTCCGCGGCCGAGTCCGCCTCGGTGCCGGTGCGGGCGGCGGTCCTGGTGGTCCTGCGGTTCCTGCGGGCGGCGTCGCGGGCGGCCTTGGCGTCCCGGGCCAGCCGCCAGGCGTCGGCGCGGTGCTGGAGGTCGTCACGGCGGGCCTGCTGGAGTTCGTAAGCGAACATCGGTCTCTCCCCTTGGATGATGTGCTTGTTCCGCTGCCACAAGCTTCGTCTCCAAGGGGGTCCCGCCACATCGGGCAGTTGCCGCAACTCTCGGCCCCAGGGGGCCTTAGACGGCCGCCCCGTACGGGGTGCGGGTGCCTTAGACGCTCACCGCGCGGGGGTCAGGACGCGGGGACCGTAGGGAGGTCGGCGAACACGTCGAACCACATGGCGCCCGCGATGAGCAGGCCGATGAAGGCCAGGACGACACCGCCCCAGGCGAGCGCCTGGCTCCAGTGGCCGCGGGCGGCGCGGGCCCGGGAGGCCGGGTGCAGCAGCACTCCGCCGCAGACGATCAGCGCGACGACCGCGAAGATGCCGTTGACCAGGGCGATCGCGTGCCAGGGCGTGCCGTATCCGGCGGCGATCTGCTGCTTGGCGGTGCCGCTGGACGTCTTGATCTGGCCGATCAGGCCCTGCCGCTGGGAGACGACGTTGCTGAGCCAGGTGCCGGTGAGCGAGGACAGCGCGAGCGCGGCGCCCGCGACGGCGGCGGCGCCGGTCACGATGGCGGAGGCGGCGGACGGCGCCGCGGGCTCCGCGGCGAGTGCGTCGTCCCCCTCCTCGGCGTCGGCTCCGTCGCCGATCACCTCGTAGTCGGTCTCGTCCACGACTTCGAGGTCGGCCGCGGTCTCCGCGGCGGGGGTGCCGGGCTTCTCCCGCGCGGACGCGGTCCCGCTCTCGGTCCCGGTCTCGGTCTCGGTCCCGGTCTCGGTCTCGGTCCCGCTCTTGGTCCCGGTCTCGGTCTCGGTCCCGCTCTCAATCCCGCTCTCGGTCTCGGCGTCGGTCACTGTGGGGGGCTTGGTGGTCTCCATGGTCCGCACCGTAGGGATGCTTTCTGAGAGCGGACTGAGAGCCGTCTGAGAGTGCCCGCCTCAACCTGTGAGATCCACTGTCCACATCCCGGCCGACTCACGTCGCCGGGCACGGCCGAGGCCGCCCACGGCGACGGGACCGCCCACGGCCGAGGGCGGCCCCCGCCACCGGGAACCGCCCTCGTATAACCGTCCGGCACGCGCGGGCGGCCTGGCCTCAGCCCTGCACGCCCAGCTTCTCCAGCACCAGCTCACGGACCCGCTTCGCGTCCGCCTGCCCGCGCGTGAGCTTCATGACGGCGCCGATCAGCGCGCCCGCCGCGGCCAGGTTGCCGCCACGGATCTTGTCCGCGATCGCCGCGTTGGCCGCGATGGCCTCGTCCACGGCCGCGCCCAGGGCGCCGTCGTCGGACACGACCTTCAGGCCGCGCTTGTCGACCACCTGGTCGGGGTCGCCCTCGCCCGCGAGAACGCCCTCGATGACCTGGCGGGCCAGCTTGTCGTTGAGGTCGCCCGCCGAGACCAGCGCCGCGACCCTGGCCACCTGCGCCGGGGTGATCGGCACATCGGCCAGCTCGGTGCCGGACTCGTTGGCGTGCCGGGCCAGCTCGCCCATCCACCACTTACGGGCCGCCGCCGCGTCCGCGCCCTCGTCGATGGTGGCGAGGATCAGGTCGAGCGCGCCCGCGTTGAGCACCGACTGCATCTCGTGGTCGGCGATGCCCCAGCTCTCCTGGAGCCGCTTGCGGCGCAGCCGCGGCAGCTCGGGCAGCCCGGCGCGCAGCTCCTCGACCCAGTCACGGGCCGGGGCGACCGGCACCAGGTCGGGCTCGGGGAAGTACCGGTAGTCCTCGGCCTCCTCCTTGATCCGGCCGGAGGTCGTCGACCCGTCCTCCTCGTGGAAGTGCCGGGTCTCCTGGAGGATCGTGCCGCCGGAGGACAGCACCGCCGCGTGCCGCTGGATCTCGAAGCGGGCCGCCCGCTCCACACTGCGCAGCGAGTTGACGTTCTTGGTCTCGCTGCGGGTGCCGAACTTCTCCCGCCCGTGCGGGCGCAGCGACAAGTTGACGTCGCAGCGCATCTGGCCCTGCTCCATCCGGGCCTCGGACACGCCCAGCGCCTTGATCAGCTCGCGCAGCTCGGCGACGTACGCCTTGGCGACCTCGGGGGCGCGCGCGCCCGCTCCCTCGATCGGCTTGGTGACGATCTCGATCAGCGGGATGCCCGCGCGGTTGTAGTCCAGCAGCGAGTGCGAGGCGCCGTGAATCCGCCCGGTGGCGCCGCCGACGTGCAGCGACTTGCCGGTGTCCTCCTCCATGTGGGCGCGTTCGATCTGCACCCGGAAGACCTCGCCGTCCTCCAACTGGACGTCCAGATACCCGTTGTACGCGATCGGCTCGTCGTACTGCGAGGTCTGGAAGTTCTTCGGCATGTCCGGGTAGAAGTAGTTCTTCCGGGCGAAGCGGCACCACTGCGCGATGTCGCAGTTGAGCGCGAGGCCGATCTTGATCGCGGACTCCACGCCGACCGCGTTGACCACCGGCAGCGCGCCGGGCAGGCCAAGACAGGTCGGGCAGGTCTGCGAGTTGGGGTCGGCGCCCAGTTCGGTCGAGCAGCCGCAGAACATCTTGGTCCTGGTGCCCAGCTCGACATGGACCTCAAGGCCCATCACCGGGTCGTACGACGCCAGCGCGTCCTCGTAGGACAGCAGCTCCGTGACGGTCACAGTTCCCTCTACCTTCTCAGTCCGTCCGGTCAGCCGGTCAGGATGTCGTCGTCGTTCGCCTGGCGCAGCTCGCGGATGAGCAGGGCGACGCCGGTGGCCACCGCGGCCACCCGGATCAGGCCGTCGACCAACTGGAGGGTGTCCTGCTCGCCGCGGGCGGTGCGGACCTTCTTGATGTTGCTGAAGGCCGCGAAGAGCGTGCTGCCGATGGCCAGGTACGTGCCCGGCTTGCCCTTCTTCTTCATGGTGCTCATAGCTGGGGTGCCTCCTCTAGCAAGGGGTGGCCCCACTTCTTCACGAAGGCGGCCTCGACGGCGGCGCCGACCCGGTAGAGCCGGTCGTCCTTGAGTGCGGGTGCGATGATCTGGAGTCCCACCGGCAGCCCGTCCTCGGGGGCCAGTCCGCAGGGCAGCGACATCGCCGCGTTGCCCGCGAGGTTCGCGGGGATGGTGCACAGGTCCGCGAGGTACATCGCCATCGGGTCGTCGGCGCGCTCGCCGATCGGGAAGGCGGTGGTCGGCGTCGTCGGCGAGACGATCACGTCGACGCTCTCGAATGCCTTCTCGAAGTCCCGGGTGATCAGCGTGCGGACCTTCTGCGCCGAGCCGTAGTACGCGTCGTAGTAGCCGGAGCTGAGCGCGTACGTGCCGAGCATGATGCGGCGCTTGACCTCGGGGCCGAAGCCCGCGTCACGGGTCAGCGCGGTGACCTCCTCGGCCGACTTCGTGCCGTCGTCGCCGACCCGCAGGCCGTAGCGCATGGCGTCGAAGCGGGCCAGGTTGCTGGAGCACTCCGACGGCGCGATCAGGTAGTACGCGGCGAGCGCGTACGTGAACGACGGGCAGGAGATCTCCACGATCTCGGCGCCCAGGTCGCGCAGCAGCTCCACCGACTCGTTGAACCGCTGGACGACACCGGCCTGGTAGCCCTCGCCGCCGAACTCCTTGACGACGCCGACCCGCAGGCCCGCCACGCCGCCGTTGCGCGCGGCCTCGACGACCGGCGGCACCGGCGCGTCGACGGAGGTGGAGTCGAGCGGGTCGTGCCCGGCCATCACCTCGTGCAGCAGCGCGGCGTCCAGCACCGTACGGGCGCAGGGGCCGCCCTGGTCGAGCGAGGACGAGAAGGCGACCATGCCGTACCGCGAGACGCCGCCGTAGGTGGGCTTCACGCCGACCGTCGCGGTCACCGCGGCGGGCTGCCTGATGGAGCCGCCGGTGTCGGTCCCGATGGCCAGCGGCGCCTGGTACGAGGCGAGCGCCGCGGCCGAACCGCCGCCGGAGCCGCCGGGGATACGGGTCAGGTCCCACGGGTTGCCGGTCGGGCCGTACGCGCTGTTCTCCGTCGAGGAGCCCATCGCGAACTCGTCCATGTTGGTCTTGCCGAGGATCACCACGTCGGCGGCCTTCAGCCGCTTCGTGACGGTCGCGTCGTACGGCGGGATCCACCCTTCGAGGATCTTCGAGCCCACGGTGGTGGGCACGCCCTCGGTGGTGAAGATGTCCTTCATCGCCAGCGGCACACCCGCCAGCGGGCCCAGCGGCTCGCCCGCCGCGCGCTTGGCGTCCACGGCGCGGGCCTGCTTGAGCGCGCCCTCGCGGTCGACGTGCAGGAAGGCGTGCACCTTCTCGTCGACGGCCTCGATCCTGGCCAGGTGCGCCTCGGTGACCTCGACCGCGGTCAGTTCGCCGGACGCGATCTTCTCCGCCGTCTGAGCGGCGGTCAGCCTGATGATGTCCGTCATGGTCTTAGTCCTCCCCCAGGATCTGCGGCACCTTGAAGCGCTGCTGCTCCTGCGCCGGGGCGCCCGACAGGGCCTGCTCCGGGGTCAGCGACGGCCGGACGTCGTCCGGGCGCATGACGTTGGTCAGGGGCAGCGGGTGCGAGGTCGGCGGTACGTCCTCGCCGGCCACCTCGGACACGCGGGCTACCGCGCCGATGATGTCGTCGAGCTGTCCGGCGAAGTGGTCCAGCTCGTCGGCGGACAGTTCCAGCCGTGCCAGCTTGCCGAGGTGGGCGACCTCCTCGCGCGTGATGCCAGGCATGCGATTGCGATCCTCTGCGGGGTGAGATGTCGGTGGACCCCTCATCCTACGGGCCCGGGGGCACGCCCCCAGACCCCATTTCCCTCCCGCGCGCGGCAACCCGATCTTTTCAGGGGCGCGGCCCCGGTACGGTGCGCTGACGCGGGACCGTGCTTTTCAGGGGCGTACCCACCTGCGCAAGCGGACGCACAAGGGCCGTGCCCATGGGCGCGTCAGGGTCGGCGGATCTCCGGCAGAGCCGAATGCTCGGGCTCGGGTTCGGGCGTCGCCGCCAGCGCGGCGACAGGCCGCTGCCACCCCCGTTCACCGCGGGCGCGCAGCCACGCCGTGGCTTCGTCGGGAGGCATGGCGGCGGCGACGAGCCACCCCTGGACGGCGTCGCACCGCAGGTCACGGAGGCGTTCCCAGGTCTCGTCGTCCTCGACGCCCTCGGCGACGACGAGGAGGCCGAGGGAGTGGGCGAGGTCGATGGTGCAGCGCACGATCTCGGCGTCCTCGTTGTCGATGACCAGGCGGGCGACGAAGGAGCGGTCGATCTTGAGTTCGCTGACGGGGAGCCGTCGCAGGTGGACCAGGGAGGAGTAGCCGGTGCCGAAGTCGTCGAGGGACATCTTGACGCCGTGTCCGGTGAGCCCGTTGAGGGTGTCGGCGGCGCGCTGCGGGTCTTCGAGCAGGACGTGCTCGGTGATCTCCAACTGGAGCGAGCCCGGCGGGACCTGGTGCCGGGCGAGGCGGGCGGCGACGGCGCCCGCGAAGCCGGGGCTGTGGACGTCGCGGGGCGAGACGTTGACGGCGACGGGGACTTCGAGGCCCATCCGGCGCCAACGGGCGACCTGTGCGAGGGCGGTGTCGAGGACGTACTCGGTGAGCTGCGGCATGAGCCCGGACGTCTCGGCCATCGTGATGAACTCTTCGGGGTTCACCCGGCCGCGCTCCGGGTGTTCCCACCGCACCAGCGCTTCGAGTCCGGCGACCTGGCCGTCGAAGCGGACCTTGGGCTGGTAGTGGAGCTGGACGTCCCCGGCGTCCAGGGCGCGGCGCAGGTCGCCGAGCAGGCCGAGCCGGTCGGGGGTGTTGCCGTCGCGCTTGGCCTCGTAGACCTCGACGCCGCTGCGGTCCAGCTTGGCCTGGTACATCGCGACGTCGGCGCGGCGCAGCAGCCCTTCGGCGTCCACCGCGTGGTCGGGGAAGACGGCGACCCCGGCGCTGGCCTCCAGCACCAGGGTCAGGCCGTCCAGGCTGATCGGGGAGCCGAGCGCCAGGGCCAGTGCGCGGGCGACGCGCTGGGCGCGGGTCGGCGAGTCGCAGATGGGCAGCAGGACGGCGAATTCGTCGCCGCCGAGCCGGGCGGCCTCGGCGCCGCGCGGCAGCGCGAGCCGCAGCCGGTCGGCGACCTGGAGGAGCAGCCGGTCGCCCGCGAGGTGCCCGAGCGTGTCGTTGACCGAGCGGAATTTGTCGAGGTCGATGAGGATCAGGGCGCTGCGCTCGCCGCGTCCCTGGGCGATGTCGAGCGCCGACCGGACGCGTTCCAGGAGCCATTGACGGTTCGGCAGGCCGGTGAGCGGGTCGCGGAGCTGTTCCTCGGCGCGGGCGTGCGCGATCCACAAGGTGGAGTCCAGCGCGATCAGCGGGACGGAGAACAGCGGCAGCAGGACGGGCATGTCGCAGGCGACGACCAGGATCAGCGGGGAGATGCCGAGCAGGGCGACGCCGACCATGCCCTGCCGGATGAGCGCGGTGCGCGCGACCGTGGGCAGGCCGCCGCCGCGCGGGGCGAACGCGAGCCACAGCAGCAGCCGGGTCGCGGTCAGATAGGCCAACGCGGTGACGAGGATGGCCGGGGCGGCGGACAGCGTCCAGGCGGCGGGCCGCCAGGGGCCCTCGACGGAGGGGTGGTCGCCGAAGCAGTAGAGGGTGAGCGCGCCCGCGCCGATGCCGAGGATGTCGATGGCGCCGTGCAGGGCGGCCTCCCGCCAGCGGTGCCTGCGGGCGGCCCCGACCAGGACGACCACGGCGAGGCTGACGAGGACGGCGGGCACCCAGCCGTAGAGCAGGAGCATGGCGAGGGTGAGGGCGGCGCCGGATCCGGTGCCGCCCCACCAGCGGTCGCGGCCCATCGCGACCAGGTGGCCGACAACGATGCCGGTGAGTACGGCCAGGGCCCAGCCGATGGTGCCGCCGGGGAAGAGCGCGTGGCCGCTGACGACCATGCGGACGACGCCCGCGACGAGCGCGGCACCGGCCACCGCCGGCACCCCTATCCGGATCGACGGCCGGGTCGCGCACGGGAGCGGTGTCGCGGCCTGGCTGCTGGGCAGCGGCGCCGCTACGACGCCCTCCGTCGTTTCCATGCCCGTCCCTCTCGCAGCCTGGTGTGGCAAGCAGGTCCACCGCGCCGGTGCCCGCGGTGGGACCCGCTGAGGCCGCTGGAAGGTTCATGCCCGGCGGGCGCGCTTCTCAACAGTAGGCCGCGACACGCCACCTCGGGCACCGATCGGCAGGGGTTCCCGGAATGCGACCTGGGCGGTCGCCGTATTCTGATATAGGCCGAACGGGTGACATCCCAGGGCCATTCAGCCGGATTCGGCGGCCGTTTCTGTGCCGTCGGCGTCCGCCGCTTCCACGTCTTCGGCCACCGGCTTGTCCGCGGCACCTTCCTCCGTTTCCGCCGCCTCCGGCGGATTCACCGCGACGGCTCTGGCGGCTTCGGCCCCCTGTTCGAGCAGGACGGCGAAGCCCGGCTCGTCCAGCACCGGCACCTTCACCTGGAGCGCCTTGTCGTACTTGGAACCGGGGTTGTCGCCGACGACGACGAAACTCGTCTTCTTGGAGACCGAGCCGGTGACCTTCGCACCGCGGCTGACCAGGGCCTCCTTGGCGCCGTCCCGGGTGTGTCCGGCCAGTGTTCCGGTCACGACGACGGTGAGTCCTTCGAGGGGACGCGGTCCCTCGTCCGAGCCCTCCTCGGTGAACTTGACGCCCGCGGCCCGCCACTTCTCGATGATCTCCAGGTGCCAGTCCTCGGCGAACCACTGCTTCACCGACGCGGCGATGGTCGGGCCGACGCCGTCGACCGCGGCCAGTTCCTCCTCTGCGGCGTCCTTGATGCGGTCCAGGTCGCGGAATTCGCGGGCCAGCGCCTCGGCGGCCACCGGGCCGACATGACGGATCGACAGACCGGTGAGGATGCGGGCCAGCGGGCGCTCCTTGGCCGCGGCGATGTGCTCCAGCATCGCCAGCGCGTTCTTCTTCGGCTCGCCCTTCTGGTTGGCGAAGAAGGTGACGATCTTCTCGTCGCCGCTGTCGGCGTCCCGCTTGGGCAGGCCGGTGTCCTGGTCGAGTACGTAGGAGCGGATCGGCAGCAGCTCCTCGATCTCCAGGCCGAACAGGTCGCCCTCGTCCTTCAGCGGCGGCTCGGAAGGCTCCAGCGGCTGCGTCAGGGCGGTCGCGGCGACGTATCCGAAGTTCTCGATGTCGAGGCACTTGCGGCCCGCGAGGTAGTAGATCCGCTCGCGCAACTGGGCAGGGCAGTAGCGGGCGTTGGGGCACCGCAGGTCGATGTCCCCTTCCTTCATGGGCTGGAGGGCGGTGCCGCAGTCCGGGCACTCGGCGGGCATCACGAACTCCCGCTCGCTGCCGTCCCGCAGGTCCGCGACCGGCCCGAGGATCTCCGGGATGACGTCGCCCGCCTTGCGCAGCACGACGGTGTCGCCGATCAGGACGCCCTTCTTCTTCACCACGTCCTGGTTGTGCAGCGTCGCGAACTCGACCTCGGAGCCCGCCACCGTCACCGGCTCGACGACCGCGTACGGCGTCACGCGCCCGGTGCGGCCGACGCCGACGCGGATGTCCACCAGCTTGGTGTTGACCTCCTCGGGCGGGTACTTCCAGGCGATCGCCCAGCGCGGCGCCCGCGAGGTGGAGCCGAGCCGTCCCTGGAGCGGGATCTCGTCCACCTTGACCACGACGCCGTCGATCTCGTGCTCGACGTCGTGCCGGTGCTCGCCGTAGTAGGCGATGACGTCGGAGACCTCGGCGAGCGAGTCGACCACCTTGTTGTAGCGGGCGGTCGGCAGGCCCCACTCGCGCAGCAGCTCGTACGCGTGCGACTGGCAGTCGATGTCGAAGCCCTGGCGGGCGCCGATGCCGTGCACCACCATGCGCAGCGGGCGGCTCGCGGTGATCCGCGGGTCCTTCTGCCGCAGTGAACCGGCCGCCGCGTTGCGCGGGTTGGCGAAGGGCTTGTCGCCCGCCTCGACCAGCCGCTCGTTCAGCTCCTCGAACTTCTCGCCGGGGAAGTACACCTCGCCGCGGATCTCCACCAGTTCGGGCACGCGGTCGCCCGCGAGCCGGTCGGGGATGTCGGCGATCGTCCGTACGTTGGGCGTGATGTCCTCGCCGGTCCTGCCGTCGCCGCGCGTGGCGGCGCGGGTGAGGCGGCCCTGTTCGTACGTCAGATTGACCGCGAGGCCGTCGACCTTCAGCTCGCACAGGAAGTGGTACGGACTGTGCGTGTTGTCCGGCGGGCCCAGCTCCGCGGCGACGCGCTCGGCCCAGGTGGCCAGCTCCTCCGGCGCGAAGGCGTTGTCGAGCGACAGCATCCGCTCGCGGTGCTGGACGGAGGTGAACTCCGTCTCGTACGCGCCCGCGACCTTCTGGGTCGGCGAGTCGGGGGTGCGCAGGCCCGGGTGCTCCTCCTCGACCGCTTCGAGTCGGCGCAGCAGCGTGTCGAATTCGGCGTCGCTGACGACGGGCGCGTCGTTGACGTAGTAGCGGAAGCGGTGCTCCTCGATCTGCTCGGCGAGGCGTGCGTGCTCCTCGCGTGCCTCGGCGGGGATCTCCGCCGCGCTCGCCTCGCCCCGGCTTGCGTCGTCGTCCACGGCTGCCACGAAACTGTCCCTTCCCTCACTCAGGGTTGTCGACGAGCGATCGCGCCGCCTTCGCGCAGTGCACCAGGGCGGCACGGGCATAGGCCGGAGAGGCCCCCGCCAGACCGCAGGAAGGGGTGACCGCGACCGAGGAGCCCAATGCCCCCGGCGCCAGCCCCAGCCTGCGCCACAGCGCCCGAACACCACTGACGCTACCGCCAGGGTCTGACAATGGGGCATCCTTGCCGGCGACGACACCGGCGAAGAGCGCGGTGCCGCCTTCCGCGGCCTCCCCGAAGTCGTCCCAGTCACGCTCGGTGAGCAGGTCGAAGTCGAAGGAGATGCCGACGACCCCGGCGCGCCGCAGCAGACCGAAGGGCACCTCGGGGGCGCAGGAGTGGACGACGGCCGGTGCGCCGACCGCCGCGATCAGGTCGCGCAGCGTCGACTCGATGACGGCGCGGTCCACCGCGCGGTAGGTCTGGTAACCGCTGGCCGTCCTGATCCTGCCGTGCAGCACGGAGGTGAGCGACGGCTCGTCGAGCTGGAGCACGATCTGGGCGCCGGGGACCCGGCGCCGCGCCTCCTCGACGTGCAGCCGCAGGCCCTCGGCGAGCGATCCCGCCAGGTCGCGTACGGCCCCGTGGTCGCGCAGCGCGGCCTCGCCGTTGCGGGTCTCGACCCCGGCGGCCAGCGTCCACGGGCCGACCGCCTGGATCTTGAGCGGCCCTTCGTAGCCCTGGGTGAACTCCTCCAGCGCGTCCAGGTCCTCGCCGAGCCAGGACGTGGCCCGCTTCGAGTCCCGTCCCGGCCGGTCGCCGAAGCGCCAGCCGCTGGGCTCCACGCGGGCGTAGAGGTCCACGAGCATGCCGAGGGTCCGGCCGATCATGTCGGCGCCGGGGCCCCGGCCGGGCAGCTCGGGCAGGAAGGCCATGCCCGCCGTGGCCTCCACGGCCACCCGCGCCGCCTCCCGGGCGTCGCCGCCCGGCATGGACCCGACACCGGTCGCGGTGCCCGCGGGCAGGGAGAAGTCAGTCTGGGTACTCACGTCCGAAAGCGTATGCGCTCCGCGGCCGGTCGCTTTCCCTCGCGGCGGTCGCCCTCTCCTCCGGCGGTCGTCCTCTCCTGCCGGTCGCCCTCCCCTACGGCGGGCCGTTCCACACCAGCGACAGGTGGACTCCGTAGATCGCGGAGGCGACGGCGGCGAAGGAGAGGGTGCAGGCGATGGTGCGCGGGTGGGTGCGGGCGAGGACGCGGGCCAGCGGGATCAGCAGGGGGAAGCCGGGGAGCAGGAAGCGGGCGCGGGCGATGTAGACGCCCGCGCCGAGGGTGAGGACGGCGAGGAGCGCGCCGCTGAAGAGCAGCAGCGGCAGCGGCTGGCGCTGGACGAGGCTGAAGGCGAAGAGCGCGAAGCAGGCCACGACGACGAGGGTGACGACGACGAAGGCGACGGGTACGTCGCTGCCGCGCGGGCCGAGGAAGACCCAGCGGAAGCGCCGCAGCAGGTAGCCGCCCTTGCTGAAGCGGTTGCCCCAGGCTTCCTGGACGGCGAAGTAGCCGTCGGCGCGGTGCACGCGCACGCCCACCCAGACGACGAAGGCCAGCCATCCGGCGGGCGCGAGCAGCATGCCGAGCGCGGGCCGCCAGACCGGCCCCCACCAGGGTCCCTCGCGCGGCTGCCGCAGTGCCCGGACCGCGGCGAGCCCGGCGGTGAGGCCGACGGCCGCGGCGATGGCGACGCCGGTGGGCCGGGTGAGTCCGGCCAGCGCGGCGAACGTCCCGGCCCACACCCAGCGTTTGGCCAGCGTGGCGTAGAGGGCGGCGGCGCAGAGCGCGGTGAACAGCGACTCGGTGTACGCCATGCTCTCGACCAGCGCGTGCGGCAGGCAGCCCCACAGCACCGCGAGGATGACGCCGGTACGCCGCCGGTGGAGGCGGTTGCCGACCAGGAAGATCAGCCAGGCCGCGGCCATCGAGGCGGTCAGCGAGACCAGCCAGGACGCCTTGGCGTCGCCGACCGGCAGGACCGCGTCCGCGACGCGGCAGAGCGCCGGGTACAGCGGGAAGAACGCGAGGTTGCTCCAGCCGTGCCAGGCGTTGGGCACTCCGGTGACCGTACGGTCGTAGCCGTGCTCGACCACGTCCTGGTACCAGCGCGAGTCCCAGGACCCGTACAGCACCGTGCCGGGTGAACGGCCGCGCCGCTCGGCGAAGTAGCAGAGCAGGACGATGCCGAGGGCGCGGGCGGCGCCGTAGCCGAGCAGCGCGGGGGCGGCGAGCCGCAGGGCGGCCTCGGCGCGGGTCCGTACGTCCCGCCCGGCGCTGCTCGGCCGGGGTACTGCGGTGGCAGAGGCCATGGTCGGTCCGCTCCCTCGGATCGGGGTGGGGCGCGGATGACCTTAAGGTGCGGAAGTGACGAAAGCGGTCGGATATCGGCTGCGCCGGAGCAATCGACCGGCATAAGTACACGGTTGGGCGACCGCCCCCCTGCGGGAAGCCCAGCGAAACCGGCGGGGCGGGGGGCCGCCCGCCCGAAACGTGACGCGCCCCCGGCCGCCGAGACGCGACGCGACGGTCCGGGGCCGACGTACGACCGGGCGCCGGGCTGCCTCACGCGCGGCGCACGCCACCCGCCACAGCCCGCACCCCGCCGTCGCCGTCAGCCGTCACCGTCAGCCGTCGCCGTCAGCCGTGCCGGAGGCGGCACACCGCTGCCGCCAGGCGCGCCCGAGGCGTTACCGGCCCGGTCGGACCGTCAGGTCGGTGATCTCCGCGTCCCGGGGCAGATCGATCGCGGTGAGGACCGTGGTGGCGACCGACTCGGGCGCGATCCAGCGCTCGGCGTCGTACTGCTTGCCCTCCTGCTGGTGCACCTTGGCCTGCATGGGCGTGGCGGTGCGGCCGGGGAAGACGGAGGTGACGCGCAGGCCGTTGGCGTGCTCCTCGCGGCGCAGGGCGTCCGCGAGGGCCTTGAGGCCGTGCTTGCTGGCCGCGTACGGGCCCCACTGCGCGTGCGCGTCGAGTCCGGCGCCGGAGTTGACGAAGACCACATGGCCGCGGGAGAGCCGCAGTTGGGGCAGGAAGAGCCGGGTCAGCTCGGCGGGGCCGACGAGGTTGACCGCGAGCGTCTCGTTCCACACCTTCGGGGTGAGGTCGCCGATGTCGCCCAGTTCGACCACGCCCGCGATGTGCAGCAGCGAGTCCAGCCGGTCGGGCGGCGACTGGTGGCCGAGCGCCCAGGACAGCCGGGACGGCTCGGCGAGGTCGCCGACCAGGGTCCGCGCGCCGGGGAAGGCGGCGGCCAGCGCCTTGGCCCGGCCCGCGTCCCTGGCCAGCAGCCACAGTTCGTCGCCGCGCTCCAGCAGCCCGCGCGCGACCGCGGCGCCGATGCCGGAGCCGGCTCCGGTGACCAGGTGGATGCTCACACGTTCTCCGTCAGGTAGGTCATGGCCTCTTCGCCGGTGTCGGCGAAGGCCACCAGATCGGCCAGCGGGAGCGGCAGGAAGCCCTCCGCGTCCATCCGGTGCAGTTGTTCCCTGAGCCCGTCGTAGAAACCGGCGCTGTTGAGCAGCACGACGGGCTTGGCGTGCAGCCCGTGCTTCTTCAGCTCCAGGATCTCGGTGGCCTCGTCCAGCGTGCCGGTGCCGCCGACCATGATGACGATCGCGTCCGCGCGCCGCAGCAGTTCCGCCTTGCGCTCGGCGAGGTCGACCGCGGTCACCATCTCGTCCGCGTTCTCCCGCGCCTTGGACCGGAGGAATTCCACCGACACCCCGACCAGCCGGCCGCCGCTCTCCTGGACGCCGTCCGCGACGACCTTCATCAGGCCGACGTCCGAGCCGCCCCAGACCAGGGTGTGGCCGCCGCGCCCGATCAGCTCGGCGAATTCACGGGCAGGGGCCGTATACCGCTCGTCGAGATCGGCGGCAGAGAGGAAGACACAGATGTTCATACGGTCACGGTATCGGCGCCCGCGCGCGCTCCTGCGGCCTGATCGGCGTTCACGGCGGCGGTCCGTTCCGGCCGCGGGTCCGTCCGGTCGCCGGTGGCCCGGTCCGCGGCCGAACCCGCCCGGTCCGTCGTGGCGATCGTCGCCGAGCCGACGACGCGCGTGCCGTCGTACAGCACGACGGCCTGGCCCGGCGCGATGCCGCGCACCGGCGCGCCGAAGCCGACCCGCAGCTCGCCGTCCACCAGCTCCGCCGTCACCGGTACGTCCTCGCCGTGCGCCCGCAGTTGCGCGGTGTACGCGGCGGGGCCGGTCGGCGGGGTGCCGCACCAGCGCGGCTTGATCGCGGTGAGCGATGTCACGTCGAGAGCGTCGAGGGGGCCGACCGTCACGGTGTTGTCGACCGGCGAGATGTCCAGGACGTAGCGCGGCTTGCCGTCGTCCGCGGGGACGCCGATCCGCAGGCCCTTGCGCTGGCCGATGGTGAAGCCGTAGGCGCCCGTGTGCGTGCCGACCCGCGCGCCGTCCTCGTCCACGATCGCGCCCTCCGCGGTGCCGAGGCGCTTGGCCAGGAAGCCCTGGGTGTCGCCGTCCGCGATGAAGCAGATGTCGTGGCTGTCGGGCTTGCGCGCCACCGCGAGCCCGCGCCGCTCGGCCTCCGCGCGGATCTCGTCCTTGGTGGTCAGGGTGTCCCCCAGCGGGAACATCGCGTGCGCGAGCTGCCGCTCGTCCAGGACGCCGAGCACGTACGACTGGTCCTTGGCCGCGTCGCTCGCCCGGTGCAGCTCGCGCGTGCCGTCGTCCTTGACCAGCACGGTCGCGTAGTGCCCGGTGCAGACCGCGTCGAAGCCCAGCGCCAGCGCCTTGTCCAGCAGCGCGGCGAATTTGATCTTCTCGTTGCAGCGCAGGCAGGGATTCGGCGTCCGGCCCGCCGCGTACTCCGCGACGAAGTCCTCGACCACGTCCTCCCGGAAGCGCTCCGCGAGGTCCCACACGTAGAACGGGATGCCGATCACGTCGGCCGCCCGCCGCGCGTCCCGCGAGTCCTCCACCGTGCAGCAGCCCCGCGCGCCCGTCCTGAAGCTCTGCGGATTCGCCGACAGCGCCAGGTGCACGCCGGTCACGTCGTGCCCCGCCTCGGCGGCGCGCGCCGCCGCCACGGCGGAGTCCACACCGCCGCTCATCGCGGCCAGTACGCGCAGCTTCTTGCGATCGGCGTCAGGGAAGTCATTCACTCCCCCAGAGTAACGGCCTCCCGGCCCGGCCCTCAGGTCTGGCCCGCGGCCCTGGCGCGTTCGACGGCCGGGCCGATGGCGGCGGTGAGGGTGGCGATCTCGGCGGGGGTGGTGGTGTGGCCCAGGGAGAAGCGCAGGGTGGCGCGGGCATGGGTGGGGGGCTGGTGCATGGCGAGCAGGACGTGGCTGGGCTGGGCGACGCCCGCGGTGCAGGCGGAGCCGGTGGAGCAGGCGATGCCCTGGGCGTCGAGGAGCAGGAGGAGGGCGTCGCCCTCGCAGCCGGGGAAGGTGAAGTGGGCGTTGCCGGGGAGGCGGCCCGCGGGGTCGGGGTCGCCATTGAGGATGGCGTCGGGCACGGTGGCGAGCACGTCGCGGACGAGGGTGTCGCGCAGGGCGCCGATGTCGCGGGTGAAGGCGGTGCGGCGCTCGGCGGCGAGGGTGCCTGCGGTCGCGAAGGCGGCGATGGCCGGTACGTCGAGGGTGCCGGAGCGGCTGCGCTCCTGGCCGCCGCCGTGCAGCAGCGGTACGGGGGTGTCCTCGCGCCGCAGCACGAGCGCGCCGACGCCGTACGGGCCGCCGATCTTGTGGCCGGTCACCGTCATCGCGTCGAGGCCGCTCGCGGTGAAGTCCACCTCGGCCTGGCCGAACGCCTGCACGGCGTCGGAGTGCATCGGAATGCCGAACTCCCGTGCCACCTCAGCCAGTTCGGCGACCGGCAGCACCGTACCGACCTCGTTGTTCGCCCACATCACGGTGATCACGGCCACGTCGTCGGGGTCACGCTCGATCGCGGCGCGCAGTGTCTCGGGGTGGACCCGGCCGTAGCCGTCGACGTCCAGCCACTCGACGACGGCGCCCTCGTGCTCCGCGAGCCAGTGGACGGCGTCCAGCACCGCGTGGTGCTCGACCGGGCTGGCCAGTACGCGGACCCTGCGCGGGTCGGCGTCCCTGCGCGCCCAGAACAGGCCCTTCACCGCCAGGTTGTCCGACTCGGTGCCGCCGCCGGTGAAGACGATCTCGCTGGGGCGCGCGCCAAGTGCCGCGGCGAGCGCTTCCCGTGACTCCTCGACGGTCCGCCGGGCCTGCCGCCCGGCGGCATGCAGAGCGGACGCGTTCCCGGTCACCGTGAGGTGGGCGGTCATCGCCTGGACCGCCTCCGGGAGCATGGGCGTGGTGGCGGCGTGGTCGAAGTAGGCCATGGTGCCCCGATTCTACGTTCGCCGGAGCAACCTTCCGACCCCCACCCGCGTCCGCCCCCTCCCCGCCCCTCGCCCCCACCCCGCGCCCCCACCCCGAATCGGGCGGGAAACAGGTGTGTCCTCACCGCTCCATGCCCCCTCTCCGGGTGGGACCCGGCGCCTCACCGTATGGCCAACGGCACCGGCGTGGTGGCCGACCGCGGCGGGAGGGGGGTCAGGGGCGGGGGGCGCGGGCGAGTTGGCGGGACTGGGCCACGAGGCGGTTGGCGGTGTCCCAGACTTCGGCGTCCTCTTCGAGGAGGCCGCCGGCGAGATTGCGGGTGGTGAGGGCGATGCGGAGGGGGCCGGGGGCCGGGCGGGCGCGGAGGTGGACGGTGAGTTCGAGGGTGGGGACCCAGCCCTTGAGGCCGAGGTCGAAGGCGGTGGGGGGCAGGGCGTCCACGGCCAGGAGGAGCGAGAGGACGTCGTGGTCGCGGCCGTCGGCCAGGCCGAACCAGCCGCGCATGTCACCGCGCCCCGAGGGCGCGCCGACGGCCCAGCCCGCGGTGGCCGGATCGAGCCGGAGCGCGATGCGGTCGAGGAGGGCGCTGGAGCCGGGCAGCGGCGCGCCGCCCTCGGGGGCGTCCTCGGGGCCGACGCAGTCCGCGTACTCCGGCATCGACGGCTCGGGCGCGGTGGTGCGTACGTCGTCGGGCAGCGCGCCCAGGTCGCCGTACGCGGCGATGACCCGCATCCGCTCGACCTCACGGCCCTGCTCGTCGGTCTGGTAGAGCGACGCCTGCCCGCTGGAGAGGGTCCGGCCCGCCCGTACCGTCTCGGTCCTGATCACGGCGGGGCCGGGGCCTGAGGCGGTCAGGTAATGGGCGGTGATGGTGAAGGGGTCGTCGTGCGGCAGCGCGTCGCGCAGGGCGCGGGCGACGACGGCGAGCAGATACCCGCCGTTGACGGCCGCGGCGATGGTCCAGCCCGGTGACAGGTCGATGTCGTACGTGCCGGGCTCGCCCGGCCGGGCCGTCACCGTCGTGTCGCGGTCGAATTCGCTGTCGCCGAGGGTCGCGCGGGCTGTCGCATGTGCCATGCCCCGATGTTACCCAGCGGTAGAGACTCCGTGTCCAGCGCTGGCGGTTTCCCGCCGCGGCGACCGGCCGCGCGACCCCGCCGTTCATACGCACGGCCCGGCACACGCGCGGCCCGCGTACGCACGGCCCGGCACACGCGAGGCCCGCGTACGCACGGCCCGGCCCGGACGGAGTCCGCTACTCCCCCTCCGCCGCCGCGCTCCTGCGGTGCCACGCCCGCGGCGCCCGCCAGTGGAACCGCAGCGCCAGCAGCCGCAGGACGAAGGCGACCAGCGCCGCGAGCCCCGCGGTCACACCGCCCAGCACGTCGAAGTGGATCAGCAGCGCGACCGTACTCGCGCCGACCAGGGCCGGGACGGCGTACAGATCGCGGTCCCAGCGCAGCAGCGACGGCACCTCGTTCGCCAGCAGGTCGCGCAGGACGCCGCCGCCCGCCGCCGTGGCGAGGCCGAGCGCGACGGACGGGGTGAGCCCGAGCCCGTACGTGTGCGCCTTGATCGTGCCGCTCACGCAGAACAGCCCGAGCCCGGCCGCGTCGAAGACGTTCATCGTGGCGGTGATCCGCTCGACCTCGGGGTGCAGGAAGAAGACCAGCGCGGTGGCGACCAGCGGCGTCGAGAAGTAGCCGACGTCGGTGAAGGCGGCGGGCGGCACCGCGCCGATGACCAGATCGCGGAAGACCCCGCCGCCGAGCGCCGTGACCTCGGCGAGCACCGCCATGCCGAACACGTCGTAGTTCCTGCGGACCGCCGCCAGCGCGCCGGAGATCGCGAAGACGAAGATCCCGACGACGTCGAGCGTGTGCTGGACGGTGGGCGTGAACAGATCCGTGGCCATGCCGATGTTGTACTACGGCCCGCCGTACGAACCGCGAGGCCCACCGTACGAACCGGCGCCGGACCGGCGGCGCCGGCCGTACGGCCACAAAGCAGCGACCGCACGGCCCGCCCCGTCACGACTGCCTACGGCGTGACAGCCGCGCTGTCCTGCTGGTTGTCCGGCTGGTTCTCCGGGTGGTGGCACGCCACTTGGTGGCCGGTCGCCAGCGGCGCCAGCGGCGGCTCCTGCGTCTTGCACACCTCCGTCGCCTTCCAGCACCGGGTGTGGAAGCGGCAGCCGCTCGGCGGCGAGATCGGCGACGGCACGTCACCGGTGAGCAGGATGCGCTTGCGCTGCGTGCGCCGCCGCGGGTCGGGCACCGGCACCGCCGACATCAGGGCGGTGGTGTACGGGTGGAAGGGCGCGCTGTACAGCGCCTCCCGGTCCGCGATCTCCACCACCTTGCCGAGGTACATCACCGCGATCCGGTCCGAGACATGGCGGATCACCGACAGGTCGTGGGCGATGATCACATACGTCAGGCCCAGCTCCGACTGGAGGTCGTCCAGCAGGTTCACCACCTGGGCCTGGATGGACACGTCCAGCGCCGAGACCGGCTCGTCGGCGACGACCAGCTTCGGCTTGAGGGCGAGCGCCCGCGCGATGCCGATCCGCTGCCGCTGACCGCCGGAGAACTCGTGCGGGTAGCGGTTGTAGTGCTCGGGGCTGAGCCCGACCAGCTCCAGCAGATTCTGCACTTCGCGCTTCACACCGTGCTCGGTCGCGACCTTCTGGAGCTTGTACGGGGCGCCGACGATCGTGCCGATGGTGTGCCGCGGGTTCAACGAGGAGAAGGGGTCCTGGAAGATCATCTGGACGTCACGCCGCATCGGGCGCATCGCCCCGGTGCTCAGGTGCGTGATGTCCCGGCCCTGGAACTCGATCGTGCCGCCGGTCGGTTCGAGCAGCCGCGTGATCAGCCGTCCCATCGTGGACTTGCCGCAGCCCGACTCGCCGACCACGCCGAGCGTTTCGCCCGCCGCGACCTCGAAGTCGATGCCGTCCACGGCCTGTACGGCGCCGACCTGGCGGCGCAGCAGGCCCTTGGTGATCGGGAAGTGCTTGACCAGACCGGTCACCTTGAGCAGCGGCTCGCCGCCGCGCTGCCGCGGCAGCGGGACGCTCTTGTCGAGCGAGGGCCTGCCCGACGACGTGCCGCCGTCCGGCGAGGCGTTGTCCGAGGGCGCGTCGTCCGCGGCGGCATTGTCCGACGAAGTGCCGCCGTCCGAGGCGGAGTTGTCCGGCGAGACGTCGTCCGACGCGGCTCCGTCCGGGGGTGTGCCGTCCGACTGTGTGCCGTGCGACGAGGACGCGTCCTGCGGCGGCTCGTCCGGCGAGGGGTTCTCGGCCACGGGTTCTTCCTGACCCTTCACAGCTTCGGTTCGATCTCTTCGGTCCAGATCCGGAGGCGGTCGGCCTCGCCGAGGTGGCAGGCGGCCATGTGGCCGGGGCCCACCTCGCGCAGTTCCGGCACGTCCGTCTCCGCGGCGCCGCCGGTCAGCGCCGCGTACGGGCAGCGCGGGTGGAAGGCGCAGCCGGACGGCACGTTGATCAGGCTGGGCGGGGTGCCCTTGACCGGGTTGAGCCGCTCCAGGCGCTCCCGGTCGAGACGCGGCATGGAGCCCAACAGGCCCCAGGTGTACGGGTGTCGCGGCGCGGTGAACAGCGTCTCGGCGGTGCCGCGCTCCACGGCCCGGCCCGCGTACATCACCAGCAGGTCGTCGGCGACCTCGGCGACCACTCCGAGGTCGTGGGTGATCATGATGACCGCGGAGCCGAACTCCTTTTGCAGGTCCCGGATCAGGTCCAGGATCTGCGCCTGCACGGTCACGTCGAGCGCGGTCGTCGGCTCGTCGGCGATCAGCAACTCGGGGTTGTTGACCAGCGACATGGCGATCATCGCGCGCTGCCGCATACCGCCGGAGAACTGGTGCGGGTAGTCCGAGAAGCGCTTCCGGGGCTCCGGGATGCCGACCCGGTCCAGCATCTCCACGGCCCGCTCGGCCGCGACCTTCCGCGACACCTTCTGGTGCACCCGGTACGCCTCGACGATCTGCGCGCCGACCGTGTAGTAGGGGTGCATCGCGGAGAGCGGGTCCTGGAAGATCATCGCCATCTTGCGCCCACGCAGCCGCCGTACGTGGTCCGGGTCGGCGGCGACCAACTCCTCGCCGTCCAGCCAGACCTCGCCGGATATCCGGGCCCGCGAGGTGCGGTGCAGGCCCATGATGCCCAGCGACGTCACGGACTTGCCCGAGCCGGACTCGCCGACGATGCCGAGCGTACGGCCGCGCTGGAGGTCGAAGCTGAGGCCGTCGACCGACTTCACCAGGCCGTCGTCGGTGTCGAAGTGGATCCGCAGGTCACGTACCGACAGATACGCGTCCCCCGCGGGGGCCGGGCCGGGGTCCGCCACCGGCTCCCCGACGACGGACGCCGCCTTGTCGAACCCGACGGCGCCGCCCTCGGACGTTTCGGACGTGCCGCTGTCGGGGGCACTGCCGTCCGTGGTGCTCACGAGTACCTCACGCGGGGGTCGATGGCGGCGTACAGCAGGTCCACCACAAGGTTGCAGAAGACGATGAAGGTGGCCGCGACCATCGTCACGCCGAGCACGATCGGCAGGTCGTTGTCCTTGACGCCCTGCACGGCGTAGGCGCCGACTCCCTGGAAGGAGAAGACGCGTTCGGTGATGATCGCGCCGCCGATCAGCAGGCCGAAGTCCATGCCGAAGATGGTGACGATCGGGGTCAGGGCCGCGCGCAGCGCGTGCTTGCCGACGACCGTCCGCTCCGGCAGGCCCTTGGCCCGCGCGGTACGGATGTAGTCCTCGCCCATCGTCTCCAGCATCCCGGCTCTGGTGAGGCGGGCGTACAGCGCGGAGTAGAGGAAGGCCAGCGCGATCCACGGCAGGATCAGATTCCACGCCCATTGGGCGGGATCGGTGGTGAACCCGACGTACTCGACGTTGTCCCAGATCGTCCACTTGTAGGAGAACAGGCCGAGCAGCACCATGCCGGTGAAGAAGATCGGCAGTGAGACACCGGCCAGGGCCACGCCCATGGAGATCCGGTCGAAGACCGTGCCGCGCTTGAGCGCGGAGATGACGCCGATGACGACACCGGAGACCACCCAGATCACGGCCGCGCCGATCGCCAGCGAGAAGGTCACCGGGATACGGGTCTTGATCTGCGGCCACACCTCGACGTGCGACTTGAAGGAGTAGCCGAAGCAGGGGCGGTGGCAGACCGCCGCGTCCGGGCCGAACTTGTAGTTCGCGCCCATGACGATGGCCTTGATGAAGTGCCAGTACTGCTGGTAGAGCGGCAGGTCCAGCCCGAGGTTCTTCTTGACCGCCGCGATCGACTCGGGGTTGGCGTCCTTGCCCACGTACTGCGTGGCCAGTTGGGTCGTGCTCTGGCCGCCGATCTTGGGGACCAGGAAGAAGATCGCGAAAGTGACCGCGCTGACGACAAGCACCAGGATTATCGCGGCGATCACGCGTCGAATGATGTACGCAGTCACAGCGGTTCGGCGCCGGGTCCGCCGGGCCGGGGGTCAACCCCGGTCCCGACGGACGCCGATGCCTTCACCTGCCTTCCGGTGTTCGGTGCTCTCGCTTACTTGGAGGAGCTGAGCAGCAGGTAGTCGTACATGCCCAGGTACGCCTGAGTGATCGTCACGTTCGTGGCGCTCTCCGGGCGGTACAGCAGGTTCTTGCGGTAGATCAGCGGCACGACGGTGGCGGTGTCGAGCACCATCTTGTCGATGTCGCCCCAGGCCTTCTCACGGGCGGCCGCGTCGGTGTTGGCGATCGCGTCCGACAGCGCCTTGTTGATGGCCGGGTCGTTCAGCTCCATCAGGTTGTTGCCGCCGGAGGGCTTGATGGCGCTGCCGTCCACGATCTGGTCGAGGAAGCCGTAGCCGGTCGGCCAGTCGGCGCCCCACGCCATCATCATCAGGCCGAGCTGGTGCTCGTGCACGTAGCTCGGGACACCGGCGAAGTTGGCGAAGTACTTGCCCGCCGGGTAGCTCTTGATGTTGGCGGTGATGCCGACCTGCTTGAGCGAGTTCTGCACCGCGGTGGCCTGCGCCATCTCGGCCGGACGGTCCGAGCGGGCGGTCAGGTTGGTGGTGAAGCCGCCCGGCTTGCCGCAGGCGCTCAGGGCCTGCTTGGCCTTGGCCACATCGCCCTTGTTGCCCTCGGTCGGGTACTGGTCGAACTTCGCGTAGCCGTTGACGGTCGGCGGGAGCAGCGTGGTGGCGATGTCGCCCTTCACGCTGCCGCCGATCGCGGTCTGCACCGAGACCTTGTCGATCGCGTACTCGACGGCCTTGCGGCACTCGATGTTGTCGAACGGCGCGACCTTGGAGTTGATCGCCATGTACGCGGTGGCGCCGGCGTACGAGTCGTCGGTGCTGCCCTTGTACTTGGGGCCGAGCACCTTGCCCTGGGTCTGCGGGGTGACACCGGTACCGCCGGAGTCCACCGTGGTGTTGCCCGCCAGCAGGTTGTTGTCGATGGTGACCGCGTCGACCTTGAACTTGATCGTGTACTTGTCCGGCAGCGGGTTGCGCACCGGGTCGGTGGCCTGGCTCCACTGCGGGTTACGGACCAGCGTGGCGCCCGCGCCCTCGGTGTACGAGGAGAACTTGTACGGGCCGGACGACACGATGTGCTTCACGTAACCGGCGCCGTCGTCCTTCGCCTGCGGCACGGGGGCCGTCTGCGAGAACGTCGCCAGGTAGTCGAAGTCCGCGAAGGGCTTCGCCAGGTGGAAGACGATCGTGGTGTCGTTCGGGGTCTCGATGGACGCGAGCCCGTTGGGGTTCTTGTCCTTGTACGGACCCTGGTACTTGTCGCCGCCCGCGAGGTACGCCTTGAAGTACGTCGGGCCGTTGGACAGCGCCTCGGGCGCGAAGTTGCTGCGCTCGATCGCGTACTTGATGTCCTTGGTGGTGATCGGCGTGCCGTCTTCGTACTTCAGGCCGGACCGGATGGTGTACGTCCAGGTCTTGGCGTCCGGGCTGGCCTTGCCGAGTCCGGTGGCGAGGTCGGGGACGACGGTGAGGCCGTCCTTGCCCGCGGCGGGCTTGAAGGTGAGCAGGGTACGCGCGTAGAGGCGGGAGAAGTTCTGCACCCAGCCGTAGTACGTGTTGCCCATGTCCAGGGAGTCCGGCACGTCGGAGTTCTCCATCACGACCGTCCCCCCCTTCTTGTCGGACTTGTTGACGATGGAGGTGAGCGCGGCGTCGGAGCCGGAGGCGGACTTGCTGCTGCCGCCGCTCGGGTTCTTGCCGCCCTTGTCGTCCTTCGAGTCACTGCTGCACGCGGATGCTCCCAGGGCCAGAGCCATGGCAAGCGCCAGCGCGGCTGTCGCTTTTCTGCTGTTCATGCCGAGGAAAGCCTCCAAATCGAATGGATATACGTGGTTTCAGCGGTGGTACGGGCGGGCTGGTACCCGGTACGGGCGGTGCGGCGTGGCGTGCTGCGGCCGTTCACTTGCTGCGCGGGTCGAGGGCGTCGCGCAGTCCGTCGCCCAGCAGGTTGAAGGCCAGGACGGTGATGAAGATCGCGAGGCCGGGGACGACCATGTACTGCGGGTCGGCGTAGAAGAGGTCGACGGCGTCGTTGAGCATGCCGCCCCACGAGGCCTGGGGCGGTGCGATGCCGACGCCGAGGAAGCTCAGGGCGGCCTCGAAGAGGATGTTGGTCGGGATCAGCAGCGTCGAGTAGACGAGGATCGGCGCGACCAGGTTGGGCAGCAGTTCCTTGAAGAGGATGAAGGGGCCGCGGGCGCCCATGCTGCGGGCGGCTTCGACGAACTCGCGTTCGCGCAGGCTCAGCGTCTGGCCGCGCACGATGCGTCCCATGTAGGGCCAGTTGAAGAAGCCGATCACGAAGATCAGCACGCTGATCCGCAGCGGCAGCCCGTTCATCCCGAAGGCGCCGTCCTGGAGGGAGGCGGAGATCGAGATCGCGAAGAGCAGCAGCGGGAAGGCGAGGAAGGTGTCCATCAGACGGCTGATCAGGCTGTCGACCCAGCCGCCGTAGTACCCGGCGATGACGCCGAGGACGGTGCCGATGATGTTGGACAGGATCGTCGCGCCGGTCGCCACCAGCATCGAGACCCATGAGCCCTCGATGATCCGGGCCAGCAGGTCACGGCCGAACTGCGGGTCGATGCCCAGCGGGTGGGCCCAGCTCATGCCGCCGAAGGGGCCCTTGGGGGCGACGCGGACGGGGTCCACGAGGTCCTGGTGGAAGGCGGTCGGGTCGAGGCCGAAGACGTGCTCGATCGGCTTGGCCAGGATCGCGAGCAGCACCAGCAGGATGACGACGACACCGCCGGCCACCGCCACCTTGTCGCGCTTGAAGCGCATCCAGGCGATCTGACCGAGGGACCGGCCCTCGATCTGGCTCCGCTCGACCCCGCTGAGGATGGCTTCCGGCTGTGCCTCGGCCTGCCCATGGGTGGTCTCAATCGGTGCGGTCATGGTGTGACTGACCCCTCTCGCCGGCGGGTAACCGGCGCGCGCCCGCCGCTGTAGCGGCTTTACTCATCAGTCGTGCTGCTGGTGCGAGTCTCATGAATTGCGTGATGCATGAACTGGCTCTGCAGAAAGTGCTGTTGGTACGAGGCGGTGCAGGTGGTGCAGATGACAACGGGGGCCTGAGGCCCTTGCCGCTGGATTCTTCTGCGATGTGTCGATCACCCGCCAGCCCTCACCACGAAGGGATGCGCAACTGTGATGTGGTGATTCATCGACCGTTACCGACGCGTACCTCGGGGTACGGTCGTGTGGTGAACGAGCGGCTGCGTGCGGTATGCGACCTGATGGTGCCGGTGGTACGGGAAATGGCGGGGCGTCACGAGTACGACGGCCGCGTCCAGGACCTGTCGCCGGACGGCGTCCGTCGCGGCCTCGACGCGATGGCCCGCGCCCAGCGCGCCGCGGGACCGCTGGAGTCCGCCCACGACGACCGGCACCTGACGGTCTTCGAGGAGGCGCTGCGCGTGCAGTACGGGGAGCTGGAGCTGCACAGGCGCGACCCGTACCCGCATCTGTCCAATCTCGAACTCGCCTGCTACGACCGGGAGTACGCCTCCGGGCGGGAGCGCGCCAAGGCCCGCCGCAAGCATCTGGCGCGCTGGCCGGAGGCCGTGGACGCGGCGGTGTCGTCACTCGACCGGGTGAGCGCGCCGGTCGCGGACGCGCTGCTGGGCGCCGTACGCGGACTCGCCGCCGGGCTCGACGCCGAGGACAGCCCCGACACCGCCGCCGCGCTGGCCGCGCACGGGCGGCTGGTCGCGCACATCGAGCGGGCCGCCGAGCACGGCGACCCCGACCCCCGGCTCGGCGGCAACGCGCTGGCCGCGCTGATGGGCAGTCAGGAGGGCCTGAGCGTCGACCTGTCGGCGCTCGCCGTCGAGGCCGACCGGGAGCGGGCCCGGCTCACCGAGCTGCTGGTCGACTCCTGCCGCGCGTACGACCGGCACCGGCGGGTGGACGAGCTGCTCCCCGAGCTGATGGCCGACCACCCCGACGCCGACGGCGTCATCCCCGAGGCGGCCAGGCTCACCGACGAGGTGATCGCCTTCACCCGCGCGCACAAGCTCGCGCCGTACGTGGACGGGGACTGTCTCGTCGGGCCCGCGCCGCCCTCCCGGCGCTGGGCCATGGCCATGATGAGCTGGGCCGCGCCCGCCGAGGCCGATGCCGCGTCCTGGTACCACGTCACTCCGCCGGAGCCGGACTGGCCGGCCGAGGAGCGCGAGGAGTGGCTGACCGTCTTCAGCCGCACCAGCCTGCCGTCGATCACCGTCCACGAGGTCGCTCCCGGGCACTTCGCGCACAGCCGCTCGCTGCGGCGGGCCGCGACGCCGGTGCGGCGGGTCCTGCACAGCCTCTCCTTCGCCGAGGGGTGGGCGCACTACGTCGAGGAGGTCTGCCTCGAAGAGGGGTTCCGGGCGCGGGACCCGCGCTTCGCGATCGGGGTCGCGCTCGAAGCGCTGGTCCGCGTGACGCGGCTGACGTGTTCCATCGGGCTGCACACCGGGGCGCTGTCCCTAGAGGACGCGACCCGGCTCTTCATGCGCGACGCCCATCTCGCCCGGGCCGGGGCCTCCGCCGAGGCGCGGCGCGGCACCTTCGACGCGGCCTACGGGCGGTACACCTGGGGCAAGCTGGAGATCATGCGGCTGCGCGAGCGGGCCAAGCGGAAGGCTTCCTTCACCTTGCCCGAATTCCACGCCGCCCTGCTCGCCCTGGGCAGTCCACCGCTCGGCCTGATGTCCGCCGCCCTGGACGATTCCGGCGCCTGAGGGTCGCTCATCGCCTTTCGTGATCCGCCGGACAGGCCCTAGCGGGGGCCCCAGGCCGGGCCGCCGGCGAAGGCTTCGCGGTCGAAGAAGGGCTGCCCGTTGGCGCGCATCCACATGGCGACGGGATCGTAGGCGTCGGCCATGGCGACGGTGGAGACGGGCAGGCCGTCGGGGACACCGGCCACGGACTGCTGCATCATGAGGCGGACGGACTCGACGGACTGCGGAGAGTCGTCGTAGACCTCGACGCCGATGGCGAGATAGGGCTCGCCGAGGGTGGGCTGGACCCAGGCGCGCCGGAGGGCGCGCACGGCGGGCGTGCGGTGCGCGGCCTGCGCGAGCAGAGCGTAGAACTGCGGAATCTGTAGCGAGGGTTCGCCGATCTGGAGCGGCCCGGCGGGCAGCAGGTCGAGCCCGGCGGCGATCCGGCGCAGGTCGAGCCAGGGCACCCCGACCCCGCCGCCCGGCGCGTGCGGGTTGAGCCAGAGGCCCCAGCGGTCGGGGAAGAGGGTCAGGGCGATGTCGCGCCCCGAGACGACCTCGTACTCCCGGGTCCAGCCGCTGGCGGCCAGCTCACGCGGCGAGGTGACGCACGGCGCATAGCCGTGACCGCCGATCCGGAGGTTGCCGTACTGGGCATCGGCCGAACCGGGCGCGCCGTGCCAGAGCAGCATCCACACCTGGCCCTCGGCCAGCGACGCGAGCAGGTTCTCGTATGCGTCGAAGCGACCGGGCGCCACCTGGAGCAGCATCTGCTCCACATGGCCGGCCGCCGCCGCACCGCCTTGCGCGCCCGCGATCACGTGGGACCGCCCCTTCCCCTCGTTCGGTCTGCCCGGCGCACACCTGTGCGCCGCCCGCCATCAAACCAGGTCACGTCCTGGATCCCCACCCGTGCCGTACGGCCTCCCACCGGTCGGTCCCGTTCGGTCCCGATGAGTCCGGTTCGGTCCGGTTCAGTCCCGCGTGAAGAACGGCCGTACGGTCTCCAGCATCCAGTCCGCGACCGGGTCCTGTGCGACGTCCAGCAGAATCAGGTGGACGGGCCAGGGCAGCGGCGCGGCGCCGAGGGCGCGGCCGATGGCGTCCATGGCCGCGGCGCGGTCCACGTCCTGCCAGCGGTCCAGCTCGACCCCGACGAAGAGCGCGGGCGGCTCCTCCTCCACGGCGGCCAGCGCGCGGCGGGCGGACAGCACGACCGGGGTGACGGCGAACTCCCCCGCGGCGGTGGCGAGGAAGTCCACCGGCTCGTCGTCGTGGTCCGGTTCCCACAGCCGTACGCGGGCGCCGACCGTACGGCCGGGCGTGCCGTCCTGCTCGTACCGTTCGGCGGCGCCGCCGCGGCACAGCTCGGCGACGGCGGCGGGCGGCAGCGGCACTCCGACGGCGCCGCCGGGGTTCAGGGCGATGCCGACCAGCGGCGGCAGGCCGCGGGCGAATTCGTGGACGGGCGCGACGGTGCAGGCCATGCCGTCGGCGGCCTGCCGGAACTGCTGCTCGGAGCTGAAGACCGGCACATAGGTCGCGCCCTCCAGTTCGACGGTGGGCAGGTCGAGCCCCGGCGCGTCCGGCGCCCCGCCGTTCGGCAGCGGCACCCAGACATGGGAGCGCCCCAGCACCTCCAGCAGCCGGGGGGCGGCCGAGGGGTTGCCGAGGCTCGCGGTGAGCACCTCTTCCAGCTCGTTGGCCGGCCATATGTACGGTGCCGTGTACGGTGCCGGAATCTCCATGTCCACCCTTGTCCGCCCATGTGCCACTGTCCTGCCCGGAAACCCTAGCGGCTGGCGTGCAATGATTGGCGGCACAACTTGCATACCGGCCGTTGGAGGCCGCGCGGGAGAGTTCCGTCCCCTCACCGGGCCGGGCGCCGAAGGAGCAAGCCCTCCCTTGAATCTCTCAGGCACAGATACCGCGCGGGCGAGGCAGATCTGAAAAGCGGGCGGCTCCCTTGACGGGGAGCGGCCCCACCCAAGGTGCAAACCGGGACCCGCGAGGGTCACGGTGAACCTCTCAGGTTCCGATGACAGATGGGGAGACCCGGGGCGAGCATGCCCCGGCCCGCCCTGTCCGTCCCGTGCCGTCACCCCTCTGGGAGCCCTCCGATGAGCCAGCCACCGACCTCCCCGCGCCACACCGCCCTCGACGCGACGCACCGCGCGCTCGGCGCGACCATGACCGACTTCGCGGGCTGGGACATGCCGCTGCGGTACGGCAGCGAGCGCGACGAGCACACCGCCGTCCGCACCCGCGCCGGACTCTTCGACCTCTCCCACATGGGCGAGATCACCGTCACGGGACCGCAGGCGGGCGAGGCCCTCGACCACGCGCTGGTCGGCCACCTGTCGGCGCTCGCGGTCGGCAGGGCCCGCTACACGATGATCTGCGCACCCGACGGCGGCATCCTGGACGACCTGATCGTGTACCGGCTCGCCGAGCAGGAGTTCATGATCGTCGCCAACGCCTCCAACGCCCAGGTGGTGCTGGACGCCGTCACCGAGCGCGCGGCCGGTTTCGCGGGCGCCGCCGTACGCGACGACCGGGACGCGTACGCGCTGCTCGCCGTCCAGGGTCCGGAGTCCCCCGGCATCCTGAAGTCGGTCACGGACGCGGACCTGGACGGGCTGAAGTACTACGCGGGCCTGCCCGGCACGGTCGCCGGGGTGCCCGCCCTGATCGCCCGTACCGGTTACACCGGCGAGGACGGCTTCGAGCTGTTCGTCGCGCCCGCCGACGCCGAGCGGCTGTGGCAGGCGCTCACCGAGGCCGGGGCCGCGGCCGGGCTCGTACCGTGCGGCCTGTCCTGCCGGGACACGCTGCGCCTGGAGGCGGGCATGCCGCTGTACGGGCACGAGCTGACCACCGCGCTGACGCCGTTCGACGCGGGGCTCGGCCGGGTCGTGAAGTTCGACAAGGCGGGCGACTTCGTGGGCCGGGCGGCGCTGGAGGCCGCGGCGGAGAAGGCGGCGGCCACCCCGCCGCGCAAGCTGGTCGGGCTGATCGCCGAGGGCCGCCGGGTGCCGCGCGCGGGGTACGCGGTGACCGACGCCTCGGGCGCCGTGGTCGGCGAGGTCACCTCGGGCGCGCCGTCCCCGACGCTGGGCGTGCCCATCGCGATGGCGTACGTGGACGCCGCGCATGCCGCGCCCGGTACGGAAGGGGTCGCGGTCGACATCCGCGGCACCCGTGAGCCGCACCGGGTCGTGGCGCTGCCGTTCTACAAGCGTGAGCGCTGACACGCTCGTACCGCCACCTGGTACCGGGCCTGTCCGGCCGGTACCGGACCTGTCCGTCGAGCCGACCGACCGCGCCGTCCCCGCGCGCGGGCACCCCTTCGCATCCGGGAGAATTCCGTCATGAGCATCAACCCCCAGAATCTTCGGTACACCAAGGAACACGAGTGGCTGTCGGCCCCCGAGGCCGAGGGCGTCACCGTCGGGATCACCTCGCACGCCGCCGACGCGCTCGGCGACGTCGTGTTCGTGCAGCTTCCCGCGGTGGGCGACGCCGTCACGGCGGGTGAGACCTGTGGTGAGCTGGAGTCCACCAAGTCCGTCAGCGACCTGTACTCGCCGGTCACCGGCGAGGTCACGGAGATCAACCAGGACGTCGTGGACGACCCGGCCCTGATCAACTCCTCGCCCTTCGCGGACGGCTGGCTGTTCAAGGTCCGCGAGCCGCAGGCGACCGACGAGCTGCTGTCCGCCGCCGAGTACGACGCCTTCATCGCGGGCTGACCTTCCGGCCTCCGTCACGGGCCGGTCCCCCGGCCGTCACGGCGGGCCGGCCCCCGGCTGTCATCGCGGGCTCGCTTCCCGCCGGGCCCGCCGTCACCGGCCGTTCGCCGGCCCCCGGTATTCATCGACCTTCTGACCAGGAAGATCTCATGTCGCTGCAGAACCAGTCCCTGCACGAGTTCGACCCGGACGTCGCCGCCGCGGTCGACGCCGAACTCCACCGCCAGCAGTCCACCCTCGAAATGATCGCGTCGGAGAACTTCGCGCCGGTCGCGGTCCTCGAGGCCCAGGGCTCCGTGCTGACCAACAAGTACGCCGAGGGCTACCCGGGCCGCCGCTACTACGGCGGCTGCGAGCACGTCGACGTGATCGAGCAGCTCGCGATCGACCGCGTCAAGGCGCTGTTCGGCGCCGAGGCCGCGAACGTGCAGCCGCACTCCGGCGCGTCCGCGAACGCCGCCGCGATGACCGCCCTGATCAAGCCGGGCGACACCATCCTGGGCCTCGACCTGGCGCACGGCGGCCACCTGACCCACGGCATGAAGATCAACTTCTCCGGCAAGCTGTACAAGGTCGCGGCCTACCACGTCGACGAGCACACCGGTCTGGTCGACATGGCCGAGGTCGAGAAGCTGGCCAGGGAGCACCGGCCGCAGCTCGTCATCGCGGGCTGGTCGGCGTATCCGCGCCAGCTCGACTTCGCCGAGTTCCGCCGGATCGCGGACGAGGTCGGCGCGTACCTGATGGTCGACATGGCGCACTTCGCGGGCCTGGTCGCGGCCGGTCTGCACCCCTCCCCCGTGCCGTACGCGGACGTGGTCACCACCACGACCCACAAGACGCTCGGCGGCCCGCGCGGCGGTGTGATCCTCTCCAAGGCCGAGCTGGCCAAGAAGATCAACTCGGCGGTCTTCCCCGGTCAGCAGGGCGGCCCGCTGGAGCACGTGATCGCCGGAAAGGCGGTCGCCTTCAAGGCCGCCGCCACCGACGAGTTCAAGGACCGGCAGGCGCGTACGCTCCAGGGCGCCAAGATCCTCGCCGAGCGGCTGGTACGGGACGACCTCACCGAGGTCGGCGTCTCCGTCCTGTCCGGCGGCACCGACGTCCACCTGGTGCTGGTCGACCTCCGCGACTCCGCGCTCGACGGCCAGCAGGCCGAGGACCGCCTCCACTCGGTCGGCATCACCGTCAACCGCAACGCGATCCCCAACGACCCCCGGCCGCCCATGGTCACCTCGGGGCTGCGCATCGGCACGCCCGCGCTGGCCACGCGGGGCTTCGACGCGGAGGACTTCCGGGAGGTGGCGGAGATCATCGCGGCGGCCCTCAAGCCGAGTTACGACGCCGCGGCTCTCCGGGACAGGGTCGCCGCCCTGACCCGCAAGCACCCGCTCTACGCGTAGCCCCGTAGGGGCGAGGGGGGCACCTCCCGGCCGGAGGCCGACGGAGGAACCGCGTGCTCAGCCGGAGCGCTCCCGCAGGTCACCACCCGCCCCGGCGGGCAGTCCGGTTGTCGCCGGACCACCCGCCGGTGGGGGCTGGTCGCGCAGTTCCCCGCGCCCCTGGGAAACCCTCCTCCACGGGAGGAACCGTGAAGGGGCCGTGCCCCTTCGAGATCTGGAGTCCTCATGGCAATATCCGTATTCGACCTCTTCTCCGTGGGCATCGGCCCCAGCAGCTCGCACACCGTGGGTCCGATGCGTGCCGCGGGCATCTTCGTGCACCGGCTGAAGAACGAGGGACTGCTGGCGCACACCGTGTCGGTCCGGGCGGAGCTCTTCGGGTCGCTGGGGGCGACGGGCCACGGGCACGGGACGCCGAAGGCGGTGCTGCTGGGGCTCGCGGGCCACTCGCCGCGGACGGTGGACGTGGAGACGGCGGACGACGAGGTCGCGGCGGTGCGCGCGGCGGGCAGGCTGAGCCTGCTCGGGGCGCACGAGATCGCCTTCGACCCGCAGACGCAGATCGTGCTGCACCGGCGCAGGTCGCTGCCGTACCACGCCAACGGGATGACGCTGTTCGCGTACGACGCGGACGGCGCCCCGCTGCTGGAGAAGACGTACTACTCGGTGGGCGGCGGCTTCGTCGTGGACGAGGACGCGGTCGGCGAGGACCGGATCAAGCTGGACGACACGGTGCTGCGGCACCCCTTCCGCACCGGGGACGAGCTGCTGCGGCTCTCGCGCGAGACGGGGCTGTCGATCTCGGCGCTGATGATGGAGAACGAGAAGGCGTGGCGTACGGAGGAGGAGATCCGCGCCGGGCTGCTCGACATCTGGCGGGTGATGGAGTCCTGCGTGCGGCGCGGGATGTCCCGTGAGGGCATCCTCCCGGGCGGCCTGAAGGTCCGCCGCCGCGCGGCGCAGTCGGCGCGCCAGCTGCGCGCCGAGGGCGATCCGGCCGCGCACGCGATGGAGTGGGTCACCCTCTACGCGATGGCCGTCAACGAGGAGAACGCGGCGGGCGGCCGGGTCGTGACCGCCCCCACCAACGGCGCCGCGGGCATCATCCCGGCCGTCCTGCACTACTACCTGAACTTCGTCGCGGCGCCGACCGCCGGCGCCGTCGACCAGGAGGACGCCGTCGTGCACTACCTGCTGACGGCGGGCGCGATCGGCATGCTCTTCAAGGAGAACGCCTCCATCTCCGGCGCCGAGGTCGGCTGCCAGGGCGAGGTCGGCTCGGCCTGCTCGATGGCGGCCGGCGGCCTCGCCGAGATCCTCGGCGGCTCCACGGAACAGGTCGAGAACGCCGCCGAGATCGGCATGGAGCACAACCTCGGCCTCACCTGCGACCCGGTCGGCGGCCTCGTCCAGATCCCCTGCATCGAGCGCAACGGCATGGCCGCCGTCAAGGCCGTCACCGCCGCCCGCATGGCCATGCGCGGCGACGGCCGCCACCACGTCTCCCTCGACAAGGTCATCAAGACCATGAAGGAGACCGGCGCCGACATGAAGGTCAAATACAAGGAAACCGCCCGCGGCGGCCTGGCGGTGAACGTCATCGAGTGCTGATCGCATAGCCGCTGACCTGCAGCGTCCGGTCTTTCAGCTCTGTCGGAGCCTTCCGTGCTTGCACGGCGGAACGTCCCTCGGAAGTCCCTCCGACAGAGCGGAGAGTCCCTGACTCCGCGTAGGCACGCACGGGCTCGGCCGTTGAGGCAGTGCATCACGGTGCGAAACCCGAGCACCAAAGAACAGGGCAATAGACGAGCGACCAGGAGGTCGCCACTGGCCGAGCGCATCACGACAAGGAATGTCACCGACCCTGCGGAAATCCGCACGCCCAAGGGTGCCGCACGGAAGATCTTTCGCAGGCGTTGGCGCTGCCCTCGGGGATGGGGTTTGCTAGGCCCTCCCTGAAGGGAGGACCTAGCGGGCTGTGTTCCCCAAGGGGGGACGAGTTGTGCGGCTGCTTGACGCGACAGCGCTCGTCGCGAGTGCCTACCCGTGACGGTTGTCCCGCAGCGCTCTTACGATATCGATGGCCATAAAGCCTATACCGACGCCCATGAGGGCTACAGTGGGCCACGAAGAGTGGCTTATCGCTTCGATCATTACGGCCGCGAGCAGTAGGGCGATAAGCGCCGGGATAGTGATCCGGACAGGTCTAGGCATCGATCAGCACTTCCGTTCGTTGATTCGCCAGAATCCGGTGGGGAGATCTGTGACGAAGGTGACACAGCGTGCTCGCACTGCCGCGTGGGATGCCTTGGCCGTGACTGCCCACAGCCCCCAACGGAGCGCGTAGGCAATAGCCTTGACAGCGGGCCACGGAATCGTGGATTCGATCATGCCGAAGCCCCCCCGCCACAGCGGAACAGTAGGTCGTGACGGTGGCCCCGCGTCGGTGCCCGCGGACTTGGGCAGGGTGGCCTTGATGACGCGGCCCTGGGCGTCGTAGGCGGTGGTCGTGACCAGGTTCAGTCCGGCCGGGTCGGTGTCCTTGTTCGTACCGGCGTCGGCCGCCACGCTTGTGGTGTTGAACACCGATACGGTCGACAGCAGTTGAGCACGTAGCCCGAGAGATCCTCGACACGGCCGAACCGTCAGTAGAATGCGGGGACTTACCGTAGTGAGTACGGCACGCAGCCCGGGGGCGAACGACCGAGTGCACGAACTCGCCGTGACGGAACAGGAAGTCGTGGCCCACGTCTTCGTCCCGCTCGACGCGCCGCGTGCCGACGTCTGGCCGACCGCAGTCCGCGTGATGTGGCAGCGCTTCCGTGCCCTCCAGGGCGCGAACCAGCCGGTGTGGGCGACGGCACCCACCGAGATCCCGGAGGTGCTGCCGGACGCGGCGCTGCACGGCTCGGTGACGGTGGCTGCCGTCCAGTCGCCCGGGGGCCTCGACCAGGCGATCGTGCGACGTCACGGTGCCGTACTGAATCTGTCGCTGCTGCTCGGGGCGCGCGAGGACCGTGCCTGGCCGGAGTTGGAGCAGCGGGCCGCCGACGTGCTCGGCCCGCTCGACGCCAGCTGCCTGGGCGCCGTGGTGCTGCTGGTCGGCAAGCAGCCGGGCGGGGCGGTCGGCGGGCTGGACCTGCTGGAACCGGAGCGCGAGGACGACGACCGGTACCTGCGCCGGCTCCTCCTGCTCGGGCATCCGGAGCAGGACGCCTTCCTCGGTGCCTGGGCGTGGTCGGCCGACAGCAGTGCCGAGATGCCGCCGTTCGTCAGCTACCTGATGCATATGGCCACTGTCCGGCATCAACTGCGGGTCCACAAAAGGCTCTCCGCCATCGACGGCGGCGACACGGGTCTGCGGGCCTTGGTACGGCTCCCCTACGGCGGCGGGATCGGCGAACTGCCGCTCGGCGATCCGGCGCGGGCACTGCGCGGCCTCCGGCACACCGTGGACGTCACGTGGACCAACGCGCGGCTGGCCCTGCGTCGGAGCCGCGAGGCACACGGCGGCGATGTGACCGACACCGACGTGCTGGACGACGACCGCGAGGTCGTCGACTGGTTCGTCCAACTTCTTGAGGACGGCATCACGCGCGTGGAGACGACCGACAGCCTGCCCGTAACGGCAACCGCCGAGCGTCAGGGCGCACGGCAACCGCCGCCGGACAACGACGAATCGGAACCGTCGGCAGAGTTGGCGCCGGTCGCGGCGACGGCGCCGACGCGGCCGGACGGCTGCCCCGTGCGGGTGCTCGCGGTGACCGACGAGTGGTTTCCCGCGCACGGCGGCCTGACGGCGTTCAACCGAGGGCTGTGCCTGGCGCTGACGGCGGCGGGCGCCGAAGTCCACGTGCTGGTGGAGAATTTCACCGCCAAGGAACAGGCCGACGCGGAGGAGCACGGGGTGCGTCTGCTCGCCGCGGCCCGGCCGGGCCGTACCGGGCGGCAGTCGCTGATGCGTCGCGCCGAATTGCCGGAGGGAGTCGTGCCGGACCTCGTCATCGGGCACGGCAGGGTCAGCGGACCTGCGGCGCAGGCACAGGCGGAGGACCATTTCAGGGGGGCGCGGCGGCTGCACTTCCTCCATGTCGAGCCGGACCAGGCGGAATGGTCCAAGGAAGACGAGGGTGACGACGTGGGTGCCCGCGCCGAGGCCCTCACGGAGTTGGAGTTCGACCTGTGCCGAGGTGCCGCCCGCATCATGCCGGTGGGACCGCGCCTCGAGGAACTGCTGGAACGGGAGCGCGGTCTGCCGGGATACCGGGACCTGCCCCCGATACAGCGCATCGACCCCGGATTCGACGGCGAGCCCGACCCGGTGGACGGACCGCGCTCCGGTCGGACGCAGATCCTGTTCATGGGGCGCCTGAAGGATGCGCAGTTGAAGGGGCTGGACATCGCCTGCCGGGCACTGGAGAAAGCGGTACCGCCGAGGTCCGGGCCCGGACACTGGGAACTGCTGGTCCGCGGCGCGCCCGAGGACACCTCCCGCAGCCTGAGCGAGTACGCGAAGGACTTGATCGGCCATCCGGCCATCGACGTCAAGGTGCGGACCTATACAGAAGACCAGGAGAAGATCCGCAGGGATGTGCGACGGGCCAGTCTGGTGCTGATGCCGTCCCGAGCCGAGGCGTTCGGTCTGGTGGCGCTCGAGGCGATCGTGGCCGGGGTGCCGGTTCTTGTGAGCGGCCGCAGCGGGCTGGGCATGCTGCTTCGCGAGATACTGCCCGCGGAGGCGGAGCAGGTCGTCGTTGACGTGGACGGTTATGAGAAGCGGCTGGCGGCGGACGCCGCCGCGTGGGAACGGGCCATCAACTCAGTGATGTTCGACCGGCCGAGCGCCTTCGCCCGGGCCGCCCGCCTGCGCAAGGCGATGGCTGAAAGAGTGACGTGGGGCACGGCCGCCGCCCACGTGCTGCGGTGCGCGGAGGCGGACGGCCGGCCCCAGGAGTCCTGACCCGACGGTCGTGCCGGGGTCTTCCGGTGGGTGTCCTCAGTGAGTCTGCATGGCTGTCGTCCTCCCGGGGCCGGCCCGGCGAACAGCGCGCCGCCGGTGTCGGACCCCACCGGAACACGCGGATCCTCAGCACTCCCGGCCGCTCTGGAAGACACTGGACAAGTCTGGAGGCGCGGTACGAATCCGCACGGGTCGTATGCGTCACGATCCGGGTACGAGACACGCGGCGGGCATGCCGTACGGGTGTGCACGTCAGCCACGTCCGCCAAGGCGTAGGGCCGGTACGGAGGGAAAGCGGTGGCAGGGGATCGGACCCCGGCGACGGATGAGGACCCGTCGGCGCTCAGGCAGCGGCTGGCCGTCGAGTTGGCCCATGCCGTGGTCCGCGCCGAGAAGCGGCTCGGCCGCGCGTTGGACCGGACCGAACTGGCCAGACGGCTGAACGTCTCGCCGAGCAGTCTGTACGCCTACCTCAACGGGACGACGCTCGCGGGGGTGGGCGTCTTCGATGAACTGCTGGTCGCACTCGGCGTCGGCGGCCCGGAAGCCGGTCGGCTGAGCACGCTCCGGGACCGCGCCGAAGCGGCCCGGAGGCTCCGCCCCGCCGCGGCCAGAGCGACCGTCGGCACGAGCGGTCCGCCACCGTCCTCCCGCGTGCCCCACCAACTTCCCCCGTCTCTGCGGAATTTCGTCGGCCGGGAGCCCGAACTGCGGCGGCTTGACGGGTTACTGGAGCCGGATCCGGTCGCGGCGGTCCGGCCGGTGGTGATCACCAGCATCGAGGGCACTGCGGGAGTCGGCAAGACATCCCTGGCGCTGCACTGGGCACGCCGGGTGGAGGAGCACTTTCCCGACGGTCAACTCCACCTGAATCTGCGGGGCTTCGACTCGGGAGTGCCCATGTCCCCCGCGGAAGCGCTGTACGACCTGTTGCAGTCGCTGGGCGTGACGCCCGACGCGATCCCGGCCAGGGAGACCGCCGCCGCAGGTCTGTTGCGTACCGTGCTGGCGGGCCGTCGGGTGGTGGTGGTGCTCGACAACGCGCGCTCGGCCGATCAGGTTCGCCCGCTGCTGCCGGGCGGGCCGGGATCGCTGGTGATCGTCACCAGCCGCAACCGCCTCGACGGACTGGTGGTACGGGACGGGGCGTTCCGGGTCACCCTGGACGTGCTGCCGCGGTATGCCGCCCGGGCCCTGGTGGAAGGGCAGATCGGAGCCGACCGGCTGGCGGACGAACCACGGGCCGCTGACGAACTCGTGGACCTGTGCGCCCGGTTGCCCTTGGCCCTGAGCGTTGCCGGCGCGAGGGCGGCGCTGGAGCCCAAGGGCTCGATCGGTCTTTTCGTCGCACGGCTCCGGCAGGCCAACGCGCGGCTGGGCATCCTGGAACTCAAGGACGCGGACGTCAACCTGCGGTCGGTCTTCCAGGGTTCGTACGCCCTGCTGCCACCGCCCGTGGCGCGGCTGTTCCGGCTGCTCGGCTGCCACCCCGGCCCTGACCTCGACGCGACCGCGTGCGCGGCGCTGCTCGGCGAACAGGCGCCGCCGGACGAACTGCTCGACGCGCTCACCGCCGCCCATCTGGTGCGGCAGCACGCGCCGGGCCGGTATGTACTGCACGACCTGTTGCGGCTGTACGCGCAGGAGTTGGCGGACGACGGCCCGGCCGCCGAGCGCGCCACCGCCGTCGAGCGCCTGCTGCGGCACTATCTGAGTGCCGCGCGACTGGCGGACCGCCGCCTCGAACCGTGGCGGCGCACTCCGGTCGAGCCGACTGGCACCGAACCGCCCGTTGAGAATCACGCGGCGGCCATGGCGTGGTTCGAGGCCGAGTTGGGCACGCTACAGGCGGTGATCGCGCTGGCCGCGCGGAGCGAGGGGCTGGAGTCGTACACCTGGCGCCTCGCCCAGGCGTGCGCGGTCTATCTGCGTCGCTCGGGGCGGCGGTTCCAGCGCGGCCTGGTGCACGAAATCGCCCGGGACGCGGCCGCGAAGGCCGGGGACCGCCGGGCCTGGGCGTCGGCCACCCGCCGGCTGGCGGACGCCCTCTCCCGCCTCGACCGGTCCGACGAAGCCCTGTCGCTGCTCTACGAGGCGCTGCGCGAATGCCGCCGGCTGGGTGATGACGACGGCGCGCGCCAGGTCCGGCTGTCCCTGGTGCGGGTGTACGCCGCGCGCGGCGACCACCGGCGGGCGCTCCCGCAGGCCCGGCTCGCGCTGGCGATGGCCGAGCGGACCGCGGATCCGCTGCCGCTGGCAGACGGCCTCAGCGCCCTGGCCCAGGAGCAGGAACGCTCGGGGGACCACGCGGCGGCGCTGGTACACGGCCGCCGGGCGTTCGACCTGTACGCGGAACTCGGCCATCTGGACGGCCAGGCGGCGATCCTGCTCACCACCGGGCGGGCCGAGCAGAGTTCGGGCCGGCACGCGGCGGCGATCGGCACCTATGAACGGTCCCTGGCTCTCGACCGGGCGGTGGGCGACCGCTACCGCGAGGCGCACGCCCTCGATCATTTGGCAGACGCGCACGCCGCGCTCGGCCACGACCGCGACGCGTACGCGCTGCGACGGGAAGCGCTCGATGTGCTGCGGACCCTGCACCACCCGGACGCCGCCCGGATCAGCGCCAAACTGCCGGACGCGCCGATCTCTCAGTAGCCGGGCGGCACTTCGGGCTCGGGCTCGGGTGCGGCAGGGGCGGGTCCGTCCTGCCAGCACAGTCCGTAGCCGTATCCCACCCGCATCGCGTCGAACTCCACTGCCACCGTGCCCTGCCGGTCGGGGCGCAGGAGGGATGTCCCCGGCGCTCGCTGGTAGATGACGGCGGTCGGGACTCGGCTCAACTGCCAGACGGACAGCGGCGGACGTCCGGGGGCGAAGCGCACCCGCAGGCTGAAGCGTTCGCTGCGGGTCAGCGGGACATGGACGAAGTGCGGTGCCATCGGCTGGTCCTGGGGGATGCGCAGCCGGAGCGTGTACGTGTGGCGGGCACCTGTGCGCAGCGGGGTCGGGAGGATCAGCCGCTGTTGGAAGAAGCTCTCGTAGGGGTGCTCGGGCAGATCGAGGCGGCCGCCGTCGAGGACAGAGACCTCCAGACCGTGGCCGTCGGCCTCGTCGTCGGTGCGGCGCGGCACGCTGAACGCGACCGGGATCTCGGCGAGGCCGTCGCAGGTGGCGACGATGACCCGCCGCTCCACCGCCTCGGGTGTCACGGTGTCCAGACGCAGCCGGGTCTCGACCGACTCGGTGTACCAGCCGTGCGGATCGGTACGGGCGCAGCCGCTCGGACAGAGTTCGCCGTGCGCCCCGCCCGCGATCGACGGGGTCCAGGGGGGCGGCGAGACGATGACAGTCCCGGGCACGGCGTCCTTGTCCAGGGCGCGGTGCACCTCGGCCCAGAACGCGCCCCACTTGTCGATGTCGCCGCCGCAGGCGCCGACGATCGCCATCGTCACCGGGAGCGTCGGGTGCGAGTCCCCGCGGAGCGCGTCGGTCATGGTGGTGCGACCGTACCCGGTGTGACGGGACAGTTGGTCGAAGGTCAATCCCGCGGTCCGACGCAGATCTCGCAGCCAGAACGCGAACAGCGTGACGGGCGAACCGTCGGGAGGCAGTTCCTTTTGCGGACGGCCCATGCCCCGAACTCCCTTTCGCCGCCTGCTGCCACCGCCGAGTCTGGCACAACGCCCGGTGGCCTGGGAGCGCCCGGCGGCCGGTGCCGGTGCCGTGCGGAGTTCTCCGGAGATCGTCCGGGTACGCCGGAGAACCATTGTGCCCATTCTCCGTCCGTTGCTAGACACGTACTGCCGCCGGACACGTACCGACCGGACACGCGGACCGGTTCGCGGCCCACGTCGCCGTGGACGGCACGGTCGAAGCAGGGAGGGATCATGAAAGTCGCTTCGGACGCCACAGGCTCCTCACGGCTCCCGGCCGATGTCGTTCTGCGGATGGAGCGGTTCGGCCGTTTCGAATTCGATGCCACGGGGATCGAATTCGGCGCTGATCTGGTGTGGAGCGAACTACAGGCGCCGTTTCTGGAATTCGCCCAGTCCGACAGTGACCGGTTCACCACTCAACTGGCCGCGGCCGTCATACCGGCAGGCGGCTTCGCGCTCTTCGGAGCGGCCAGGACGGTCTGGAACCTGCTCGGCCCGGACTTCGCGCATCCCTGCTACGACGCCTTGCGGATGGACGCGCTGGAGTTCTTCCGAGCTCGCGGGGTACCCGGCAACCGCCTGTCCGCAGGGGATCGCGAGTTCTGGCGACTGCACCGGGGACCCGACGAGCCTTGGCTCGTCGGCCGACCGCCCCCGGCGCCGGGGGCGGCTCTCCCACCGCTGGCAACAGGGGAACTGCGCCCGGTCGCCCGGATGTCGGCCGGACCTCACGCCGAGACCGTGTACGCCAGGGCCGATGCCCAGGACGGCTGCGTGGCGGTGGTCGAGGCATGCGGTCGGGGCCGCGATCCGGCCGGTTGCCGGTTCGACTGGTTCGGCGCCGCGACGCAGTACGAACTCTATCTGCGGATCGGCGAGGCATTACAAGTCCCGGCCCATTGGGTCGCCGACGAGCTCATGCCGTTCATTCCCTTCTCCGCGCCGAGCCTCTGACCGGCCGGCCGAAAACGCCGCACGTCACGGTAACCGCTGCCGTACTTCCGGAAACCGTGCAACAAAACCCACCGCGGTTCCGTTTCAGTGAGAAGGTCGTGGCGGAACGCAGTTCCCGCACAAGAGCACCGCCCCCACGGCACCACGGGGTTCACATCGGGGAGTTGAGCAGATGACCAAGCAGCCGGTGGATATATCCACCACGGCCTCCGTGGAGGACGCAGCGGCCTTGTTCCGCACGGATATGCGAGCGAACTGGTTCGGGGAGAACAACACCGGAATCGCCACGACGTTCACGGAGAGCGGTGGTTCACCGCTCGGCATCCACCACACCGATATGCCGGACCTCGCACTGACGGCCGAGCTCGTGAGCCGGGGAGAGAGCACCGAGCGGTTGTCGGTCCACCTCCTCATCTGGGACCGGGGGGAATGCCGGAAGATCCGGCTCGAAGCCGAAGGCAACGTGCGCGCCCTGCGCATCCTTGCCAACCGCAAGATGCGCCGATTCGTCGTCTCGCTCCAGGAGGAAGATCCCTCCCTCACCTACACGGGCATCTGAGCGGACAAGGGGAGGGGCCGCAAGGCCGGTCCGCCCGCCCGACGAATGAACGTCCGGCTTCGCGCCGGGCGTTCATTCGTGTCCGAAGGCCGTGGCCGAGACGTCCCGTTCCAGCACGGCCCGGTGGATTCCGTATGTCGTGAGGTGCGATGCCTTGATCACGATGCAGTAGCGGTCCACCGAGACGAGGGTCCTGCCGAGCCGGTCGTACTCGCGCCGCAAGAAGTTGATGGCCGCCTGGTTCGCCGCGGAGGTCTGGCCGCATATCAGCAGCACGGGGCGGCTGGACTCCGCAGGCGTGAACTTGGCGACGAGGGCGTACTCCTGATTGCCGCGGTCGAAGAGGAAGCGGTCACCTCCGACCTCGATGGCCACCGAGTCGGGCCCGCCGTTGTAGGGGTGGATGGTCACGCCCGGCAGGTGGGCGGCCAGATGGCCGCCGGTGCGGATGTTCGAGTCGCCGATCGGTCCGCCGACACAGAATTCCGTGCGGTCGGCGTTGCTGCCGCGGAACTCTCCGGACTCGACGGTCACCCGGCAGCCCAGCTCACCGGCGAGCATGGCCAGTTCGATGACCGCCCGCACGTCCCGGTGCTGTGCGGTCCCGGGGGCGTTGTGCTTGTTGCTGAGCACGATGAGGCAGGTTTCACCGGGGCGGACGCCGAAGAAGGCAGCTTTCCTATTCAGTGCGCGGGACCGCCTGCCCCGCTCCCACAGCCAGCCGAAGCCGAGGCCCAGGAGGCTCGTCACCAGCCCGATCGCTATGTTCACCAGCACTGAGATAATCGCGCCGCCCTCCCCGGACAGTCCCCCATTGTGGGCAGTTCACCGTGCGGCCGGAAGATCTCGACCGGTCACACCCATGGCCACGTCATGCCTTGCCGTTGCCCGCGGGCGGTGCCTGGCCGCCGCCGCCCGCCGGCTTCGAGGCCGGGTCCAGGGTGTGGATGAGAGCGACGACCCGTTCACGCACCCGAGGCGGCGACTGCTGCTTGCCGTCGGGTGCCGTAGTGCCATGGGGACCCATCCGTCCGACACGCCGACCGTTCGTCTCCAGCTCCGCCGTCACCTCACCGACCAGGACCGTGTCGCCCTCGCCGACCGCTTTCGTCAGCACGGCGATCCGCTCGTCGACCTCCTCCCACGAATCCGGCGGCAGCCGCCAGGCCAGCACCGCGTCAAGGACCGCCAATGCCTCGAACCTGGCCGTCCTTCCGATCCGTCGTGCTCCGTCCGACGTACCCATCACTGCCTCCTGTTGATCTTGCTGATCCTGGAAGTGCTGCCGGTCCTGGAAGTGCTGTCGGTCCTGGTGGCGCTGTCGGTCCTGTCGACCGTCGTCATCGGCGGCCGGAAAGGCGTACTGCCTCACCGGCCGGTGTGGATGTAGGGCGCCCACGCCGCCGGTGAGGCGGCGTGGCGAGCGCGAAGTTCGCGTACCACCCCGTGCAGGGCGACGGCGCAGTCGCCCACGTCGATGCCGCCGCCGTAGCGCCGCAGCGAGCGGTACAGCCGACGGGCGAGGCCGGCCGAGACCAGGTCCGCCGCCTCCCACAGTGAGCCGATCACCTGGGGGTATCCCGCGGTCAGGAACGCCGACGTCAGGTGAATCGCCTCGTCCGGGAGCCGGTCGGTCCGCGAGGTGTTGCAGGCGAGCAGCACGGCGAGCTGGGCGTACGGCAGTTCGTGGCGGTTGACGGCCCGCACCTCAAGGGGTCCGTCGGCCAGCAGCAGGTGGCTCTTCGAGGGGTTGTCGGGGTCGCTCACACCGTGACAGGCGAAGTGCACCGTGGACGCCGACGGCAGTGCGGCCAGCACCCCGTCGACCGTGGCGTCGGCGTCCGCGATCACCCGCAGTCCGGCCAGCGCGCCGGGGGGGGGGGGGGGGCGCCCCCCCGGCGCCCCCAAACCCTCACCCCCCCCCGGGGCCGCGCGCTCCCAGACAGTGTGGGGAGGCGTACTTCTCCGTGGGTGGCGCTG
>NZ_JBVHMF010000006.1:0-48823 GCF_055558595.1 Streptomyces sp. NPDC025721 | reverse complement strand
TGTACCCACCCCCTTTCGGCTTTGTGCTGTCTCCCCCACCCCCCCCCCCGTCCCCCCACACTCCCCCGCCGCGGGAGACCCCTCCCCCCCCCCCGCCCCGGAGCCGCCGTCCGTACCGGTGGCGCGGCCCACCGCGAGGTGCCGGGCGGCGCCCTGCGCCGCGGGGCGACGTTCCAGTCGGGCGTGCCGCAGCGCCCTGATGCTGGGCGTGTAGGAGGAGGCGACCCGGTCGAGCACGGAACGGCGCTCCCCCAGGTCCGCCTTGCGCTGGTAGCCGGCGGCGTGCAGCGGCAGATGCGCCAGCGGGCCGGAGGCGGACCACCACAGCCGAGGGACAGCGTGTCTCGGCGTCCCGTCCGGGATCGGCTCGGTGAGGCCGGCCGCCCGCAGCACCGGTTCCGCGACCTTGTCCCACAGCCACTCAAGGGTCCGGAAGATGGTCTCGGCCGCCGCGGCGCGCACGTCCTTCGGGCTGTCCAGATCCACGGCGACCGCGGCAAGGAAGTCCCGGGCCGTGTGGGCCAGCAGTCCTTCGGTCACGTCGAGTGTCACGGTCCTGATGCCCCGGGACGTGACCACCAGCGCGTCACATCGCAGCCGGTCGATGTTGATCAGCACGATGGGCCCCTGTACCGCCTCCGCCTGCATCTGCATCGCGGTCGGCGGCAGCAGGAAGCTGCCGAAGCCGGGGTGGGACCGGATGTCACCGAGGAGCAGCCGCCACTGCTCGGCCGCCCGGTGCTGCGCCCGTGCGCCCGAGGTCTCGTCCCGCGACGCGATGTCATCGGCCTCCCGCATCCGCCCGGCGAGGTCGGTGAAGCGCGCGGCGAGCCGCGGATGAGCCTCTGCGAGGTCGGACACGTCGCCGCGCGCCTCCAGGTCCTGGCTCATGAGGACGGCACGGCCCTGTTCCAGCAGCGCGGCCGCCTGTTCGGTCCGGCCGGCTGCGAGCGCCACCGCGCACCCGGTTCGGGTCAGGCTGGTGCCCGTCGAACTGTCCGGGGACGGCCCTTGGAGGGCAGTGTGCACGGCGCGCTGGCGATCGTCGCGGTGCAGCGCCCGCGAGGTGAGCAGCGGCAGCATCTCCAGCGCGACGGCCGCGGCGTCCGCGGCCCGTGCCCAGTCCCCGAGCTCCACCCGGCGGCCGAGCGCGACGCGCGCGTTCTCGAATCTCACCGCTGGGGGCAGCTTGGCCTCTGCCTCAGGCTGCCACCGCACCTCGGCTTCCTCGACCCCGATCAGGTCTCCGCGGAGGTCGTGGTCGGCCATCACCACCAGGTCGGTGATCGTACGCAGCGTCGGCCGCAGGCGTTCACGCTGCTCCGCCATGCTGCCCCAGTGGCCGGGGGCGTCCGGGAGCGCCTCCAACGTGCGGGCCACCTTCCGCACCAGCCCGACCGCCTCCTTCGACATGTCCGGGTCGCGGCGGAGCATCGAGACCCCGGCAAGGGCCTTGGCGTAGAACATCGCGCAGGCGACCCACTGCGGTGACTCGGGGCGGACGTGGTCCACGGCCCACCGCAGGCCGTCGCAGGCCCGGAGCATCGTCGCGGCGTCGCCGCGGAGCGAACCGTACGCCTGCCGGTGCTCCTCGACCGCGCACAGCAGTTCGATATAGCGGGAGCTGGTGGCCGGGAGGGTGGCGAGTACGTCGTCGCCGGCCCGCACAGCCCGCTCCAGGTCCGCGGCGTCCCTACTGATGAGGTACTTCGCGGCCCACACCTGGAGCAGGGCCGCGGCCGTCCATCCCCGGCGGCCGGCACTGAGTCCTGGTTCGGCCAGCCTGGCGAGCAACTGCTTCTCGGCGAGCGCCAGTCGGCGCGGGTCCGACGGAGACGTGTCGACCCCGACGAGACTGCGGAGGACCGCTTCCGCGTCTGGTGGCAGACCCGTCAGGTCGGACTCCAGAGCAGGGTCGCAGACGAGGCCGGGCGCGGGCGCCGGGCAGGGCGGCCAGTGCGGTGAGGTGGAGGACGCGGGTCCCCCGTCGCCGCCCGGTGCGCGTTCGCGGTCCGGCCCGCGAGGAGTTCGCGCCTCCGGGTCCGGAGCACCGCCGAAGGAGGCCATCTCCTCCGGTCCTGCGCCCGGTGACCGGTAACCGGGGCTGCGTGGCGGTTCGTACAACCGGATCGGCGGCAGCGGGGGAAAGGTCAGGAGTGGACCCATCCACGGCCGCACGAGGCGGAGAAGACCTCCCGACTTGAACGGGAGCATTCCCATCAGCCGCACCATCTCGGCGGTCGCGGCGCGCTTCTGGGCGATATGCGGAAGCAGCGGGTCGCCCGGCCGCAGGTCCCGCTGCAACATCGCCCACAGCTCGTCCGACCTGGCGACGTCCCGCCGGGATCCGCTGAGGACGGCGCGCGCGGCCAGCAAGGACGCCATGTTGACCGCGTAGACGCCGCCGTCGTCCGGTGGGCCGTCGGCCCGGAACGCCTCCATGTGCGCGATGGCCTCGTCGGCCGTCTTGAGGTCGAGTTCGTAGGTCAGTACGGACATCAGGGCTATCGCCAGCAAGAGGTGCACCGGGGCGGCCTCGTGGGGCCGATAGTCCGTGCCGTGGACCCGCGCGTGCTCCACGCCCGCCAGCGCCAGTCGGCCGGCGGTGACCGCGAAGGCGGCCGAGGCGCGGTCCTTCGGGTCCGCACGGAATCTGACGACGGCGGCGTGTGCGGCCGTGCGCCCGACCAGTTCCGCCTCCAGGTGGTCGGGCGTGACGGCGTCGTGGGCGGCTCGGGCGAGCCGCCACATCTCGGGGAGCGCCGACTCGTCGCCGGACTCGTACCGGAAGCACGCGGACTGGGCGAGCCGTACCAACAGGCAGCAGCGTGCGATGTCGTCCCGCGGGAGCGAGTCCGCCAGCCGGGCCGCCGCCGACTCGATGGGCAGGACCGGCTGGAAGTGCCGGGGCAGCGGCAGTTCGGGGTAGGTGGCGGCGACCCTTACCGGGTCGTCGGCCGTACGCCCCTGCTTCTGCGCGCCGAGATGGTGCTGAACGTCGCGCGACAACCGGTAGTCGCCGAAGCGGAACGACAGGGTGCGCTCGGCCAGCCACAGGTGCAACACCCACGCAGGCCGCCCGGGATCGTCCCGCGCGCCGGTGTCCAGCGCGAACTCCAGCAGCGCCGCGGCGGCCACCGCCGCGTCGCGGCCGCCGCTCGACCAGGAGGACAGCAGCAGTCCGTCGGCGGCGGACAGCCAGCTCCGCGGGTCGGCGCGGACCGCGCCGACCCGGCGTTCGATGTCGGACGACCAGGACGCTTCACAGCGTCGCATCACGCGGTCCACGACTGCTCTCATATCCGGCATGTCGAGTCCTCTCTGAAGGGTGGGACGGTCGGGACTTGCGGGTCGGCCGCGCGGCACGTGGCGATCGGCGGGCCGCGGGGTGGGGCGGTCGGCTGCCGACGAGCGCGCGCCCGGACGGGCGGTCATGTCCGAGCGCGCGCCCGGACGGTTCAGCAGACGAGGTCCAGGACGACGGAGCGGTTGCGTTCGGCGGGGCCGGGCAGCAACCGGCCTTCGCTGTCGAGGTCTTGGACGTGGCCCGGCCACCGCGTGCCGACTCCCCGCAGCGTGATGTCGTGGGCGGCCACACCGAGCGAGACGAGGACGTCGCGGACCGCTGTTGCGCGGTCGAGGGACAGTCGCCTACGGCCATCGGCCGTTCCCGCGGACGCCGTCGTACCGATGAGCCGGATCTTCGCGTGGTGGGCCACGGCCCAGTCGGCGAGTTCCCTCAGGGCGGCGGCGGCAGCAGGCCGGTCGCGCAGTACCGACGTGTCGGGCAGGAATCCGACACTGCCGCTGTTCCGCAGCACGTGGTTCCCGCAGGAGGGCGGATACGTTTCCAGGGGACGCACCTTGACGACGGACACGGCGGGGGTGTGCGGTACGGCGGCACCCGTCGCCGGCACGGGGTCGGCCGCGACGCACTCGGCCCCCGCCTCGACGGCGATCGCCTTCCATATGGCGACGAGGTTCTTGTGCTCCGGGAGCGGCAGTCTGGCCTGCGGCGGCGCCGTGTCGCCGACGCCGCTGAAGAGGACGGAGATACCGGTGAGCTGCGGGAGCGAGCCCTGCCGCTTCAGGAAGTCGGCGACATCGGTGGCCTGGGCGTCCAGCACGCCGTCACGGCGGAAGTCCAGTGGCGCGACAGTCTGAAGCCCGGAGTCGGCCACCACGACCGTGCCGCCCGGACCGACGTTCCCCGCGGCCTCGGCCAGCGCCGCGAGCAGGTCGGCCTCGGGACGGCCGGCTTTCATGCGGTGGATCGTGTTCGTCAGCGACTTCACGAATGTGTCGTGGTCTTTGGCGCTGCGGGAACCGTTCTTGCCCGTGTCCTCGAAGGCCCCGCGGAATTCCACGTCGGGTGCGCCGTCCACTCCGACCACGGAGATCAGCTGACCCCCGTCGATCGCGGTATCCACCAGTGAGAGCGCGGCGGGTGTCAGCCGGGGCGCGGGTGTGTTGGCTCGGGCGCCGAGGACGAGGGCGACGCGGCCTCGGCCGGTGGCGCACGCGGCGGCCTGCTCCTGCTGCTCCGACGCGCTGTTCTTGGCCGGGTGACCGCAGCCGGATGCCGCAAGCGCCACGGCACCCAGCAGGCAGAGAGCGGTGAGCCCGCGGAGAAGGGATCGTAATCTCGGTGATGCCATGGTGTGTGCTCCAGGAGTTCGAATCGATCGACGGCGCGGGGCCAGGTTCAATGAGCCCGGCCGCCCGGAGGCGTCCGGGCGACCGGATGACGAGCGGGAAGTGGCGGGACGCTGCGCGGACGTCAGGGGCTGGTCCAGTGCCGGCCGCACGACGGGCAGCGCAGGCCCAGACGGCAGTTCGAGCAGTCCGGACACGGCAGCAGACGACGAGCGCAGTGGGGGCAGAACTCGGGCCGGGGAGCGGGCGGCCGCATCGGGAACGGGCGCGGCTGCGGGCTCACGCCGCCGCCCCTTGGCCGTTCTCCGCATCGGGCTCGTCGGACTCCCCCGGTCCGTCGGGCCGATCGGCGGCGCGCAGGTCGGGGCCCTTCCAACCGCCGGGGACGAGCCGGTCCCCTGAGTCGGTGAGTCCGTCGGTGGCCGCCGGGTCAGCGATGTGCACGGCCATCAGGAACCGGGCGTAGTGCTTCAGGTCGTCGGCCCAGCCGAGGCATTGCCCGGTAGCCACCTCCCAGCGCCGGTGGTCGCGCTCGCGCTCGGCCAGCTCCTGCTGGTGGCGGTGGACGGCACGGACATGGCGTGGCGTCAGCCGCTGCACCTCCTGCCGGGCGGCCGCACGGTGTGCCAGGGCCATTCGGTACGCCGTGGCCAGCGGATTGTGGGCGAGGTACGCCGTGACCGCCGCCAGCAGGCCGCCGGCCAGGTAGAGGCCGAGGAACAGCAGGGCCGTGCCGAGATTGGCGCTGCCGGTCAAGTCGTCGGCGGGCGCCCCCGCGGTGCTCGGGAGACCGAGGGTCTCGAGCCCGCTGCCCCCCGACGTGGCGGGCGTGTTGGTGGCGCGGACGAAGAAGCACACGGCGCCCATGAACAGCCAGACCATCGTCAGCACCACCGCGAGAGCACCCACGGCCGGCGTGGACCGCTCCACGAACCTGCGGGCGAGTACACCCACCTGGTGGCTCACAGCCAGCGCCAGGCCGGTGAACCCGAGGACAAGCGGAATGATCATCCACCCGGCCTCGTTCACCAACAGGCCGACGACTTGGTAGAAGGCGATCCCGTCTGCCCCCACCGCCAGCACCAGCGCGAGGTAGGGGTAGTAGTGCCTGGTTCTGCCGACGACCAGATCAGGGTCGGCGAACGGCATGTGACCGGGCGGGACGGTTCTGCTCATGGGGTCGGTCCTCCTTGCGGGGGCGGGGTGGGTTCAGCGGGCGACGCGGCCTCGGCAGGCCCGGCTGGCGACACGCTCACAGTGGCGGGCGGGGAGAGACGGGCACGGAACGCGCTCAGGTCGCTCTCGGCCCGGCTGAGGTCGTCCTTGGCGTGGTCGAGTGCCGTCTGCGCGTCCGAGAGCTCCTCGGCGGCCACGCCGATCAGGTGGTCGCAGACCGCCTCGCGGAGCTTGTGCTCGGATTCGAGCCGGGTGACCCACTGGACCGTCCAGGCGTCGATGAGGTTGTCCAGCGCGGTGCCCGTACCGGCGTCGATGGCGTTGGGAGCGAGTTCGCCGACGAGTTGGCGCACGGTCTCCTCGGCGGTGCCGAGATCGGCCGGTGGCGCCATCCGGTAGAGCGCCGGAATGGTCCAGCTCGGGTCGCCGTCGACCACGGTCGAAAACGTCGGCTCGGGCTGTTCGGGCGGGCGCTTGGTCTTACGGCGGAGAAAGGGAAGGTCCACGGAGGGTCCTCTCGGGGCGGGTGTTCACGGGTCCGTCGGTGGTTGGGCCGTATAGGGAACGGCCGTTCACGAGTCCGGCGGGATTCAGCCGAGTCCGGGACGGTGGCCCGCAACCCAGGCGGGCAGCTCGGGACCGCCGTACTTGGCCTCACCGTTGATCCGGGCACCGTCCGCGTGTCGCCGGACCAACTGCCGGTCGTAGGCCATGACACGGCGCATGGCCTGCTCGTGCAGGTAGACCGCGCGTGCCGCGGCGGCTTCCTGCCGCACCGCGATACGGGCCTCGACCGTGTGCAGTTCGACGGTCAGTGCGGCAGCACGCCCGGCGGCCTGTTCGGCGGCGGAGCGCAGGTCGGCGAGCCGGCGCGACCATTCGCGCGCCCGGCGGGCGCGCACCACCGCCTCGGCGGTCTTGTGCTCGCCGCCGCGCCGCCGGTTCTGCTCTTCCTCGCTCAGGGGGCCGGCCGACTCGGCGACGGCTGCTTCGGCCTCGGCGGCGAGCCGTTCGGCCTCCTGTACGCGGGCCCGGAGGACCAGCGCCCGGCCCCGGTCCTCGGCGGTCTCCCTGAGGCAGAGGATCCATTCGGCCTGCTGACCAGCGGCGGCTCCGCGACCGAGGAACTCGGGCGTCGGGGTGCCGCCGACGCCGCTCTCGCCGAGCGCGGGCAGTCCGGCCTTCGCGTCGCGGTTGGCATGGTGCCGGTCCACCAGGCGCAGGTGGATCGCATAGCGCCGGGGCTTGGGCAGGGGTGCGGGCTTGGTGCGGTCATTGAGGCGAGGGGACATCTGGGGCCTCCCGTGGGCTTGGCAGGCACCGCGAAGCGGTGCGACGGACGGGAGGGACGCCCTGTGCACCCTCGCAAGTCCATCGACATGAAGCGTCTCTTCTTGTCTAACCAGAGTCAACTCTGTTTGTGAATATTCTCTACTTCAGGAGCAAAAGTTATCTGGGGTTTACAGATCGCTACAAGCCAGTACTCTCGTGACGTGCACTGACCTGCGATTAGAGGAGAGACGGCCAGTGATCCTCAAAGCCCAGATCCCCCCCATCCCGGAGAGCCGGGGCCGGCAGATGCCGGCCCGGCTCGCCCGCAAGGTGGGACCGCTCTTCGGAGTCGCCTGGGACGGCGCCCCGGGCGGCATGCATTCCTGGTGCTGCGACTACGCGCAGGTGACGCTCGCCGAGATCATGCGCGGCGCCCCGCGCCCCGCGAAGCCGTCCGAACTGGGGGACCACACCGACCGCGGACTGCCGGACAGCGAGGTGACCAAGGCGGGGCACACTCCGATCGCCAACGCCACGGCGTCGCGCTACGGCCCCGACACCAAGGCCGCGTTCGTCCTCATCGGCACCAATGTGCTGCTGGCGCCGGTCACCGAAGCCCTCGGTCGGGCGCTCGACGAGATTCCCGTCGAGGACCCGCACCTGCTCATCGGCGCCTTCGCGTACAGCCTGCTCGAAGTCTTCCGCTCGGAGCCGATCCTGCTTGTCGCCGCGCTCCAGGCGCAGGGCGTGCAGCACGCGTTGGGCGCCCTGGACGCCCCGGTCCGGAGCGAGGGCGTGCGGAGCCTCGCCTCCCACGAGTACGGTCCGATCCGGGCGCGGTACGACGCCGATCACGCGCCGCTCGGTCTGGACCTCGTGGAGAAGTTGGCGACGGTCCTGTGCGCGCGCCTGCGCCCCAGGGAGTCGAACGAGGTCGGCATGAACGAGCCGCTGCCGGGCGGGAGCGCCCGCGACCGCTTGCGCCGCACCGTCGTGGGCATGGCGCAGGCCACGCTCTTCGACCTCTCCGCGGTCACGGACGACGCCGCGGTGCGCATCGTGGACAACAAGAAGGGCCGGAGGGCTGAGCTCCATCTGCACACCGAGGTACGGGTGCGGCGCTTCGCGCAGGCGGTGCTCCCCCACGTCGAGCTGCCACCACAGGAGACCCCCGCCCGGATGGCGGACAAGCTCAGCTTGCTCCAGTCCGTGATCGAGGAGACCCCGTCCGGTCCCGATCTCGACGTCAAGGCCGCCCTGACCGTGCGACAGGGCCTGGTGACGGCGACGCTGGCGCTCTTCGAGGACCGGGACGAGTCGACCCGGCACGTACGGGCCCGCATGCTGGAACAATTCGCCGACCGGGTCCGCGAACTGTTCGGCGCGGACTCCCCCGAGTTCCTGTTGGAGCGGCTGCACGCGCTGGCCGATCTCGTGCAGTTCCCCGCCGCGCAGGACGAGGACCCGTCACACCCGCAGATCGTCACCCGGCGGGCGGGGTGGCTGCGCGAGGGCGTCGCTCTGGCGAAGACGCTGATGGGCCGGGTCAGCGGGGGCAGCGTGGACGGCGGATACCTCGCCACCCGCCTCGACGACCTGCTGGTCGGCGTGAACCAGTTGCGCAAGGCGCAGTATGAGGCTCACGTCACCGGGCTTCCCGACGCGGAGCAGATCACGAGAGAGCTCATCCCGCTCTGGGACGACTGCATCGAACTGCTCACCTGCTTCTTCGAGAACGGCAGCCCGCGCTACTACGTGCGGCTGCACAACTACTGCGCCTTCCTCGTCGGGGCGGGCTCGAACGTCGAGATGCGCGAAGAGGGCCTGGAGCTGTACGACAACGAGGTGATCCCGGTCCGCCGCCGGATGAACGAGTTGGGCACCGCGTTCACCTCCCTGCGCAACGTCCTCCAGGTAGCGATGCGCGGGCACGTCTCGCTGGCCCGGGACCTTGACGACCCGCAGCGCTCGCGCGAGCACCTGGCGGCCGCCCGGACGTACGCCGCGGAGATCCGGGCCAACACCGACGAGGTGGACCGACTGCTGGAGTACGCGGGCGAGCGGGCGACCGGGTTCGTCATGGCGCTGAGCCTGGCGAACTGCTTCCTGACCTCGGCGGAGTACGCGCTACCGGACGATAGGGCGGACCGCGCCAGGTGGGCCGAGCAGGCCGCGGAGCTGATGGCCGTCGCGGCACCGTACGTCTCCGGCGGCCAGAGGAACCGCGCAGACCGCAGAAGGGAGTTCGAGAACCTCGGCAGCCGACTGCGCGCCCTCGACAGCGCCGCCGCGTGAGACACGCGCCGGGCATGAACCGCGCCGGCGAGGAGTACGGGGACCGGTCGCAGCCGGCCCCGTGACAAAGAGCACCGCGCACACGTCGACGACCGTCGATACCCCCGCCGCACGGGTCTGGCCCCCGCGATACGGTGCGCGTTTCCCGCCGCGGCCCGCTGAGTCAGCGGCGGCGGAGGGAGGGGTCGAGGAGGGCGGGCGGGGTGTCGAACTTCTCCTGGGGGGCGAGGTCGGTGCCGGGCGGGACGATGGCGTCGAGGGCGTCCAGGACGTCGGCGGTGAGCACGGTGTCGGCGGCGGCGAGCTGCGAGTGCAGGTGGTCCAGGGTGCGGGGGCCGATGATCGCGCTGGTCACGGCGGGGTGCGCGGTGACGAAGCCGAGCGCGAGCTGGATCATCGTCAGACCGGCGTCGTCGGCGACGCGGGCGATCCGCTCGACGGCGTCGAGCCTGGCCCGGTTGGACGGGACGGTCAGGTCGAAGCGCTCCGGGAGGTGGGCGGAGCGGTTGGTGGTGATGTCGCGGCCCTCGCGGACCGCGCCCGACAGCCAGCCGGAGGCCAGCGGGCTCCAGGCGAGCACGCCGAGCCCGTACTCCTCGGTCACCGGCAGGACATGGGTCTCGATGCCGCGCTGGAGGATCGAGTAACTGGGCTGCTCGGTGACGTAGCGGGCCAGGTGCTGCTCGCGGGCGGCCCACTGCGCCTGCACGATGCGGTACGCGGGGAAGGTCGAGGAGCCGAAGTAGCGGATCTTTCCCGCGCGTTGGAGGTCGGTGAGGGCCGACAGCGTCTCCTCGTCGCTGGTGCGCGGGTCCCAGCGGTGCATCTGGTAGAGGTCCACGTGGTCGACGCCGAGGCGGCGCAGGCTGTTGTCCAGTTCGGTGACCAGCCAACGGCGCGAGCTGCCCCGGTGGTTGCGCTCGTCGTCCATCGGCATGGTCGCCTTGGTGGCCAGCACGATGTCGTCGCGGCGCCCGGCGATGGCCTTGCCGACCATCTCCTCCGAGTCGCCGTGCCCGTACATGTCGGCGGTGTCGATGACGTTGATTCCGGCTTCGAGGGCGGCGTCCACGATGGCGGTCGCCTCGTCCTGCGTGGTGCGGCCGATCGCGCCGAAGTTCATCGCGCCCAGCGCGAGGGTGCTGACCTGCACGCCGGTGCGGCCCAAAGTGCGGTACTGCATGAGTGGATTCCTCCGTGCTCTGGCATCATGAGATAAACGGAACATTGTTCCGCCACAAACGACGATACGGAACGACGTTCCGGATAGCAAGCGCGACTGCCGGGGTCACGGGACGGAGGACGGTGCGGTGAACGACGGAGAAGGCGGCGCGGGCGCGGGAAGCGGTGCGGGCGTGCGGGGCGGCGCGGACGCGGGGGGCGGCGCGGACGTGCGCGGCGATGCGGACGGCAGGAGCGGCGCGGCAGGCGGCGCGGGCGCGGCCCCCCGGCCCAAGCGGGCGGACGCCCGGCGCAACAAGGAGGCCCTGCTCGACGCGGCGGCGGCCGTCTTCGTGACGTCAGGCGTCGAGGCGCCGGTACGGGACATCGCCGCCGAGGCGGGCGTCGGCACCGGCACGATCTACCGGCACTTCCCGACCCGCGCCGACCTCATCATCGCCGTCTACCGGCACCAGGTCGACGCCTGCGCCGAGGCCGGTCCCGCGCTGCTGGCGGCCGACCCGTCCCCGTACGCCGCCCTCGGGCAGTGGATCGACCTCTTCGTGGACTTCCTGGTCACCAAGCACGGGCTGGCGGGCGTGCTGCACTCCGACGAGGCCGGGTTCGACGCGCTGCACGCGTACTTCCTCGACCGGCTCGTGCCCGTGTGCACCCGGCTGCTCGACGCCGCCGTCGCCGCCGGCGAGATCCGCTCGGACGTCGAGGCGCGAGTGCTCATGCGGGGCGTCGGGAATCTCTGCATCGGGGCGGACAGCGATCCGGGGTACGACGCGCGGCGCCTGGCCGGTGTCCTCGTCGCCGGACTGCGGCTGCTGCCGTAACGGTTCCCGCCGCCGCTCTCAGCGCCCCAGACCGCCCGAAGCGTCACGCACGCCCCCGCCCGGAAGCCTCACGCCCTCCTCACGCCTCCTCCCGCAGCCTCACGCCCCGCCCGAAGCCTCACGCCCCCTTACGCCCCCGCCGGAAGGCGGCTGTCCAGCGCCCGGATGAACCCGGCGACGGTCGCGGTCATGGCGCGCCGCCCCTCGCGGAGATAGACGCGGGGGTCGGTGATGTCGTCCACGGCGAGGCGGGCGCGGACGGCGCCGGTCATGGCGATGTCGAGCCCGGTTCCGACGGTGACCTTGCTGATCCCCTCGGCGGCGGCGAGGCCGAGTTCACCGGCGGTGGCGCCCGCCGTGTCGCGCAGGACGAGGGGGACGTCGAGGGCGGTACGCAGCCGGGCCAGCAGTCGGCGGTCCGGGCGCGCGCCGAGCGGGACGGTCAGGGCGTCGACTCCCGTCGCGGCGACGAAGGCGCGGGCCGCGGCCGGGCCGCCGCCCGGCTCGGGACCGGTCGCCGCGCCCGCGGGGACGGCCGCCGCGTCGGCCTCGATCCACAGATTCTGCTCGTGCGCCCACTGCGCGGCGTCGCGCGTCACCGCGACGTTCTCCGCGTACGGCAGGCGCGCCGCGTCGTACATGATCGAGCTGAAGCCGCAGTGCGCGGCCTGGGCGAGGAGCGCCGTCCTGCGCACCCGGTCCAGATGCAGCGCGACCGGGACGGCGGCGGCCCGCGCGGTCTCCGCGGCGGCGCGGGCGAGCGGCAGCAGGCGCCCGTCGTAGTACTGCACCACGCTCTCGCTGACCTGGATGATCACCGGGGAGCCGACCGACTCCGCGCCTTCGACGACGGCTTGTACGTGTTCGAGGGTGATCGCGTCGAAGGCCGCGATGGCGCGGTGCTCGACCGCTGCGGCGGTGATCAGCGCGCGGGCGGCTGCAAGAGGCATGGGTTCTCCCGACGGTGCTTGCGCGAGGATGCTTGTATTTGCACCTTACTCCGCACAATCGAACACTTTCAAGCATTCCTGGTGCGCGCAGTCCGCACGGCCGTGGGGTCCGCGCGCGTGTGCCACGCTGGTGCGCGCACGATCACGCCGAACCGGTCGAGCCGCGCCCGATCAGCCGCGCACGGTCAAGCCGAACCGGCCAAACCACGCACGATCAAGCCGAGGACGATCACGTCACGGAGGAGAACGCCTGTGTCCAGGGACGCCCGGTGGACCGCACTGCTGGATCTGCTGGCCGAGCACGGCCGCGTGGAGGTGGAGGAGGTCGCGACCACGCTCGACGTCTCCACCGCCACCATCCGCCGCGACCTGGACCAGCTCGCCGAGCAGCAGATGCTCACCCGCACCCGCGGCGGGGCCGTCGCGCACGGCGTCTCGTACGAGCTGCCGCTGCGCTACAAGACGGCCAGGCACGCCTCCCAGAAGCAGCGCATCGGCAGGACGGCCGCCTCCCTCGTCGCCCTCGGCGACGTCGTCGGCCTCACCGGCGGCACGACCACCACCGAGGTCGCCCGCGCGCTGGCCCTGCGCGGCGACGTCACCGCGGACGGCACCCGCCAGCCCGCCCTCACCGTCGTCACCAACGCCCTCAACATCGCCAACGAGCTCGTCATCCGGCCCCAGATCAAGATCGTCGTCACCGGCGGCGTCGCCCGCCCCCAGTCCTACGAACTCACCGGCCCCCTCGCCCGCGGCGTCCTCCAGGAGATCATCCTCGACATCGCCGTCCTCGGCATCGACGCCCTCGACCCCGCCCAGGGCGTCTACGCCCATCACGAGGACGAGGCCAGCATCAACCGCCTCCTCGCCGAACGCGCCCAACGCGTCGTCATCGCCGCCGACTCCTCCAAAATCGGCCGCCGCGCCTTCGCCCGCGTCTGCGGCCTCGAAACCATCGACACCCTCATCACCGACGAGGCCATCCCCCCGGAAACCGCCGCCGCCTTCGAAGAAGCCGGCATCACCGTCACCATCGCCTGACCCGGACCCCGCCAGGCGGTGTTCGAGCCGGTGGACCCTCACGAGGGCGGCCAGACCGTCGGCGGCACGGGTGGCGGCCACGCCACCCCTCGCGCACCATCCGACGCCCCTGTCCGCCCGACCGGGCACCGGTCCGCCCGGACCGCGACCGCGGTCCTGGCGGTAGCACTGGGCGGGGGGACTGATCGGCGGTACGGGAAAGCGTCGTCGGGAACTACGCAGATTTAACCTCTCGGCTCCTTCTACGGCGGGGTCTACGCGCGTATCTTGAGCCGGATCGCTCATTCCGGCTCATGGTGATGTGCCGTCATGAGACGTGGAAACACGACGTATTCATCGCGTTCAACGCACCGCACGAAGGAGACCCTCACCGGTGTCGCACATCTCTGGGGCAGAGCCCCGCCCTGACAGACCCGGTACTGCCGGGAACCGCAAGCGGCTGGTCACGATCGGGATAGCCGGCGCTGTGGTGCTGGCCGCGGTCGGCGTGCACACCGCCTTCGCGACGCCGTCCGCCGATGTGATGGTGTCCGAGGTGTACGGCGGCGGCGGCAACTCCGGTGCCACGTATACGAACGACTTCATCGAGCTGGCCAACTCGGGCAGCGCTCCGCTGGACCTGAGCGGGTACAGCGTGCAGTACCTGCCGGGCGCGCCGACGCCGACGTCCAAGTGGCAGGTGACGCCGCTGACCGGGTCGCTCGGCGCGGGCGCGCGGTATCTGGTGCAGGAGGCCGCGGGCACCGGCGGGACGACGGCGCTGCCGTCGCCGAACGTGGTCGGCGCCATCAACATGTCCGGTACGACGGGAACGGTCGCCCTTGTGCACGGCACCGACCCGCTGACCTGCGTGACGAAGGCGGACTGCGCCGCCGACGGCACCATCCGCGACCTGGTCGGCTACGGCACGGCCGCGGTGTTCGAGGGCAACGGCCCGGCGGCCGGGGCGAGCAACACCGACTCGGTGGCGCGCCCCGCCCTGACGGACACCGACGACAACGCGGCGGACTTCACCGCGGGCGCGCCCACTCCGGGCGCCGCGGGCGACGGCGGCGGCCCGACGACGCCCCCCACCACCCCGCCGACCACGCCGCCCACCTCGCCCCCGACCGGCGTCGAGGCGAAGATCCACGACATCCAGGGCGACACCCGGCTCTCCCCGCTCGCGGGCAAGGCGGTCACCGGCGTGACCGGCATCGTCATCGGCGTCCGCTCCTTCGGCTCCTCGCAGGGCTACTGGGTGCAGGACCCGACGCCGGACGCCAACCCCCGTACCAGCGAGGGCATCTACGTCTTCACCGGCTCGGTCACCCCGACCGTCGCGGTCGGCGACAGCGTCTCGCTCGCGGGCACCGTCTCCGACTACTACCCGGGCGGCACCTCCGCCGGCGGCCAGCCGGTGACCGAGCTGACCAAGGCCGCCGCCACGGTGGTCTCGCACGGCAACGCGCTCCCCGCGCCCGTCGTCCTGGACAAGAAGAGCGTCCCCGACGCGTTCGTCCCGGCCGTCGGCGGCGGCACGATCGAGAACCTGCCGCTGCGTCCCGACGAGTACGCGCTCGACCTCTTCGCCTCGCTCGAGGGCATGAACGTGCAGATCGGTGACAGCCGCGTCGTCGGCGCCACCGACCCGTACTCCGAGCTGTGGGTGACGGTCAAGGCGGACCAGAACAAGACCAAGCGCGGCGGCACCCTCTACACGGGCTACGACCAGCCCAACTCCGGCCGCCTGATGGTGCAGTCGCTCATCCCGACCGCCACGCAGGCGTTCCCGGTGGCGAACGTCGGCGACACGCTGCGCGGTACGACGGCGGGTCCGCTGGACTACAACCAGTACGCGGGCACCTTCGCCGTCCAGGCGCGCACGATCGGCACGGTCAAGAGCGGTGGCCTCAAGCCCGAGGTGACCGACAAGGCCAAGTCGGACCAGGCGACGATCGCCACGTACAACGTGGAGAACCTGGCGCCCGGCAACCCGCAGTCGAAGTTCGACGCGCTCGCCAAGGGCCTGGTCACCAACCTCCGTTCGCCCGACATCGTGGCGCTGGAGGAGATCCAGGACAACAACGGCGCCACCGACGACGGCACGGTCGCCGCGGACAAGACGCTGACCAAGCTGACCGACGCCATCAAGGCGGCGGGCGGCCCGAGTTATCAGTGGCGCTCGATCGACCCGGTCAACGACAAGGACGGCGGGGAGCCCGGCGGCAACATCCGCTCGGTGTTCCTGTTCAACCCCGACCGTGTCAGCTTCGTCGACCGTCCCGGCGGCGACTCCACCACCGCGGTGGGCATCACCGGCACCGGCTCCAAGACCGCGCTGACCGTCTCCCCCGGCCGCATCGCGCCCGCCGACCCGGCGTGGAACAGCAGCCGCAAGCCGCTGGTGGGCGAATTCACCTTCCGCGGCGAGAAGTTGTTCGTGATCGCGAACCACTTCAACAGCAAGGGCGGCGACCAGGGCATCGACAGCCGCTTCCAGCCGCCGGTCCGCAGCTCGGAGGTGCAGCGCAACCGCCAGGCGATCCTGGAGCACGACTTCGTGCAGCAGCTCGAGAAGGCCGACCGCAACGCCAACGTCGTGGTCCTCGGCGACCTGAACGACTACCAGTTCTCGCCCGCCGCCCAGGCCCTCACCGGCAACGGCACGGTCCTCACCGACCTGGTCAACACCCTGCCCAAGGACGAGCGTTACTCCTACGTGTACGAGGGCAACTCCCAGGTCCTGGACCACATCCTGGTCAGCCCCAGCCTGAAGCACGTCGACTACGACGTGGTGCACATCAACTCGGAGTTCGCCAACCAGACGAGCGACCACGACCCGCAGGTCGTCAAGATCAAGCCGTAGCAGGTCGTCATTCGTACGGCGGCACGTCGTCGCAGGTCGTCGTACGGCTGAGTGACGCGTGAGGCACATGTGAGGGGCGGGCCCGGCGGGGTCCGCCCCTTCGCGCTGCCCGGCTTTCCTGCCCCACGCCTTGACGCGCGCATGGCGGAGTTATAGACCATTACCTGTTCGAGAGAGCGCTCTCACGAGCGTGCCCCACCCTGTACACGGCCCCCCACCCGGTCAGGAGTCCTCATGCACGCCACGCCGGAAGGCAGCGCGATGCCACACGGCAGCCTCTCGCAGTCAGCGCTCCCGCACGCGCCCTGAGCCGCCGGAAACGGTTACGCCGTACCGCGCGGTCCCGCCGCACCCAGCGGTCACGCCGCGCTCAACGGCCCCGGCGTACACGGCGGTCACGCCGTACGCGGCGGTCACGCCGTACTCCGCACACGGGCGCACCCCCCACAACGCTTCGTCGGGACAGGAGATCTCGCATGTCCACCGGACACGCACCAGAGCAGGACCACGGGCACGACCCTCAGGACCGGGCCGGTACGGCCGGCGCCGCGTCGCACCGCGGGCGCCGCTCCCGCACCCGGATCGGCCTCGCGGCACTGGCCGTCGGCGCGCTGGCCCTGGCCGGCCTGACGGCGGTGGCGAGCCCGGGCGGCGCGGCCACCCCCGCGGCGGCCCCGGCCGTCGCACCCGCCGCCGTACCCGCCCCTCCGGCCGGTTTCACCACCACCTGGAGCGACGACTTCAACGGCGCCTCGGGCACCGGGGTCGACGGCGGCAACTGGAAGTACGACACCGGCCCCGGCAGCAGCTTCGGCACCGGTGAGATCGAGACGATGACCAACAGCACGTCCAATGTCTTCCAGGACGGCAACGGCCATCTCGTGCTGCGCGCCCTCCACTCGGGCAGCGACCCGCGCGCGGGCTGGACCTCGGGCCGGATCGAGACGCAGTCGTCGTCCTTCGGGGCGCCTCCCGGCGGCGTCGTGATGATGCAGTCGTCGATCCAGCAGCCGAATCTGACGACCGCCAACGGCGCCGGCTACTGGCCCGCGTTCTGGATGCTCGGCTCGACGCTGCGCACCGGCACCACGTGGCCGACCTCCGGCGAGGTCGACATCATGGAGGACATCAACTCCCGCAGTTCGGTGTTCGGCACGCTGCACTGCGGCGTCAACCCCGGCGGTCCGTGCAACGAGTCCACCGGCATCGGCAGCGGTGAACGCGCCTGCTCCGGCTGCCAGACCGGCTACCACACCTACGCCGTGCAGATCGACCGCTCGGTCTCGCCCGAGCAGATCCGCTGGTACCTGGACGGCGCCAACTACTTCACCGTCAACGCCAATCAGGTCGACGCCACGACCTGGGCCAACGCGGTGGACCACCCGTTCTTCATCATCTACGACCTCGCGATGGGCGGCGGCTTCCCCGACGCCTTCGGCGGCGGCCCCAACGCGGCGACCGTCAGCGGCGGCCAGATGAACATCGACTACGTGGCCGTCTACAACAAGGGCCCGGGCAGCACCACTCCGCCGTCCAACGGCACCAACCTGGCGCTGAACAAGCCCGCGACGGCCTCCTCCACGGAGAACGCGGGCACCCCCGCCTCGGCCGCCGTCGACAACAGCACCACCACCCGCTGGTCCAGCGCCTTCAGCGACCCGCAGTGGCTGCGCGTCGACCTCGGCGCCTCGCACGCCGTCAACCAGGTCAAGCTCAACTGGGAGGCCGCCTACGCCAAGGCGTTCCAGATCCAGGTCTCCAACGACGGCACCAACTGGACCAGTTGCTACAGCACCACGGCGGGCACCGGCGGCCTCCAGACCCTCAACGTCAACTGCACCGGCCGCTACATCCGCGTGTACGGCACCCAACGCGCCACGGCCTACGGCTACTCCCTCTGGGACTTCCAGGTCTTCGGAAGCTGACACCGCCCGAAGCCCGCACCTCCAGGAGAGTTGAACGCCTCCCCCGCGTACCAGGGCGGGCGGACCCCCTGCCGGGCCCGCCCGCCCTCGCCGCGTACCGCCGCGTGTCCTACGCCGTCGCGAAGCGGAAGGTGCTCGTCACCGCGTCGAAGATGTCGTGGAACGCTTCGGCGAGGTCGAGGACGGGGCTGGCGCCGGAGACGAGGACGATCTCGGCGGGGCGGCCGGGAACGGGGATGTAGGTCTGGGTGAGCGCCATCCGGACCGTGCGGGTGTCGCCCTGCTCGACGGGGACGTCCTCGACGCCCACCGTGCGGGCGCACAGGCCGACTTCGGGGATCTCGACGGTGGTGACCCGCCGCCAGGCGTCGCCTTCGCGGCGGGGCGTGATCGTCCTGAGCGTGTCGGCGATGACGCGCGGGTCGGTGCTCAGCGTGGAGCCCTGGGAGCCGGTGGCGCTCACGACGGTGACGGTGACCATCGCGGTCAGCGGGACGCCCTCGAAGTTCTCGGCCATGCAGCCGCAGTAGAGCGCCCCCGCGTCATGGGCGTCACGGGCCATCCGGCGCAGCAGCGCGACCAGGTCCTTGCGGTACGGGGCCAGTTCGGGGACGGCCCGGACGCGCGCGTCGATCAGCGCGCGGACGGTCTCCTCGCGGCCCTCGGGCCGTACGTCGAACTCCCACCACGACTCGGGTACGGACAGGGAGACGCCGACCGGCGGGGCGGCGGGGGCTTCCGGCGTGCTCTCGTTCATGACCGGCTATTCCTTCGTGCCGTGCGGGGCGGGCCCCTGCTGCGGGCCGGGGGCGCTCTCGGTGGAGTCGGCGAGCTGCTTGGCCAGGTCGGTGTCCACCTTGCGGATCTCGCTGACCACGGTGGTCGCCATCTTCTCCAGGCCGGTGAGCTGCTTGTGGATGTCGCCCCTGCCGTCCTTCCAGTTGGACTGGAAGTGGTCGAGCGCGCCGGCGACGCTGCCGTCGCCCATGTCGTCCTCGAAGGCCCGCAGGGTCGCCTTCGTGTCGTCGAGCCGCTTGGTGATCGACCCGAGCATCGTGGCGAAGTCCTCCAGCAGGTCGAGCGGTATCGCCAGCCGGTCCTCGCTCATGCGTCGCCGTCCTCCCAGTCCAGGCTGCGGGCGCGGTACGTGTAGGTGGCGCAGAATGCGGCCAGTTCGGCGGGGAGCGGCTGGACGCAGTCCACCGAGTAGTCGAGGAAGTATTTCGGCGCGATGGCGTTGTACTCCCAGAAGGTGTATTCGGGTTCGAGCCCGTCGAGCACTTCCTGGTAGAGGTCGCGGACTTCGAGGAAGTCGAGCAGTTCCGGCAGCGTCCATTCGGCGACGGATTCGCCGGGGTCGCTCGGCAGCCGTGTCGTACCGGCTTCCGAGGACTTCCGCAGCGGACTCCCTGCGGCGAGCGTCCGCACGTCGTCGGCGGAGAGGAAATGCCAGGGGCCGTCCTTCTCGACGAACACCCAGCTGTCGACGTTGGCATGGCGGAACAGCTCGCCGGACGCACCGAAGAACACCTGCTCGGTGAAGGCCATTCCGGGGCGGCGCTGCTGCCGGGTCCGCCCCTCGAACTCGACCTCCACGTCGTGGTCGCCCTGGGTGAGCTGCCGCAGCGCGTCCGCGCGGAACTCCCGCCGGTACGGGGAGGTGCGCAGGCACGAGTGGTGGAAGGAGCCTTCCAGGAACACCTCTTGGGGGTCCCAGGGCGCCAGCAGCATTCGGTAGCTCTTCACGAACGTGGTCCAGCCCGGCACCTGGAGGACATAACGTCCGCAGAACTGGCAGGCGTTGGGTCCGTTCATCGCGCCCGAATCCTCCGTACTCACACTCAATGCCGTCGCTGAAGGTGATTCACGCCGACTATACATGAGGCACTCTCACCACGTACCCGCGGTCATTCATGGGACCGCCCGGCGGATATTGCCCCTGTGGCACGTCGATAATTCCGTTGTGGTCGAAGAACGTGACATTGCCGTCGCGGCTGACCACGGCTTCCACGTGCCTGCTCGCCTTGTTGTCGAGGTCGAACTGCATACTGTTCCGCATTCCCCGGGCCCGTTCGATATCGGTCGGCGGCCCCGGTATGCGGTCCTCGGGGTGAGTGTGGACGGTGAACTTGTAGCCCCGGCCGCGCAGGTCCTTCGGAATGGAACTGCCGATCTCCGTGCCCCGGAAAAGCCGCAGTTCACCGCCGGGGCCCTGGACGATGGCGTGTTCCACACCCGCGAATTTCTGGAGTTCCGCGAGGTGGGTGACATTCACCTCGGCGGGGCGGATCTGGATGTGGCCGTCCTCCAGCGCCTTCACCAACTGCTTGGCCTTCGGTGACAGATCGCGGAAGGGAATGGTGCCGCCGGGCAGCCGGTCGCCGCCCTTGAAGGCGACCGTGATCGCCCGGAGACCCTCGCCGCCGTCCCGGATCAGCGATGCCATGTTCTTGAGCGCGCCCTTGGCCGAACCCAGCGCGTGGGCACCGATCTTGAGCAGGCCGCCCGCCTTGTAGAGCTCGGCGAGCTTGCCGAGGGAGGTCAGGCCCTTGGTCATGGGGACGCAGTCCAGGACGGCGAAGAGCACGTCCCACAAAGTGGCCTTGCCCTGGATGTATTTGGTGACGGTGTCGGAAAGGACGAGCAGCGCCGCGGCGACGACGAGCCAGGCGAGCGGGCCGCCGATGATCATCACGACGATGCCGAGGACCGCCACGATCCACTTGCAGACCGTGATGATCTCGTCCCAGTGGTCGGCGACCCAGTGGACCGCCTTCTCCCACCAGTGCCGGTTCCTGATCCCCGCGTCCGACGCCTCGTGCAGCCTGGCCACCGTGCGGCGCGCCGCGTCCTCCCGCATACCCCGCGCCTGCTCCGCCAGCCGCTTCGCCGCGTCGAGCGCCGACTGCGCGGAGGAGACGGCCTGCTGGGCGTCGGCCCGACGGGCCTTGGCGGCGGCCAGGTCACGGGTGGCCTGGCGGACCTGGTCCGAATCGGGCGGCGGGACGGTCGCGCCGTGGTTCTTCGCCGGATCGTACGAGTCGGCGGTCGACGTGGCCGTGTGCACCCAGTCCTGCGCACCGTTCAGACCGCTCTGCGCGGAGACCAGCCGGGCATGCGCCGTGCGCCCGTCGGCCAGGGCGCGGTCCGCCTGGTACTGCGCGTGCTCCAGATCCGGCCAGTACGACTCCAGCGCCTCCGCCGCGATCCGGTACGACGTATGCAGCTTGTCGAGGTTCTTCGGCGTCGACCCGAACTCCTCCCGGAACGCGTCCGCCGACAGCCCCGCCCACGCCAGGATCGCGTCCTCCGACTGCATCCCCTTCACCAGCCGCAGCGCGCCGCCCACATCGTCCGCGAACTCGTGCAACTGCCGCGACAACGTCTTCACCCGCGACGCGTCACCCGGAACCGGATCGCGATCCATGCCGAGTATGTGCCAGTCGCTCGGACGACCCATGCGTCAATTCCCCCGTCGGCGCGTGGTGTTCAGCGGGTGGTGTTCACGGGTGGTGAACCGGTGATCAACAGCTGATCATCAGTAGAGACGTTTCACGCTACGTGAAGGGTTCCCGGTCGCGGTATCGGCTTTCTTTTGGTCAACCAGTGGTCAAGTCGCGTGTGAGGAAGACGAACTGAGCGGGTTTGTCCGGGAGTTCGACGCGGGGGCCGAGGGTGAAGCCGGTGCTGAGGAGACGGTCGATCGCGCGGGTGTTGCGGGCGTCGGGTTCCGCGACGATACGGCGGCAGGCGGGGTCGGCGAAGACGTGGGCGAGGAGGGCGGTCAACAGGTGCCGCGTGTAGTCGGGTTCGCGTTCGGCGCCGGGGTCGATGGGGCCGACGAAGACGTGGACGCCGACGTCACCGGGCAGCCGCTCGTAGAAGTCGCCGATGGGGTCGGCCTCCGGCTGGTAGGTCTGGAAGAGGGCCACGGGGCGGTCGTCGCGGCGGACCAGATAGGCGTGGTGGGTGTCGAGCGAGTCCAGGAAGGCGTAGATCTCGCGCACCTGGTCGCGGGTCGCGTCGCCCATGCCCCAGAACCGGCCCCGCTCCTGGGTGACCCACGCGTGGATGAGGCCGATGTCCCGGTCGGGGTCGACGGGCACGAAGCGGACGGTCCCGAAGCCGGCGGGCGGCCCGTGAAAGGCGGCGGCTCCAGCGGAGCCAGCGGCAGGCGCTTCGGGTGCTTTCGGAGCTTCGGGCGCTTCGGAGGCTTCGGGCACAGAGGTCTCCCTGGTGAGTCGGGTCCAGTCGGTGACCACGGGGACGAGGTCGCCGCGCAGCCAGTACGGAAGCTGGTCGCGGTGGTGCGGGCCGCCGGGCACTCCGCTCGCTCCGAAGGGCACGACCCACCGGCTGTTCTCACGGTCGGCCAGATCCCATACGTAGCGGGCGGCGGGCCCGCGCAGGCTGTGGTGGGTGATGCCGGGGACGCTGGACGTGGACAGCACGCAGTCGTGGTCCCCCGCCAGCCCCGGCCACACCTCGGGTGCGTGCCCGTACGCGTCGGGCGGCAGCGCCTGCCAGGGCGCGAGCCGGTGCAGTTCCCCCCAGGTCCGCTCCCCCGCGCCCGCCTCCCCCGCACCGGCCCCCGCCGTCTCCTCCAGCGCGGCCCGTACGATCTCGGCCCGGTCCCGCGCGGGTATGAGCCCGCCGCCCAGCAGCGTCTCCAGCGCGAACGCCACCCGGGGCACCAGTGCCAGCCACGGCGTGAACGTCGCGGGATACGACGGCGGATGGACGAGTTCGGTCAGCGGGGCGAGCGCGGGGTGCGCGGCGAGACCGCGGACGACCGCCGCCCGCAGTACGGCGTATGACGCGGCGTCAGTGCTCTCGGCCGCCATCCGCCGGTCCCAGCGCAGGAGTCGTGCGCCGAGAGCGGAGGCCGCGGGACTCAGCGGCGGCGTGTCAGGGCCCTGGAGGTCGGCGACGTGGTCCAACAGGGCGCGGGCGGAGCCGAGATGGACGTCGGTGTGGATCGCCCCCATGCCGTCCGCCGTCCAGTCGTCGGCGGATGCCAGGAGGCGGCGGATGCGGCGCGCGCGGTGCGGCGCGGCGAATTCGGTGCCGAGCGGGGCGGCCAGTTCGCGCGCGTTGGCCATCACCGCGAGGCCGTCGCGGACGTCGGCGCGCGGCAGGGGCGCGTAGGCGCCGGTCCACGCGTGCTCCTTCCGCCACGCGGGCACGGCGTACAGGGAGTTGTCCGGATGCCGTACGGGCACCCGGCCCGCCGTCCGGTGCAGGAGGCCGCCCTCGGTGTCGGCGGCCTGCACGACGTTGACCGGCTCGACCCAGCCGTCCAGCGCCCGGTCGACGTCGCCGACGGTGGTGGCGCGCAGCAGCGACGGCAGTGCGGAGAAGCCGAGTTCGGCTCCGGCGCGGGCGGGACAGCGCAGGCTGACGGCGTTCCAGATGGTGTCCGCGCGGCCGTCCGACGCGCCGCCGTCCGACGCGCCGCCGTCCGACGCGGCGGGGGTCTCGGGCGCGTCGGGGCTCTCGGGCGCGTCGGGGTTCTCCGGCGCGTCGGGGCCGCCGATGATCACCGGGCCGCGTGCGGTCTCGACGATCTCGACGCGGACGGGGTCGGCGTCCGCGACGGCGACGGACTCGGTACGGGAAGCGGCGGGCTCCCAGCCGTCGGGGCCGAGGGCCCGGACGGAGCCGTCGGGGGCGCGGCGCAGGTGTTCGCGGTAGAGGTCCTGGTAGTCGGCCATGGCGTTGGTGATGGCCCAGGCGACCCGGCCGGTGTGGCCGAAGTGGGCGAGGCCCGGGACGCCGGGGACGGCGAGGCCGACGACGTCGAACTCCGGGCAGGCCAGGCGGATCTGCTGGTAGACGCCCGGTGCCTCGATGAAGCGGTGCGGGTCGCCCGCGAGGAGCGCCGCGCCCGTGGCGGTGCGGTCCCCGGTGATCAGCCAGCCGTTGCTGCCCGCGGTGCCGGGCCCGTCGGTGGCGAAGGCCGCGACGGCGTCCGGGCCGAGCCGCCGGGCCGCCTCGTACCGCCAGAGTTTGGCGGGGAAGCCCGCGAAGAGGATGTGGGTGGAGAGCCAGACGGCCAGCGGCGTCCAGGGCTGCCAGCGGCCGGGTGCGAGGCCGGTGGCGGCGAACTCCGGTGCCTGCGCCGCGCCTTGGGGCAGCCCGGCGTTGACGCCGTCCACGTAGGCGGCGACCCACCGCGCGGTGTCCCGGTCGAGCCGGGCGTGGCAGCGGCGGGCGGTGTCGGCCAGCAGCGCGCGGCGGGCGAAGCGGTCCCACTCGACGGCGTCGGCGCCGAGGAACGCGGCGGTGCCGCCCTCCGCGCGGTGCCGTTCGGTCTCCAGCTGCCAAGCCCGGTCGACGGCGGCGTTCCGGCCTTGAGCGAAGGCGAGTTCGCGGGCGCTGTCCGCGCGGAGGTGGGGGATGCCCCAGGCGTCCCTGAAGACCTCGCTGCTCACCCTGACTCCCTCTGATCATTAAGGTTAGGGTGCCCTAACTTAACAGGAATCGGGGACCTCACAAGGGCCGGGGACCTCACAAGGGCCGGGGACCTCACAGGGGCCGGGGACCCCACGAGGGCCGGGGACCTCACAGGGATCGCGGGCCACACGGCGGCGGGCGGCACGGCTGCGGGCGGCACGGAGCCCGCCCGTACCGCCCGCCGTCACGCCGCGTCCCCGGGTCCGGGGGTTCAGACGCCCTCGGACACCTTGAGCACGATCTTGCCGGTCAGGTGCCCGGCCTCGCTCGCGCGCTGCGCGTCGGCCGCCGCCTCCAGCGGGAACACCTCGTGGACGGCGATGGTCAGCTTGTCCGCGGCGAACAGCGCCAGCGCCTCCGCGAAGGCGGGCTCGCCGTAGTACCCCTCGGCGCCCGAGGTGAAGCGGACGCCGAGCTTGCCCGCGCCCGGCGCGTCCGCGATGGACAGCACCCGCTCGGTGCCGCCGGTCAGCTCGACCGACGCCTGGAGCGCGTCGCCCCGCCCGGCCGCGTCGAGCGCCGCGTCGATCCCCTCGGGCGCGGCGGCCCGCACCCGTTCCACCAGCCCGTCCCCGTAGGCGACCGGGACCGCGCCGAGCGCCCGCAGGTGCTCGTGGTTGGCCTCGCTCGCCGTGCCGACGACCTTGACGCCGCGCGCGACCGCGAACTGTACGGCGACGGTGCCGACGCCGCCCGCCGCGCCGTGGATCAGCAGCGTCTCGCCGGGCCGCACCTTGAGCATGTCCAGCGCGCGGTACGCGGTCTCCGCCGCGACCGGCAGCGCCGCCGCCTGCTCCCAGCTCAGCGTGCCGGGCTTGAGGGCGACCTTCGCGACCTCGGCAAGCGCCCGCTCGGCGTAGGCGCCGGTGGCGGTCTGGCCGAAGACGTCGTCGCCGACCGCCAGGCCCTCGACGCCCTCGCCCAGCGCCTCGACGACACCCGCCGCCTCAAGGCCCGGCACATGCGGGAAGTCCACGGGGAAGACCTGCTCCATGTAACCGGCGCGGATCTTGCTGTCGAGCGGGTTCACGCCCGCCGTGCGCACCGTGATCCGCACCTGGCCGGGGCCCGGCTCCGGCACGTCGGTGTCCACGGCCCGCAGCACGTCCGCGGAGCCGTATTCGGTGAAGGCGATGGACTTCGTCATGGGTTCACAATCCTTCGGAGGGCTCGGAAATATTCGAGAACATTCGGAAACCTGAAGCAATTGCCTTGGCGGGCGCCCGAGGAGACGCGGCGCCCCGGTGCGAAGGCGGCATTCCCCGGGCGTTCCGCCGGCACCTCCTAGGCGTTCCCCGGGCGTCCCCGGGCATTCCCCGGGTGTCCCGGGGAACTCCCCGGGTGTCCCCGGCACTCCCCGGGGTCCTTCAGGGCACTTTCCAGCATCGCCGCGGGCCGCCGCCGACCCGGCCCGCCGTTCGGACGGTTCCGCCCGGCCGAAAGGACAGTCCGCGCCCATCATCGCCGCCGTACGCTCGGGAGGCATGCCGAGCCATGACGGAATCCGCCCGCAGGACGCCCTCGCGCGGGCCCTGGTCGTCACCCGCGCACCGCTGCCCGACACCATGCGGCGGCTGTCGGAGGTGCTGACCGACCTGGTGCCGCACCGGGCGGTCGCCCGGCGGAGCGCCGTCTGCACGTTCACTCCGACGGCGGCCTTCGGGGACGAGGAGCTGACCGGCCGGATCACCGGCGCCGAACTGACGCGCCTGGCCGGGCGGGTGACGGCGGGCGCGCCCTGGCAGGGCGAGGCGGTGCTGGCCGGGACGCCGCACCCGGTGCTCGCCGTCGCTTCCACGCGTGAGTTCGCCGAGCCCGCCGAGACCACCGAGACCGCAGACACGGGCGCGGGCGCGGGCCCGCTGCTGGTCGTCGTACGCTCCTCGGCCGAGCCGCTGGACGCCGACGTCACTGCGGTGGCGCAGGGCCTGTGGGACCTGGTCACCGTCAACCAGGAGCGCCGGATGGCGGAGGCAGGACCGACGCAGGCGGCCAGTTCGCGGGCCGCCGCCGCGGCCAGGGCGCGGGCCATCGCGGAGCTGACCGACGCGCACTCCTCCGTACTGTCGGCGATCCTCGGTACGCTGCGCGCCGCGTCGCTGGACGACACCGCCGCGCGGCGCGGCGCCGTCGACCTGGCCGTCGCGGCCCTGATCGACCTGCGCGCGGGCGCCGACCTGGACCGGGAGCTGAGCGAGGAGCCCGCGGACGCCGCCTTCGGCCGCCTCACCGCCGAGCTGCGCCCGCTGCTGCGCTACAGCCCCGTCGAGCTGGACCTGCGCCCTCCCGCCTCCCGCCGTACGCTGGCCGCCGACGTGGCCCACGGCGCGCGGGCGGCGGTACGCGGGGCCGTCCTGGCCATGCTGGAGCAGGGCGACCTGGGGCGGCTCCATGTGAGCTGGCAGCTCGACGAGGACACGCTCCGCGTGCTGGTACGCGACGACGGGCCCGGCCTGCTCGCCCCGGAGGCGCTCGCCGTCCACCGCTTCACCGACCGGCTCACGGCGCTCGGCGGGCGGCTCGTCCTCGACGCCCTGCCCGGCTGGGGCTCCACCCTCACCGTCACCCTGCCGCTGTCCCCCGACCTCCCGGCCGCCCCCGCTGCGGCCGGGCCGCTGGACGCCCTCCATCCGAGGGAACGGCAGGTCCTCGAAGAGCTCGCCCTCGGGCGCCGCAACCGCGAGATCGCCCTCGCTCTCCACATCAGCGAGTCCACCGTGAAATTCCACGTCGCCAACATCCTCGCCAAGCTCGGCGTCGCCTCCCGCGGCGAGGCCGCCGCCCTCGCCCGTACGGCGGCGGACACCGCGTAGACCGCGGGCAGCCGTCACCGGTCGGGCGTCAGGCCGCGACGGCGACCGCCGCGCGGCCGAGCCGGACACCGCGGCGGGCCGGCCGGAAGACGACGAGCCGCAGGAGCAGGAAGCGGCCGAGGCCGGCGAGGGCGGAGGCCGCGATGTAGACGCCCTGCCGGGTGAGGGCGTCGCCGGACGGATACACGGAGGCGTAGGCGAGCAGCGCCCCGGTGGTGAAGAGGTACGACAGCAGGACGGTGAGCGCGCAGGCGCAGTGGTCGGACCAGGTGGCGCCGCCCCGGCCGAAGGTGAAGCGGCCGTGGAGTTCGGTGGCCAGGACCGTGGAGCCGATGGTGACGACGGCGTTGGACAGGGCGAGGGGGACGCTGTCGCCGATCAGCAGGAGGACGCCGCTGGCGAGGATGGTGACTCCGCCGCCGCACAGCACGAACCGCACGAAGGAGGCGAGGGCCGCGGTGCGCGAGGACGGGGACGCGATGGCCGCCCGGCCGGTGATCGCCGTGCTGGCGGCCATGGTCAACTCCTGTGTCGTTGACGGCCGCTGAGGGCGCCCGTCGTCGTGTCACCGACTCTTCCGCACGGCCGCGCGCGGGCCCATCAGGTGTGTCCCCCATTGCGTGTGGGGGCTACCCCCACCCCTCCTCAGGGGCGCGCCCCCCACATACCCGAGGGTCCCGATCATTAGAAGAAGATGAACGTACTTATCCATGGTTTACAAGGCGGGTGGCGCACATCACCCTTGCTTTGCGCGGCGCAATGCCTCTTTTGTCCAGATGTGAGCCATATGCGCGTTTGACCATGCCTGGCACTGCGTGCCAGAGTCTTCTCAACGGCCCGCACCGACCCGCGCTCGGCCGTTCCACAGACGCCGCGAACCACACCCCCCTTGCTTCGCGGCGGTTCGAAGAGGCCCTTGCGCAGTCGTTACCACGACGCGAAGGGCCTCTTCACAATATCCGGGCCTGTCACGGCGGTACGGCCCCGATGCCCCCGCACGACGGCCCCGGCTCAGGCGCCGGGCGCGAACTACCGCTCCGGGACCCGCAGTTCGAACCATGTCGTCTTGCCGCGCGGCTGGAGGTCGACGCCCCAGCGGTCGGAGAGCTTGTCCACCAGGAACAGGCCCCGGCCGCTGGCGTCCAGGCCGCGGACCGGCAGCAGGCAGGGCAGCGCCCGCGAGGGGTCCCGCACCTCGACCCTGACCCAGCCCCGGCGCCAGTGCATCCGCAGCCCGAACGTCCGCGCCCCGGTGTGCCGTACGGCGTTGCCCACGAGTTCGGAGACGAGCAGTTCCACGGTGTCGGCGAACTGCGGGAGGCCCCAGACCCGTACCACGGAGAGCGCCAGGCGCCGGGCGGTGGAGGCGGATTCGGGACGGGAGGTCAGATGGACCTCCTGGACGGACGGGTCGCCGTACAGATCGAGGGCCTTGGCCGCCGTGTCGTCGGTGAGAACGGGAACCGCACCCGCGGCGGTGTCCACCCGCTGCGGCTGCTCAGATGCTCCCCGGCCCGCCATGACTTCATGATGGCTGCAATTGCAGCGCTCCGAGGGGTAACCGGGGGAATTCGTCCGACGGAGTACGCCGCCCCACACCTGTGACTAGGCATATGCCCTGGGCACAGAACACCCCTCAACGGCCCTGCTGATCAGTGGAGTTGACGTATGCAACCATCACAGCGGATGGTGGCGGCCTCCCATTCCTTAAGGCTGGCATAAGGTTGCCTTAAGGTGAGCCGCGCACCCTGCGTCACCTCTGACGCGCTGTCAGCCGAGCACCCGTTCGACGCTCAGCCGCATGTGCGTCGGATCGCCGTCCCCGGCTGACCACGCGTCAGCATCCGCGGGCTCAGCGGAAGGTGGCCTTCCCCGGTCCGTCCTCGACGAAGCTGCGCATCCCCGTCTCGCGGTCCGCCGTGGCGAACAGCCCCGCGAACAAGGTGCGTTCGATCGTCAGCCCGGTCTCCAGATCCGTTTCGAGACCCGCGTCGACGGCCTCCTTCGCGGCCCGCAGCGCGTACGCGGGACCGCGCGCCAGCCGCTCCGCCCAGGCCCGCGCCCGCGCGTACACCTCGTCGGCCGGGACGACCTCGTCCACCAGCCCCAGCGACAGCGCCTCCCGCGCCGTCACCATCCGGCCGGTGAAGATCAGGTCCTTGGCGCGCGAGGGACCGACCAGCCGGGACAGCCGCTGGGTGCCGCCCGCGCCCGGGATCAGACCGAGCAGGATCTCCGGCTGTCCGAGCTTCGCGTTCTCGCCCGCGATCCGGTAGTCGGCACACAGTGCCAGCTCGCAGCCGCCGCCGAGCGCGTAACCGGTCACGGCCGCCACCACCGGCTTCGGGATCCGCGCCACCGCCGTGAAGGACTCCTGGAGCGCCCGCGAGCGGTCGACCATGTCCTCGTACGACATGGCCTGCATCTCCTTGATGTCCGCGCCCGCCGCGAACACCTTCTCCCCGCCCCACACCACCACGGCCCGTACCTCGGGACGCCGCGCCGCCTCCTCGGCGACCTCCTTGAGCCGGTCCTGCGTGCCGGAGTCCAGGGCGTTCATGGGCGGCCGGTCGAGCCGGACGGTGCCGACGCCTTCGTCGACTTCAAAGGTCACAGTCATACGGGCGAGCGTACGACGGACGGCCCGCCCCAGGTCAGGGGCGGGCCGTCGCGGCTCACGTGCGGTGCCTCACACGGGCGGAAACCCGATGCGGAACCCGATGCGGAACCCGGTCAGGACGTCCACTCGCTCCAGGGGAGGTTCCAGCCGTTGAGGCCGTTGTACCACTGGACCGTCTTGTCCTTGGAGTTCTGCACCTGCACCACGTCACCGATGATCGACTGGTTGTAGAACCATGCCGCGGGGGTGCTCGCGTCACCCGCGCCGCGCACGTCGTGCAGACCCACGCAGCCGTGGCTGGTGTTGCTGTTGCCGAAGACCGAGGTCGCGGCCCAGTAGTTGCCGTGGATGAAGGTGCCCGAGGTGGTCAGCCGCATGGCGTGCGGCACGTCCTTGATGTCGTACTCACCGCCGAAGCCGACCGTGTCGCCGTTCATCCGGGTGGTCACGTACTTCTCGGAGATGACCATCTTGCCGTTGTACGTGGTGTGGTCCGGCGCGCCCGAGGAGATCGGGATGGTGCGCAGCACCTTGTTGTCGCGGTAGACGGTCATGGTGTGCTTGGCCGCGTCCACGATGCTCACCTGGCGGCGGCCGACGGTGAAGTGGACGTCCTTGTGCTGCTTGCCGTAGACGCCGGGGGCGCCCTCGACACCGTTGAGGTTGAGGCTCAGCGTGACCTTCGTACCGGCCGCCCAGTACTCCTGCGGGCGGATGTAGAGCTGCTGGTCGCCGTACCAGTGCGCGGCGACCGGGACCGACGGGCTCGCGGTGACCTTGACGCCTTCCTCGACGGCCTTCTTGTTCGTGATCGGCCGGTTGAAGTTGAGGAAGACCTCCATGCCGACGCCGACGGTCGAACCGTCCTCCGGCGTGTAGTAACCGACGAAGGTGTTCTTCGGGGTGACCGTGGTGAAGCTGGAGTGCTTGTCGGACTCACGTCCCGCGTCGTCCTTGGCGACCGCGTCCACCGAGTACTGCGTGGACGTGTCCAGGTGCCCGGCCGGCACCCATCCGGCGCCGTCGGCGGAGATCGCGCCCTCCACCTCCGTGCCCTTGTCGTCCTTCACGACGACCGACGAGAGCTTGCCGCCCTGCGCCGTGACCTTCAGCGTCCCCGTGGTCGACACCTCGGTCGAGCCGTCCTTCGGCAGGATCGTCACGACGGCGGTCGAGGCGACCGTGTCCGACGCGTTCGCCTTGCCGTTCGAGGCCGACGTGGAGCCGTTCCCACTGCCGGACTTGCCGCCGCCACCGCCGCCACCGCACGCGGTGACCATCAGCAGCAACGCTCCGAGCGCCAGCACCAGAACGTTTCTCCTGATACCCGGCGCAGCCAATATCGGCTTCAACTCTTGCTCTCCCCTACCGCCCGGAACACCTGAACTCCCCTGGTCAGCGCAAGACAATCACACGGAACAAGCGCGAGTGCTCACGAGATTGTCACCGTTCCGTCCCAGATGGCTGTGGACCGGGGCCGGTCGGGGGTGTAGTGGGGGTGCGGCGGACGGGGAGCCCGCGTGCGCGGACGGGGCGGCGGACTGGGGAGCCCGCGCATGCGGGACGGGCGGGGCCGCCGCTACAGCGCGGAACCCGCCTGCCACTGGGCCCAGCTGAGATTCCAGCCGCCCATCCCGTTGTCGGCGGCGACCGTGCGGTCATGGGAGTTGGTCACGCGGATCGGGTCGCCGACCAGGGAGTGGTCGAAGAACCAGCCCGCCGGGCTGGTGGCGCTGCCGCCCTTGACGTCGCGCAGCCCGATGCAGCCGTGGCTGACGTTGGTGGTGCCGAAGACCCCGGCGGGCGACCAGTAGTTGCCGTGCACGAAGGTGCCGGAGTTGGTCAGCCGCATCGCGTGCGGGACGTCCGGGATGTCGTATTCGCCGCCGAAGCCGACCGTCTGGCCGTTCATGCGCGTGACGGCGTGCTTCTCGGCGATGACCATCACGCCGTCGTACGTGGTGTGCTGGGGCGCGCCGGTCGAGGCGGGGAGGGTGCGCACGACCGCGCCGCCGCGCCGGACGACCAGGGTGTGCGCCACCGCGTCCACGGTGCTGCGCTGGTCGCGGCCGATGGTGAACCGCACGTCCTTGGACTGGGTGCCGTAGACGCCGGGCGCGCCCTGGACGTCGCGCAGCCGCAGGTGGAGGGTGACGCGGGTGCCGGCCTTCCAGTAGTCGGCGGGGCGCAGGTCGAGCCGCTGGCCGCCGAACCAGTGGCCGGTGACGGTGACGGCGGGTACGGACGTGACCGTGATGGCGCGTTCGACGGCGGCGCGGTCGGTGACCGGGCGGTTGAACCTCAGCGAGACGATCATGCCGACGCCGACGGTCGAGCCGTTCTCCGGGGTGAAGAAGCCGATGAAGGTGTGCTGCGGCACGAGGGTGGTGAAGTCGGCGTGCTTGGCTGCCGGGCGGCCCTGCTCGTCGACCGCGTAGGCGTCGACGGTGTAGCGGGTGGCCAGCGCGAGGCGTCCGGTGGGCTGCCAGCCGCTGCCGTCGGCGGCGAGGGTGCCGGGCACGGCGGTGCCGTCCGCGCTCTTGGCGGTGACCCCGGTGAGCTTGCCCTGGCCGACGGTGACGCGCAGCGTCCCGCTGGCGGGTACGTCCTTCGCGCCGTCGCCGGGCGATACGGTGATGGCCGCCTGCGAGACGTCCGGTACGGCGGTCGAGGTGTCGGTCGACGTGGCGCTCGGCGCCCGGTCGTCACCCCCGCCCGTCCCGCCGGACCCGCCCGGTCCCCCGCAGCCCGCGATCAGCGTCGCACCCAGTACCACTCCCGCACCCGCGCGCAGCACGCGCCTCACCGCTGTCTTCACGCACCGTCAACGAGACGACCGCCGCCGGGGAAACGCGCTGTCCGCCGGCACGTGCACCGATCAACCGTGTGACTCCGTACCCCCCGGTGGGAATGAATGGAGCAGCGGGTGCGGGGAAACGGCCGTCGACGCGGGGAGGGACACCCGGCGTACGGTACGGACCCGGCCCGCCCTGCCGGCACAGCGCACCTGGTCACAGCTCGGTCCTTCGGAGCCGCGGGAGGCATACACGTGTCAGAGACACGCGAACACGGCGTCGTGGGACGCCCGGAGGGTCTTCCGCTGCCCGCAGGCGATCCGGGGGTGGCGACCGTACCGCCGCCGTCGCCGGTGCCGGGCCCGGCCGTACCGCGGGACCCGTCTGTCGCACTCGCCCCGGCCGTACCGCGGAATCCGCCGGTGGCTTCCGTATCGCTGCCGTCCGGTGCGTCGGACCGGCGGGTGACGCCGCGGCTCGCGACCGTGTGGCCCGGCTCGGCGCAGCCGCTCGGCGCGCGTTTCCACGCCGGTCCCGGCGGGCGCGCGGGCACCAACTTCGCGCTGTGGGCGGGTGGGGCGGAGTCCGTCGAGGTGTGCCTGTTCGACGCGGACGGCACCGAGACGCGGGCGCCGCTGACCGAGCTGACCCATGAGATATGGCACGGCTTCGTACCGGACGCGCTGCCGGGCCAGCGGTACGGCTACCGGGTCGGCGGTCGCTGGGATCCGTGGACCGGCGCCCGCTGGAATCCGGCGAAGCTGCTGCTCGACCCGTACGCGCGGGCGGTGGACGGCGACTTCACGCTGGTCCCCGAAGTGTACGGGCACGTGCGCGACTGGCCCGAGCGGCAGGTCGCCGACACCGTGAGGGACAACCGCGACTCGGCGCCGTACGTCCCCAAGGGCGTCGTGGTCGACGATGACGACGACTGGGAGGACGACCACCGGCCGAAGACGCCCTGGTCGGACTCGGTGATCTACGAGTTGCACGTGCGCGGTTTCACCCGGGCGCACCCGGACATTCCGCCGGAGCTGCGCGGTACGTACGCCGGTCTCGCGCACCCGGCGGCCATCGCCCATCTGACCCGGCTCGGGGTGACCGCCGTCGAGCTGCTGCCGGTGCACCACTTCGCGCACGAGGAGCACCTGGAGCGCAAGGGGCTGCGCAACTACTGGGGTTACAACTCGATCGGCTACTTCGCGCCGCACGCCGCGTACAGCGCGAGCGGCACGCGCGGCGAACAGGTCGGCGAGTTCAAGCGGATGGTGCGGGCGCTGCACGCGGCGGGCATCGAGGTGATCCTCGACGTGGTCTACAACCACACCGCCGAGGGCGGCGAGGGCGGCCCCACGCTGTCGCTGCGCGGTATCGACAACCGCGGTTACTACCGGCTCCAGCAGGACGCGCGGCGCTACGCCGACTACACCGGCTGCGGCAACACCCTCAGCGTCGTCCAGCCGCACGTGCTGCGGCTGATCACCGACAGCCTGCGCTACTGGGTGACCGAAATGGGCGTGGACGGCTTCCGGTTCGACCTGGCGGCGGCGCTGGCCCGCTCGACGCACGACGTGGACATGCTCTCCCCCTTCCTCACGGTGATCGCCCAGGACCCGGTGCTGCGCCGGGTCAAACTGATCGCCGAGCCGTGGGACGTGGGCTCCGGCGGCTACCAGGTGGGCGCCTTCCCGCCGCTGTGGACGGAGTGGAACGACCGGTTCCGCGACACCGTACGGGACTTCTGGCGGGGCGCGGCCGGGGACGTACGCGATCTGGCGTACCGGCTGTCCGGGTCGAGCGACCTGTACGACTGGGGCGGGCGGCGGCCGTACGCCTCGGTCAACTTCGTCACCGCGCACGACGGTTTCACCCTGCGCGACCTGGTGAGCTACGAGCGCAAGCACAACGAGGCCAACGGCGAGGACGGGCGGGACGGCACCGACGGCAACCGGTCGTGGAACTGCGGCGCCGAGGGGCCGACCGACGACCCCGGCATCAGCGCGCTGCGCCGCCGCCAGATCCGCAACCTGCTCTCCACACTGCTGCTGTCCACCGGGGTGCCGATGCTGGTCGCGGGCGACGAGATGGGGCGGACGCAGGGCGGCAACAACAACGCGTACTGCCAGGACAACGAGGTGAGCTGGATCGACTGGTCGCTGGCGGACGATCCGGCCTGGCGGTCGCTGTCCGATCTCGCGGCGCGGCTGATCGCCCTGCGCAGGGCCCATCCGGTGCTGCGGCGCGGCGGCTTCTTCTCCGGGCTCGCGCAGGCGCCGGAGGGGCTGCGCGATCTGGCCTGGTTCGGGCCGCGCGGCGAGGAGATGACGGACGAGGACTGGTTCGCGCCGGGCTCGACGCTGGGGATGTTCCTGTCGGGGCAGGAGATTCCGCAGCGGAACGCGCGGGGGGAGGCGGTCGTGGACGACAGCTTCCTGCTGATCGCGCACGCGGGGTCGCGGCCCGCCGCTTTCACGCTGCCGGGGTCGCCGTGGGCGGCGGCGTACGAACTGCTCGTCGACACCGCTCTGGAGGAGCAGACGGCGGCGCCGGAGGGGGCGCGTGCGGCGGCTGGTTCGGAGGTGGCGGTGGCGGAGAGGTCCGTACGGCTGTACCGGGCGTGCGGCGGCGGGGAGGGGCGGGAAGAGCTGCTCAGCGGGTGAGTTCGGTCACCGGAGCGGGCGGGCGGCGGGGGGTGCCGCGGGGTTGCGGGGGCCGGGGTGGGGGGTGGCGGGGGCCGGTGCGTTGACCGGTGCGTGGACCGGCGCGGGGGATGGCGTGGACCGGTGTGGACCGGTGTGGACGACACCGAATGGTCCAGTCCACTATGTCCTGGTGACCTCTTCCGCGCCCAGCCCCGACCGCGCCGGGGCCGATGCCGCCGAGCCGCTTTCGCAGCCGAATCTCATGCCGTTGTCCGACGCCGCGGTGGACCTCCCGCGCACGTCCCCGCTTCCTGGCAAGGAGCGGCTGTGGTCGGCGAATTTCCGGTTCTACTTCACCGCCCGCTCCGTCGCCATGCTCGGCGACACGATGCTGCCGGTCGCGCTGTCCGCGGGCCTGATCCAGTACGGCTACTCGGCCGGTGACATCGGCCTGGTGATGGCCGCGTCCACCGCGTGCTTCGCCGGATTCGTGATCTTCGGCGGGGTCTTCGCGGACCGCTTCAACGCGCGGCGGCTGATGATCGGCGCCGATCTCGTACGCGTCGGCACGCAGTCCACCGCGGCGGTGCTCTTCCTCACCCACCACATCACGCTGTGGGAGATGGCGCTGATCGCCGTCGTCAACGGCACGGCGGCGGCCATGTTCCAGCCGGGCGTGGCCAGTACGGTCGTGCGGGTCGCCACCGATGTGCAGGGCGCCAACGGTGTGACCCGTACCGCCGAGTCCGTCGCGGGGCTGGCCGGGCCCGCGGTCGCCGGTGTCCTGATCGGCTTCACCTCACCGGGCGTCGTCTTCGCCGTCCACGCGTCCACGTATCTGGTCAGCGCGCTGTGCCTGATCGCGCTGCGGCTGCGACCGCTTCCAGCGAAGACGGGTGCCGGGACGGGGTCGGGGTCGGGCACCGGCTCGGGCACTGGCACTGGCACTGGCACGTTCAAGGCCGATCTCGCGGAGGGCTGGCGGGAGTTCCGCGCGCGCACCTGGATGTGGGGGGTGATCGTGATCTGGATGGGCTACATGATCTTTGTCTTCGGCCCCTACATACCGCTCGCCGCCGGTCAGATCATCCCCGAGCACGGCGCGGGCGCCTACGGCCTCGTCAACTCCGCCCTCGGCGGCGGCACCGCGGTCGGCGCGCTGATCGCCATGCGCGTACGCGCGGACCGCCCCTTGCGCGCGGGCTCCATCGCCCTCTTCGGCACCGCCCTGATGCCCGCCTCGGTCGGCTTCGACCTACCGGTCCCCGCGATCGCCGCCTGCGTCTTCGGATCCGGCATCTGCTGGGCCTACTGGGGCGTCAACTGGGCCACCAGCGTCCAGACCCAGGTCCCCGGCGAGATCCTCAACCGCATCCACGCCTACGAGGTCGCCGGCTCCATCGCCATGATGCCGGTCGGCCAGTCCCTCGCCGGCCCCGCCTCCGCCGCCTTCGGCGCCCGCCACGTCCTCCAGACCGGCGCCGTGGTCACCCTCATCGTCTGCACCCTCCTCCTCTCCGTCCCCGCCATCCGCAACCTCCGCCGAGTCCCCACGACGTAGGGCCTGTCCGGCGGATCACGACCGACCCCTCACCACCCGCCCCGGCGAGGCCATTCCGTTGCCCCGGACCACCGGTACAACCAGGCTCACTCTGGCCACAACGAGGTCGGTCAGCGCGGCGAGGAACCGCCGCCCTGCTGGGGCGAGTTCGACGACCATTGCGCCACCGACCACGGGAAGCGTCCCCTCGCACCGTCTCCACGTCATCGGTGGGCACGGCCAGGTCGTACGACCCGCTTCCGGTCGTCAACTCGAACCGCCGAAACTTGAACGCCCCCGGCACGCGTTCCCTCAACTAAGGACTGTCCCGCAGAGAGTTTGTAGGGCTTGGGTGACGGCGATGCCGGTGTGGCGGATACGGTGGAGCGGTTCATCGGTAGGGGGCTGGGGGGAACAGTGGGGCGCAGTGAGCTTCCCGTGGAGAACGCTGGCGAAAGGGATCTCTGTCTGTTCATCGAGCCGTACGGCGAGGACTTCTACCTCAAGCCTGGGGAGGTCTTCACGGTCGCACCTGAAGCCGAAGGGCTCGATGTCTGGTTCTCCACCCTTGTCTGGGAGGGAGGCATCACCGTGTGGCCCTACGAGAACGGCGATCCGACCAGGATTGTCCTTGAGTACACAGTGACCGACGCCAACGGGACTCGGCTGGAATGCGGTCACCAAAGGCCGCCGAGGCCGACCGGTTCTGACATGCCTGCACTGGATTGACCCCCTCAGTCACCGGGTCGGAGCAAGATTGTGAAGCCGGGCGACGCCGAGCACAGCTCGGTACACGCCATCGCCTTTGAGGCGGCAGTCGCGGAGGATCTTCCAGCTCTTCATCCGGGCGAAGGTGTGCTCAACGCGGGCGCGGACCTGTTTGTGGGAGCGGTTGTGCTTCTCCTTCCGGGGCGAAGTTCTTCGCCCTTACGGCGGCGGTGCGGGATGACCAGACCGGTGTCCTGGTAGCCGCCGTGACGATAGTCATAGCGGTGCCGACGGCAGCCTTGGCCCCGGACTCCCCCCAGCCACGGGAGGGTGGGCACCAGGGTCCCGCCGACGATGAGGCACAGTGTCCTTGCGATCGTTTCACTCGGCAGAGAAACAACCACCGCCCCATACCCTCCCGGCCTGAGTCGGTCCAAAATGCCGCCATGGATGACGAAGAGCACAACGAGGCAGCTGCACGCACATTCCTGTCATGTGCCACCGAGGTGGCGCGGCTGATGGATCTCGGGAACGCGGCCGACGTGCCGGAAACCCGCCGGGCACGGCACCTGGCCCATGCGGTGCGCAAGCCACTGCTCCAACGCGCCTACCTACCCGAAGAGTTCTTCGCCGCGTTGATGGCCGCAGCGGTCTACGACCCGGACCCTAGCTTCTGCCGCTGGTTCGCCGAACCAGCCGTCTACGCCTTCGGACGACGCCGTGTCATGAGCGCACTACTCGACTATCTACGGACAGGCACGGACGCCGAGCAGGCGGGTGCCGAGCGGGCCTGGTATTGCGCCCACGTGCCGCTCCGCGCAGACCGGTCCCCGGCCTATGCGCCAGGCGGGAGGCGCGATCCCGCGCTGGATGAGTCCAGCGATGTGAAGGACGAGTGGCGGGAAGCGCTTCGACGATCGGCCAGGTGACCGGGCCGCCTCGAAACCTGAGCCAGCCCCGGTGCCATAGACCTGCTGCTCACTCTGACCATTGAGCGGGACAGCCCTTAATCCTGGTTATCTGTCCTTCGTTCTAGCAGCCAAATGCCCGATTGAGCCGCGGCAATGTACTCCTCACCCAGATCAGGACGTCCAACTGCAACTTCACTCGAATGTGATTCTCCAGAAACCAACCGGAGCAGAGTAACCATAAGATGACTCCACACGAATGGCTTTACCCCATCCCCCAAGCCGGCCAAATTTACGGAAACCGCTGGGACCGCGGCCTCGAAAAGCATTGACTGGACTTCCAGATGGCCATCCAAGCCGTGATCAAAGATGTCACCGGGCACAGCAGCGTCGAACAGCCGCGATAAGGTCTCCGGAATGCGCCTCGCCGTCTCCCCGCACCGGTACGCATCCCAGTCGTGCCGGTGCAATTGGCATCTCATGCCACACCTTGCCCGCACCAGCGTTCCGCACAGCTTCCGCCACACGAGCAGGGTACTGCCATGTCCCCCGTGGGTACCCGTATACCCGCGGTACAAGTTCGACACTTCGCTTTCTCCGTGGCCGCACTTCCGGCTCGACCGCGATACTCATTTGCCGCCGGAATACGACTCTCATTCAGCGTGACGGGAAACCGGAGGGCCGCCAACTGCGGATTCTGCGCGGCCGCGCGCGACTTGACGACCACGTTCTCGGCGAATCCGTCCGCGACCGCGGAAACCACGAGGTCCACGTCGGGCAGCACGGAGGCGTAAGTGGCCGTGGCCCCGGTCGGGGTCGGGGTCGGGGTCGGGGTCGGCGCCGGGAGCGTCCACGGAGCGGTGATGCCGTACGACTTGCCGTCCCCCGTGACGGTCGCCAGCGGGCCGGTGCCGCCGCCGAGCCCCGACGGCCTCACCGGCCCCCGGCGCGGGGACCACGCGGAGGGCGGCCTCGCCGTCCGGTCCGGGGGGCCTCGGGTCATGGGGAGGTAATGAATTCTTCAAGGATTCGCATGGTGCGCGACAGGTGATCGCGGGGGCGGCCCCGTGCCTGTGGCGGGAAGAGATCGGAGGGGCGTGGGCGCGGCGGAAAACAGGGTGAGCGGTGTCGGTGGTCGCGCCTAATGTCGGGAGGGATGTCTGCCACGACCACTGACCCCGCGCCCGCCGTCCGTTCGAGATCAGCGATTCGGTCGCTGCTGCGCCTTTGGCCTTATGTGCGGGCGGTGCGGGTGCGGTTGGGGGTGTCCGCGGTGGTGGGCGCGGGCGCGTCGTGCGTGGCGCTGCTGATTCCACTGGTGCTGAAGTGGATGGTGGACGGGCCGGTCTCGGACCACGATCCGGCCGGGGTGTGGCTCGGCGGCGGGCTGATCCTGCTGCTCGGGCTGCTGGAGGCGCTGCTGTTCGGGATCAGGCGGTGGCTGGTGGCCCGGCCGCTGGCCGGGGTCGAGGCGGCGATGCGGGCGGATCTGTACCGGCATCTCCAGCGGCTGCCGGTGGAGTTCCACGACCGCTGGGCGTCGGGGCAGTTGCTCTCGCGGGCGACGATGGACCTCCAGATCCTGCGGATGTTCCTCGCCTTCCCGCTGGTCTTCCTGGTGGTCAACACCGTCACCGTGCTGATCGGCTTCGCGATCCTGTTCGCGCAGTCCTGGCTGCTCGGCCTGGTGCTGCTGGCGCCCGCCGTGCCGCTGATGATCATGTGTTCCGTCTTCGAGACGCGGTACGCGCTGGCCGCCCGCCGCGCGCAGGACCAGGCGGGCGATCTGGCCACGCTGGTCGAGGAGTCGGTGCTGGGCATCCGGATCATCAAGGCGTTCGGCCGGCACCGCAGCCAGGCGCGGGCCTTCCGCGCGCAGACCCGGGGGCTGTGGCGTACTGAGATGCGCAAGGCGCGGCTGCTCTCGGACATCTGGGCCGTGATCATGACGCTGCCCGAGGTGGCGATCGGCGCCGCGCTGGTGTGCGGTGTGCTCCAGGTCGCGGACGGCAAGCTGTCGGCGGGCACCCTGGTGGCGTTCCTGTCGACCGCGCTCGCGCTGCGCTGGCCGGTCGAGTCGATCGGCTTCCTGCTCGCGATGAGCAACGAGGCGGCCACCGCCGCCGACCGGTACTTCGAGGCGATGGACACCCCCGAACCCGACAGCAGCGGCAGGACCGGCAGCACCGGCAGCACCAGCGGGAGCGAGAACGACGGAAGCGCCGCGAAGACCACGGACGACACCGGAGCCGGACGGCCGAGCGACGGCCTGCGCATGCACGCCGTCCGCTTCCGTTACCCCGACGCCCCCGACGCGGGCCCCGACCTCCTCAAGGGCGTCGACCTGCACATCGGCCCCGGCGAGACGATGGCGCTGGTCGGCGCCACCGGCAGCGGCAAGACGACGCTGACCGCGCTGCTCCCCCGGCTGCACCAGGCGACCGGCGGCCGGATCACCCTGGACGGCGCGGACATCGCCGACCTGCCGGTCAAGCGGTTGCGCGAACTGCTCGCCGTCGCTTTCGAGGAGCCGACGCTGTTCTCCGCGACCGTACGGGAGAACGTGGCGATGGGCGCGGGCCCTGAGGGCGCCGACGAGGCGGACATCGTACGAGCCCTGGCCGTCGCGCAGTGCGGCTTCGTGGAGCGGCTGCCGCAGGGCCTGGACACGCAGGTCGGCGAGCAGGGCCTGAGCCTTTCCGGCGGGCAGCGGCAACGGCTCGCGCTGGCCCGCGCGGTGGTCGGCCGCCCGCAGTTCCTGGTCCTGGACGACCCGCTGTCGGCGCTCGACGTGCACACCGAGGCGCTGGTCGAGGCCGCGCTGCGCGAGGTGCTGGCCGACACGACCGCGCTGGTCGTCGCGCACCGCCCGTCCACGGTGATGCTCGCGGACCGGGTGGCGCTGCTGGAGGACGGCCGGATCACGGCCGTCGGCACGCACGCCGAACTGCTGCGGGACAGCGCGGTCTACCGCCACCTGATGTCGGGCGCCGACGAAGAGCCGGGCGCCGACGAAGAGTCAGGCGCCGACGAAGAGCCGGACGCCGAGGGGCACCCGGACCTGCCGGAGCAGCACGGCGCCGAAGAACGAACCGGGGAGGCCGACGAGGCTTCCGCCGCGCGGGAGAGGAGCGACGCCCGATGACCTCCGCGACAGAACAGGGCGCGACAGAACAGGGCTCGACGAAAGAGGGGGCGGCGAAAGAGGACGCGACAGAAGCCGGCGCCATCGAGGAGTACGACTTCGACGAGCCCACCGCCGCGCCGCTCCCGCCCGACGACCCCTTCGCCAAAGACGTCCTGCCCGCCCCGAAGAACGCCCAGTTCACCCTCCTGCGCTCGCTCCTCGGCCCGCACCGCGCCCGCGTCTGGCTGGCCGCGATCCTGCTGCTGGTCCAGCAGGCGGCCGTGCAGGCGGGCCCGCTCCTGGTGGCGTACGCCATCGACCACGCCATCCCGGCGGTGCGCGACGGCCGGCACGGCGCGCTGATCGCGGTCGCCTGCGGCTACATGGGCTGCGGCATCGCCTCCGGCACGCTCCAGCGCTTCTTCATCCGGGTCGCCGCCCGCGTCAGCCAGGACGTGCTGGTCGACCTGCGCGGCCGGATCTTCCGGCACGCCCAGACCCTCAGCCTGGACTTCCACGAGCGCTACACCTCGGGCCGGCTGATCTCCCGCTCCACCTCGGACGTCGAGTCGATCCGCGAACTGCTCAACGACGGCCTGGACGAGCTGATCGAGGTCGTGCTGTCGGCGGTCTACATCACCGCGCTGCTGATCTTCCTCGACTGGGAGCTGGGACTGGCGGCCCTGGTGTCGTACGCCCCGCTGTACGTGGCGATCCGCGTGTACCAGCGGCGCTCGATGGTCGCCTACCGCAAGCGGTCCACGGCCATCGCGGCCGTCATCGTGAAGTTCACCGAGACGATGAACGGCATCCGCCCGGTGAAGGCGTTCCGCCGCGAGGAGCCGAACGACGAGGCGTTCCTCGAACTGAACCACCGCCATGAGCGGGCCAACGGCGACGCGATCCTGGAGATGGCGCGTTACGTCGTCGGCTCCCGCGTGATCGCCAACGTCACGATCGCCGCGATCGTGATGTGGGGCGCGTACCGGGTGGCGGACGGCGGGATGGCGCTCGGTGTGCTCGCCGCCTTCGTGCTGTATCTGCGGCGGCTCTACGACCCGATCGACCGGCTCGGCATGTTCCTCAACTCCTATCAGTCCGCGGCGGCTTCACTGGAGAAGATCGCCGGGCTGCTGGCCCAGCGGCCGACCGTGCCGGAGCCCGCGCCCGAGCGCGCGGTGCCGCTGCCGGAGCGGGCGGGCGAACTGCCGGGCCGCGAGGTCGTCTTCGACGAGGTGCGCTTCGCGTACCGCACGGGCGGCGAGGTGCTGCCGCGGTTCTCGCTGCGGCTGCCCGCGGGGCAGACCGTCGCCGTGGTGGGCGCGACCGGCGCGGGCAAGTCGACGCTCGCCAAACTGCTGGCCAGGTTCTACGACCCCACCAGCGGCCGAGTGCTGCTGGACGGCGTGGAGTTGAGCGATCTCACGCAGACCGATCTGCGGCGCGGGGTCGTGATGGTGACGCAGGAGGCGTTCCTGTTCTCCGGGACGGTCGCGGAGAACATCGCGATCGGCCGGCCGGACGCCTCCCGCGAGGATGTGGAGGCCGCCGCGAAGGCCATCGGCGCCCATGACTTCATCGCGGCGCTGCCGGACGGCTACGACACGGACGTACGCAAGCGCGGCGGCCGTATCTCCGCGGGCCAGCGCCAACTGGTCGCCTTCGCGCGGGCGTTGCTCGCCGACCCCGGCGTGCTGATCCTGGACGAGGCGACGTCCTCGCTGGACGTGCCGGGCGAGAAGGCCGTCCAGCACGCAATGCACACCGTGCTCAACGGACGTACGGCGGTGATCATCGCGCACCGGCTGTCGACCGTGGAGATCGCCGACCGGGTCCTGGTCATGCGCGACGGCCGGATCGTCGAGGACGGCACCCCGGACGAACTCATCGCGGACGACGGCCACTTCGCCGGACTCCACCAGGCGTGGCGGGACAGCCTGGTCTGACCGTCAGCGCCCCTACGACGAGGCCGTCCACGCCGACGCGGCACCCGCCCGCGTCGGCGCACCACCCCGCCCGCGTCGCCGCGCCGCCCGGCCCGCGCCAACGAACCGCCCTTCGCGCCACGCGCGAAGGGCGGTTCGTATTGCCGGGACACCAACTGCGCCTGATCCAGAGGGCCGGATTGGCCCCCTCTTGACCCCATTCGCCCGCAGAAAAACTTCTTCTCCGCGCAACACCGCGATGACAAATGACCGCTATGCGAACACCGCTCACCGAACAACGGACTGTTTTCGGCCAAGTTTGCCCCACGCCACTGACATGTACCGGTAAAGGATGCCACTCTGTGCCCCGTTCCACAGCAACGCCACAGCACTACAGCAGTGCCACAGCTCTACCCGGACAGATCACCAACCCCACCTGTCCGGACTGTCACCGACCGCCCATCCGCGGTCGCCGCAGAAGGAGTGACGAGTGCGCAGATCCCCCCGCAAGGCAACAGCAGCAGGAGTGCTGATTGCCGGTGCAGCGATGCTGGCGGTCGCACTGCCCGCGGGTACGGCCTCAGCAGGCGTACCCGGGCAGGCAACGGCCCAGGCCAGTACACATGTTCAGCCGCGAGCGGGTGCGCTGCCCGCATCGCTCTCCCCGGCCCAGCAGGCCACCCTCGTCTCGCAGGCGCAGACCAGGAGCGCGGCCACCGCGTCCTCGCTGCACCTGAGCTCGGGTGAGAAGCTGGTCGTCAAGTCCGTCACCAAGGACACCGACGGCACCGTCCACACCCGCTACGAGCGTACGTACCAGGGCCTGCCGGTCCTCGGCGGCGACTTGATCGTGCACCAGGACGCCGCAGGGGCGACCACCGGTGTCGACAAGGCGACCAACGCCTCGGTGGCGGTGGCCAGCACGACCGCGGTCAAGAGCGCGGACTCGGCGAAGACCACGGCGCTCGCCCGCGCGAAGGCGGACGGCGCGGCCTCCCCGGCCGCGGTCGGCGCGCCGCACAAGGTCATCTGGGCCGCGTCCGGTACGCCCGTACTGGCCTGGGAGTCCGTCATCGGCGGCTTCCAGGAGGACGGCACGCCGAACCAGCTCCACGTCATCACCGACGCGAGCACCGGCAACCGCCTGTACGAGTACCAGGGCATCGAGACCGGCATCGGCAACAGTGAGTACAGCGGCCAGGTCACCATCGGCACCACGCAGTCCGGGTCGACGTACACGCTGACCGACGGCGGGCGCGGCGGCCACAAGACGTACAACCTGAACCACGGCACCTCCGGCACCGGCACGCTGTTCTCGCAGTCCAGCGACACGTGGGGCGACGGCAACCCGTCGACCGCCACGACCGCCGGTGTGGACGCGGCCTACGGCGCCCAGGAGACCTGGGACTTCTACAAGAACACCTTCGGCCGCAGCGGCATACGCGGCGACGGTGTGGCCGCGTACTCCCGCGCCCACTACGGCAACAGCTACGTCAACGCCTTCTGGGACGACTCCTGCTTCTGCATGACGTACGGCGACGGCAGCGGCAACACGCACCCGCTGACCGCGCTCGACGTCGCGGGCCACGAGATGAGCCACGGCGTCACCTCCAACACCGCGGGGCTGAACTACTCGGGTGAGTCCGGCGGTCTGAACGAGGCCACCTCGGACATCTTCGGCACCGGCGTGGAGTTCTACGCCAACAACACCTCCGACCCGGGTGACTACCTCATCGGCGAGAAGATCAACATCAACGGCAACGGCACGCCGTTGCGGTACATGGACCAGCCGAGCAAGGACGGCGGCTCGAAGGACTACTGGTCCTCCAGCCTGGGCGGCCTCGACGTGCACTACTCGTCGGGCCCGGCCAACCACTTCTTCTACCTGCTCTCCGAGGGCAGCGGCGCCAAGGTCATCGGCGGTGTGAGCTACAACAGCCCGACCTCCGACGGTCTGTCGGTGCCCGGCATCGGCCGGGACAACGCCCTCAAGCTCTGGTACAAGGCGCTCACCGAGCGCTTCACCTCGACCACCAACTACGCGTCGGCCCGCACCCAGTCGCTGCTCGCGGCGGCCGACCTGTGGGGCGCCAACAGCGCCACGTACAACACGGTCGCCAACACCTGGGCGGCGATCAACGTCGGCAGCCGGGTCACCACGCCCAGCGGCGTCACCGTCACCAACCCGGGCGCCAAGTCCACCGTGGTGAACACGGCGGCCAGCCTCCAGATCCAGGCGAGCACCACCAACGGCGGCGCGCTGACCTACACCGCGACGGGCCTGCCGGCCGGTCTGTCGATCAACGCCTCCAGCGGCCTGATCTCGGGCACCCCGACCGCGACCGGCAGCTCCAGCGTGACGGTCACGGCGAAGGACTCCACCAACGCCACCGGTACGGCCACCTTCACCTGGACGGTCACCAGCGCGGGCGGCGGCGGCTGCACCGCGGCGCAGCTCCTGACCAACCCGGGCTTCGAGAGCGGCAACACCGGCTGGACGACGACGTCGGGCGTGATCGACAACAGCACCGGCGCCGCGTCCCACGGCGGCTCGTACAAGGCGTGGCTGAACGGCTACGGGACCACGCACACCGACACGCTCGCCCAGTCGGTCACGATCCCCGCCTCGTGCACCAGCGCCACCTTCACCTACTGGCTCTACATCAGCAGCCAGGAGACCTCCACGACCACGGCGTACGACAAGCTCACCCTCACGGCGGGCAGCACGACCCTGGTCACCTACTCCAACGTCAACAAGGGCACCGGCTACGTCCAGCGCTCGGTCGACCTGTCCTCCTACAAGGGCCAGACCGTCAGCCTGAAGTTCACCGGCACCGAGGACGCCTCCCTCGCGACGTCGTTCCTGATCGACGACGCGGCGGTCAACGTCAGCTAGCCCGTACGGCTCGTGTCTGAGTCCTGCGGCGGGTCCCCGCCCGCCGCAGGACCCGGGCGGAGGAACTCGCCGGGACAAGATCGACCGGAGGCCGCAGGACTCTGGTAGGCTGGTCGCGTTGCAGTTGTGGTACCCAGAACTTTTTGTGCGCCTGGATGATTGCGATTCCGGGCGCACTTTTGTTTTGCCGGATTTCTCCGGTGTGGGGTGATCATCTACAGCGACCCATATCCGTACAGTGCGGGTTTGGAAACTGCCCCACCATAGGGAGATTGTTATGGCTACCGGAACCGTGAAGTGGTTCAACTCGGAAAAGGGCTTCGGCTTCATCGAGCAGGAGGGTGGCGGCCCGGACGTGTTCGCCCACTACTCGAACATTCAGTCCCAGGGCTTCCGTGAGCTGCTTGAGGGCCAGAAGGTCGAGTTCGACGTCACGCAGGGCCAGAAGGGCCCGCAGGCGGAGAACATCCGTCCGCTCTAATTCAGAGTAACCGGGCTGCGACGCTCGGTAACGGGAGGCCCGCACCGCACGGTGCGGGCCTCTCGCGTGCAGCCGCCGCAATGGCTCCCGCCGTGGCGGCCCGAGGAAGGAATCCCGCTTTTGTCACCCGTGTCCCCCGTAAAGCTGTTCTCCGAGCTTCCGCTCGACCCGGCGCTGGTCGCCGCCCTGGACGCCGACGGGGTGACAGAACCGTTCCCGATCCAGGCCGCGACGCTGCCGGACTCGCTCGCCGGCCGTGACGTGCTCGGCCGCGGCCGTACCGGCTCCGGCAAGACGCTGGCCTTCGGCCTGCCGATGCTGACCCGCGTCAAGGCGCTCGGCCGCCGCGCCGACGCCAAGCGTCCGCTGGCGCTGGTGCTGGTGCCCACCCGCGAGCTGGCCACCCAGGTGACCGACGCGCTCGCGCCGTACGCGAAGGTGCTCGGGCTGCGGACCACCGCGGTGGTCGGCGGCGCCTCCATCACCAAGCAGATCGCCGCGCTGCGCGGCGGGGCCGAGATCCTGGTCGCGACCCCCGGACGGCTCTTCGACCTGATCGAGCGGCACGCCTGCTCGCTGGACCAGGTCGGCGTGACGGTACTGGACGAGGCCGACCAGATGGCCGACATGGGGTTCCTGCCGCAGGTCACGCGGCTGCTGGAGCAGGTCAAGCCGGGCGGGCAGCGGATGCTGTTCTCGGCGACGCTGGACCGCAATGTCGACAAGCTGGTCAAGCGGTTCCTGAAGAATCCGGTCACGCACTCGGTGGACCCGTCGTCCGCGACGGTGACGACGATGGAGCACCACGTGCTGCACGTCGACGAGGCGACCAAGCGGGCGGTGACCGCGGAGATCGCCGCCCGGCAGGGCGGCGTGATCATGTTCGTCGGCACCAAGCGCGGCGCCGACCGGCTCACCAAGCACCTGCTGGGCCTCGGGGTGCGGGCGGTGGCGCTGCACGGCGGCAAGTCGCAGCCGCAGCGGAACCGGGCGCTCGACCAGTTCCGTACGGGGACGGCCGACGCGCTGGTGGCCACGAATGTCGCGGCGCGCGGGATTCACATCGAGGGTCTCGACCTGGTCGTGAACGTCGATCCGCCGACCGAGGCCAAGGACTATCTGCACCGCGGCGGGCGTACGGCGCGGGCCGGTGAGTCCGGCACGGTCGTCACGCTGGTGCTGCCCGAGCAGCGGCGCGAGAACGCCCGGCTCATGACGCAGGCCGGTATCCGGCCGCACACCGCCCGGGTCCGTCCGGGCGACGCGGATCTGGTCAGGATCACCGGTGCCCGGCAGCCGTCCGGCACCCCGGTCACGCTGCCCGCCGCCGAGGTCCCGGCGCCCAAGGCCAAGGCTCCCGGCGCGGCCCCGTCCCGCCGCCGTCGTGGCGGCAGTGGGCGCGGCGGCGCCGCCACCGCCGGTGAGCGTCAGCAGCCCGCCAAGAAGGCTGCATCCCGCCGTACCGGGGCCACCGCCAACGAGGGCGCCGCCGGCCGCGGCCGCCGCACCGGCCCCGGCGCCGCCGCCGGCCGCGGCGGCGCGGTGGGCCGCCGCGCCCGCGGCGGCGACACCGGCAGCTCAGGCCGCGCGGCCTGACCCCACCCCGCACACCGAAGCGGGCCCCCCGACCCCCCCCGCGGGGGGGGCGTTCCCCCCCCCCCCCCCCCCCCCCGCCAGCGGGACGGGCCGCCAAAACCCCCAACCACCGACCAACACCACCAACCCAAAACCCCCCCCCCCCTCCCC